>JACPHB010000014.1 GCA_016188835.1 Parcubacteria group bacterium
AACTATCGCTTTAATAATTTTCTTAAATTATATAAATAATACCAAAATGGTTTTAAAATTAAATCATAAGAATCGGAATATTCCAGAAGTTCGCCGCCAAAACGCTTTTTAAACCGTGAAATGCCCTCAAAATTTTCGCCAACAGCGCCAAAGTTATAAATCTTAAGCTCTAATTTTTTAACTTCAACAATTATTTTCCAATGCAATAAATAAGTCGCCATTAAATTTTTATATTCATCGCTGGAAGCGCCAAAAATAAAACTTGCCGCTTCGCCATAAAGCAAAATCAAATTTATGGCGAGTATTTTATTATTGTAATTTGCAATTGCCAAAAAAGCGTTTTTATTTCCCTCGCAATTTGTAAAAATATTTTTATAATAAACCTCCGGATGCAAACTGAATTTATTTCTTTCGGCGGTTTTTTTCATTAAATTATAAAAATCTGGGAAATACTTTTGAAAATCAGTTTTTATAATTTCAACCCTCACGCCTTTATTCTCTGCTAATCGAATCCCGTAGCGAATTTTAGGATGCATCTTATTTAAAATTTCTTCTTCCGGTTTTTCTAAATTTAAAATCCACTCAAATTTTGGTTGAAAATATGAGGAATGATAAGCGTATACTGGTACTTTCTTAAAATAACTTTTATAACTTTCTTTACTGCCATAATCCGAATTACGGGAGTGAAAATCAAATCGGACAAAAATCGCATTTTCTTCTTTGGCAATTTTAAGCAATTTTTCGTGAAACTCTTTTAAAAATTCATTGTTGCTTGTTGCTTGTTGCGTGTTGCTTGTTAAAACGGGCCCATGCGGAATATATAAAAAACTTTTAGAAAATGGGAGCGGATATTTTATAATTTGGAAAACTCCAATAATTTCGGAATCTTTTTTAATTTTAAATCTTCTGACTTTGCGTCCCATTTTTTCCTGCCATTCGCCAAAAAACCATGCTTGAGTAAAAGGCGCATTTTCTGCAAGTAAAAGCGGATTATATTCCGCTTTATTTTTTATCTCAAAAAATTCAAACATTATTGTTATTTTAAGCGTTTTTCAGTTTAAAAACAATAAAAAATAAAAAGCGCGTAAAAAAGCGCGCTTTAAGCCCCAAACCGTCGTTCATATGCTCCATACTGTTCAATGACTGAAAGAAATTGTTCTTTGGAAAAATCTGGCCAAAGCGTTTCCGTATGGTAATACGCCGAATCGGTCGCAATAAAAGGAAGCGCGCCCGAACTGCGATGCGACCAACCGGGCCTTTCCTCTCCGGTTCGAATTTCGAGATCAACCGAAGGCAAACTACGTGTCCAAGAAAATCTTTTAACGGTCTCAAAACTAATATCGTCTGGGTTCACTACCGATGCAGCGCGAACAGCTTTTGCCGCATCGGCAATTTCGGTTTTACCGCTATATCCTAAAAGGATCGTAAGGTGTCGATCTTTATAAACAGCGGTTTTTTCCTCAAGCGAATGAATACAATCGGAAAACCGGTTATCGGAAAAAATCTTTTCCCACCCGCCTAAAACACGCAGTCGAATATGGTTCGTAAAAAGTTTTTCAACAATGTTACCCTCGAGTTCTCTCCGCAAAAGTCCGGTCAAAAAACTGATTTCAACAGGATCTCTTTTTGTAAGATTGTCTTCAGACGCGGCCCAAAAAGTGAAATACGAAATACCGCATTCAAAAGCTGTGTCGCTTATTTCATGAAATCTTTCCCGGCCTTGAATATGACCTTCCCACGGCGCCAAATGCCGAGACATTGCCCATCTTCGATTTCCATCTGGAATAATAAAAACATGGCGCGGAAGATTATCCTGAATCATGAGTCCCCTCTACTTTATTTTTTAAAAAACTAAATTATAATAGATTAAAACATGGCAAAGTAAAATTGTCAATGCGGAGAGGGCGAGATTCGAACTCGCGATACCTTGCGGTATACGCGCTTTCCAAGCGCGCGCAATAGGCCTCTATGCGACCTCTCCACAAATTTATTTTTTTAAATTTTCAAACCTTTCAATATTTTTATTCTTTCCCCAATCGGCGGGTGGGTGGAGAAGATTTTTACAAGCCATGGAGTCCGCCTATTGGCGGAATTATCCCTATCTGCTCCGAAAGGATTTTCTAAAAATAAATGCGCGGTGGCATTGGAAGCGGTTTTCATCGGCCGCTGGTAGGTTGAAATTTTTTCTAAAGCATTCGCAAGTCCTTCTGGGTATCTAGTTAAAAGAGCGCCTGAAGTGTCGGCTAAAAATTCCCTTTTACGAGAAATTGCCATATGAATTAAAGAAGTGATAATCGGCGCTAAAATAGATAGTGCAATGCCGACAATAATCAAAATTCCTCCGGCGCGGGAATCATTATCTCGGCTTCTTATCCCCCCAAACAACATAGAGCGCATAAACATATCCGAAAGAATGGCTATAAAACCAACCAAAACCACAGCCACGGTTGAAACCAGCATATCCCGATTTCCTATGTGGGAAAGTTCGTGGCTGAGCACTCCTTCAAGTTCACTGCGATCCAGTTTTTCCATGAGCCCTGTTGTTACCGCTACCACAGCGTTTTTCGGATTACGTCCGGTGGCAAAAGCGTTTGGCGCCGGATCTTCTATTATATAGAACCTTGGCATGGGAAGTCCGGCGGCAATGGTAAGATTTTCTAAAATTCTGTAAAGCTCGGGATGTGATTTTAAATCCACCGGTTTCGCTTTATGCATTTTTAAAACAATCTTGTCCGAAAACCAATAGCTTAAAACGTTCATAAAAATACTAAAAGCCACCGCAATATATAAGATGCCGGAATTTCCGTAAATCTGGCTGAAAATCCATCCGATTCCAATAACAACGCCAAAAAAAACGGTCATCATCAGCCAGGTTTTGTAAATATTTTTAGAGCGCTCTGTGTAAAGAGTCATATTAATGAAAGATGAAAACAAATTTTTAAAATTGTAGGTGGGGGCGAGCCGTTCGCCGTAGGCGAATGGGGCTAAGCAATTTTAAAAATTTGTTTTCATCTTGATAATTTAGAATTTAACCTTGACCGGTTCTTTGGCCACTTCTTCTTCAAGATCAAAAAGTTCTTTGCGGGTAAAACCAAGCGTATTAGCAATCATATTCGCTGGAAACGACTCTATAGCAATGTTATAGTCGCGCACGTTGGAATTATAGAAGCGGCGCGCCGACTGGATCTTATTTTCGGTGTCGGCTAATTCGCGCTGCAAATCCAAAAAATTGGCATTGGCTTTAAGATCGGGATAATTTTCCGCTACCGCAAAAAGAGTTTTTAGGGTGTTAGAAAGCATATTTTCTGCCTCCGCGTGCTCCGCGTTTGAATGAGCGCCCATAGCTTGCGTCCTAGCCCGAGTAACATTTTCAAGAACTCCTTTTTCGTGGGCAGCGTATCCTTTTACAGTTTCAACAACATTTGGAATCAAATCATATCGTCGCTTCATTTGCACCTCAATATCGGACCAGGCCTCTTCAACGCGATTGCGCTTCCTGACCAAATTGTTAAAGATGAAAATAAGCGATAATAGTAAAAAACCTATAACCGCAATAACAATATATAGTATATTCATGAATGTTTTTATTGAATAATAATATTATAATTTTAACCTAAAAACCTGAAAAAATCAAATAATACTACGGAGCGTTGGGTTCCGGGCCTTGATTTATATATTTATCAATAAAATCACCGATGCGTTTCAATTCTTCACTGTTTAAAGAATTGCCGGAAACCGGATCAAATTTATCAAGCCAATTCCAAGCTGCGATAGCAATTAATTTGTCATTTTCCTTTCTCGGCTCAACAATAATTTTTTTTCCGAAACCATAAAAACTTTCCAACTGCTTAACCATTTCCGGACTCGCGTCCGGACGATAAGAAATCCAAACGTAACCATGTTCAAGATTATGAACTAAACCCTCATCTGGCTGTTGCTCTTTGTAAACACCCTTTGATTCCCATTCTTCGTAATGCCACCCTGAAGTCGGTGGATTGGAATTATAAACCGGATGCGAAGCGCCAACCGCAATATGGTTACGGCCTTGATCGGAAATTTCTATGGCATAAATTTTTCTTTCGGCAATTTTTTCCTTACTTCCTTTCGCAATCCAATAAATTCCTCCGCCTATAACCAAAACTGCAGCCAACCAAATCAAAATCTTTTTAAACATCCTGAATTTACCGGTTCTTTTTTCCCCGGCCAGTTTTTCATTTTTTTTCTGTTCATACAATTCTTTCGGCGATAAGTTATTCATATTTTTATTTATCTAAGGCTTCTTCAGTATACACATTTCTCGGGTTCCATAAAAGCCAACCGGAGGTAAGGCCGGCGTCATAAACTGCCTGTTTTTCTTTGCGAATCATTTCTCCATTATAAATCGCGCCGATGTTGAAATCCTGAAGCCACGGACGAAGTTTTTTTAGGCGCTTCTCAAAAACCGGATTAACAATAGCTGGTGTAGTCGTTCCAACTTCGATAACCGATTTATCCCAAAGCTGCGCCTTTCCCTTTTCAATCGTCCTCAAAACAACTTCATAAGGATATTCTGCTGGATTATCAAAACCAAAATTTCCCGGCAAATAATGCGACGGATAAATCATTGGAGACACAAAATCAAAATAATCGTAAAGTTCAACAAAATTTTGCCCAATACCCAAATCGTCCTTCCTTAGCATATTATACGCGAATAAATCAACGGAAAGCGTGATATAAGAATCGTACTTTTTAAGTTCTGAAGTTAAGTAATTCGCGAAATCATTTATTATATGGTTTTTTAATACCGAGGGGAAAACTACGTCGTCGTCTTTTTTAAATCCTGGATAACGGATGTAGTCAAAATTCAACTCGTCAAAACCGGCATCAATTGCTTTTTTGGCAATATCTACATTATAAGCCCAAGTTTCGCGATTTTCAGGATCCATCCAGTACCAGCCGCGATTATCAACCCACAGATAACCGTCTGATTTTTTAAAATACCAATCAGGATGCGCTTTAATTTGAGAACTGTCTTGAAAAACCACAAGACGGGCAATGGCATAAATCCCATGCTCGTGAAGCCGGCCAACAAGTTGCTTTGTATAATCGTCTATATATGCGCCGCTGTCTTTCACATCAATTACGACGGCAGTAAGTTCAGTGCGATCAATCAAATCAATCCGCTTTTCTATGTTTTTTGAAGAACGTGATATCCAGACTGTAGTATAAATTCCCATTTGCCGAGCTGGTTTTTGAAGAATCGTTTCTTCCGGTCGACCGACATTCAGAAAACGATTGATAATATTATTTGAAAATAAAAAAACGGCCGCCGGAATTTTTTTAAAAAAATCAAAATTTTTAGCAATAGATACGCCGCCGGCAATAATGAAAATCAGCAAAAGTATTATCGTAAAACTATATAATTTCACTGTGTTTATCTTACCATAAATTTTTAGATAAATTAAAACTGCCTTGTTGGCAGTCAAAAATTGCTCTTAGGGTTTAGTTAGATCTAAAGTTTTGGTGCAACCATGTAAAGACACTTCAATGAAAATTCTAACGGCGCGCAAATGAGCTGTCATAAGAGGATCGTCGCAATCCTTAATGCCCACTAGTCGAACGCTGTATTTTCCAGGAGGAATATTAGAAAAGACAGCTAACCCTCCATCGCTAGTTATGGTTATGGTTCTGAATTCACTATCAGATGATGATAACGAAACAAAGATGCCACTGACGGTCTGTTCATTTTGTCCAAACACCTTAACAGTGACGGTATCAATTATCTTGCTTTCTCGATAGGCCAAATACGTCATATAAATTGCTGGTCCAATTAATACTGCCAATGCAATCAATATGGCTTTCGTTGATTTCCTCACGTGTGACCCCCACTTTGATTAATTAAAGATCAGGTTTATTTATGGTAATAAGATTATATTACACAAAGAATAAAGTCAAACTTAGTAATTCTTTTAAGAATCTTACCGGAGATTACATTACTCCCATTATCCGAATTACGGGAGTGCTATATATATAGATTTTATTTGGATTTTTTATCTAAAAATAAATTAAATAACAAGAAATGTAAAGGATATTTCTTTCTCAACCATTCAAATGAAAGGGGTCGGGGTAGTATTTTATTAACACCTCTCTTATCAAGCACTTTATTAAATTCTCGAATGGCTTTCTCATAACCTCCAAAACCCCTTATCAACCAACTATGGACTTTGGCGATATTATCGTATCCGGCTTTAATACGAACTCTGATCTCCTCATAAGTCATACCTTCTAGAAGATATTTAGCAATCATAATTCGGCGCGACAACATAATTGCTTCACTTTCACTAAGTAAGTCCTTGAAGAAATTTTTAACCTCATCCCTTGATTTAAACGCTGCGATGCTGGTCCATAACAAGTCCAAATATTTCATTCTGTCCAAACTGTTTATTTTCCTTGGATTAATTTTAGCCATAAATTTATTTTACTCCCATAATTCGGATAATGGGAGTATATTACATAATAAAATAAATAACAAATTATTTGGAATATAAAAGTTGCAAATTTAAATTCCCCGTGCCAAATTAAAAATTTTGGGATAGGAAATCTAAGATTCTTTGTTTTAATTCCGGTTCAGAATTAAACATCCGCGTGCCATGGCCGGCATCTTCGTATTTAATAAATTCTTTTTTTGCCGCTACCGAAATATCAAAAAGACGTTCGCATGATTCAAACGAATAATTATCGTCTTTACTTGCAATGAGTAAAAGGTTTTTCCTAAAATTGCGAGAAGCAATTTCGGTTTTTATACCTTTGTAATTAAGTCCGGGAGACATAGCAACAACAATTTTTGGTTGGGATTTTGCACCATAAAGAAGGGCGAGATTAGCACCGATTGAACCGCCAATTATGGCCAGCTCGGTTTCGGGAATTCTGTTTGTAAGCCACTGCGCCGCCGCTTCAACATCGTAAATCATTTTGTCATAGTCAGCTGGTGTAAATTCTTGCCACGAGCCTATTTCCCCCGGCCAGGCCTCTGATTCGCCATGGCCCCTCTCGTCTATATTTAAAACATTATAATTATTGGTAAACAAAAAATTCGCGAACTCTTCAAAATTAGCGCGGCTTCCCGGCAATATATGCAATAACAAAACTGATTTCTTATTTTTTGCATCATAGAAGTCGCCAACAACTTTTATGCCGTCTTTAGTTTGAAAATTAATATTTTTTTTTCCATTTACTATTAATTTTTAAAGAAAAGAGAAATTATAAAAAATATAATACCTGTTAAAATTATGGCCGGACCGGGAGGAAAATTAAATGCGGTTGAAATTAAAATACCTGTAAATGTCATGATCAAACCAAAAATAACGCTAAAAATTAAAAATGATTTTAAACTCCAGGCAAAGTTGCGAGCGGAAACAGCCGGCAAAATTGTAAGGGCACCCATTAAAACTGATCCGATAAGCTTAATACCTAGGGCTATGCTTAACGCAAAAAGCAAGAGAAATGCGAGATAAGAAAAATCAGGGCGAAATCCGATCGATTTCGCCAAATCCGGCGCCGCGATACTAAGCGTTAGGCGGCGCGACAACAGCATTGTTAAAGAAAATATCATTGATGAGGCCATGATAATAATTACCGCGTCAAATTTTTTAATAGCAAATAAGTTGCCGAATAAACTTTCAAAAAGTTCTTCATTGGGAACTAATATAACGCCTAAAGCAAGAGTAGCGGTAAAAAAAGTGCCGATGATAGCTTCCGGCGGCAAAGCCGTTTTTTTCTCAATTAACCAAGTGCCGAAAGCCGCCACTAAAAGAAAAGTTGCTGCTCCATAAACAGGATCAATACTTAACATCAGCGCCAATCCAATACCAGGAAGTGCCACATGTGATAACACATCACCCACCAAAGCCATTCTTTTAACCACAATAAAAGCGCCGAGCAAACTTGCGGCTAAAGCCGTAAACAAACCGGAAATTAGTATTAATAAGAATTGGTTATCAATTGCCATTTTTTAATATTTATTAAAAAATTAGTGAAGATGATGATAGAAAGCGTTTTCGCCGTAAAGCCGCTTAATTTGCTCATTAGTTAAAGCACGCTCCGGTTCGCCATAGCAAAGCCGCTCTTTATTAAGGCACAAAACATTATTGGCGTAGCGATATACGACATTAAGATCGTGTGAAATCATTATTATCGTCATTCCTCTTTCATCTTGAAGTTTGTGAAGCATATTATAAACGCTTTCTTCTCCGGCAATATCAATACCGGCCGTTGGTTCGTCAAAAAGCAAAACTTGCGGATGCCCTAAAATTGCCCAAGAAATTAAAACGCGTTGCAGCTCACCTCGTGATAAATTTATTAATTGCCGATCTAAAATATTGGCATCAATATCAACCGACTTTAATTCATGAACTACCGAATTTAATATTTGTTTATCTTTAAAAAACAAGTTTTTTGATTTCAGCAAAAAAAATTCCTTGACGGTCAGTGGTAATTCTGCTTTTTCCATAAGTTTTTGTGGAACATAGCCAATTTTAACATTTGTCCGCCATTTCACATTGCCGTCATAAGGAATGAAATCCATCAAAGCTCGAAATAAAACGGTTTTCCCGGCACCATTAGGGCCTATTATCGCCAAAAAATCGCTTTCATTCACAGAAAAAGAAATGTCTTTCAAAATTTCCTGATTGCCAAAACTTACCGACAAATCTCGAACTTCTAAAATATTTTTTTGGTTATCTGTCATATATTTTGAGAATAAAACAACGCTGCCGCGCCTATCGCTCCGGCATTTTCACCCAGCTTTCCTTTTAAAATTTTAACATTTTTCTCTGCTTGAAGAAAAACTATAAATTTTCCAGTGGTTTTAGCCGCGCCGCCGCCGATTATTATTGCTTCCGGATCCAAAATATTAATAATATTAGCAATGCCGATCCCCAAATTTTTCTCAAATTTTTGAGCCGCTATTTTTGAAAATTTTGATTTTCTCATTTGTTTTACTGTTGCCTCTTCTAAATATTTTCCATTATTTATTATCATATGCCCGATTTCTCCGGCAGAACCGTTCGCGCCATAAACCATTTTACCATCGATAATAATACCTCCGCCAACACCGGTTCCCAGTGTCATGCCAACAATATTCTTATAACCCTTCCCAGCGCCGAATAAATACTCGCCACGGGTAAAACACCGCGCGTCATTGTCGATTCTAATTTCATAATTGAATTTTTTCTTTAGCCAATTTTTAATGTTTAGTCCGTCCAAAAAATTAATATTTGACCAACTTAAAATAATCCCCTTTTCTAAATCCAAAGCGCCGCCGATGCCGCAGCCGATGCCTCTAATGCTTTTCTTCCCGCCGGCCTTTTCAATTAATTCCTCAATTACTTTTTCAGACTTGCCAAAAAAATCTTTTTTATTTTTTGGCATCGGAATTTTAATTTTATAAAAAACCCGAGCATCTTTAATAAGCGCGGCAATAATTTTAGACCCACCAACATCAATCCCAATAATATATTTTTTATTAATAAATGTCATTGAATAACCACTTCATTTAACACCGATCTTTTTAAACTTATTATGTCTTCCGGATTAACTTTAGTTGTTAAATTAGAAATATAGCCATCAAAAAAATCACTGATTAAATTATTGCGAACGCCTCCTTTGATATCTTGATGCCGGCCCAACCAATTAAGAGAGCGCATTGCCAATAACAAATCGTTTTTTACTTGTTTATCATCAAGCCATTTATCGGTCTTAATTTTTTTAACAGAATCAAGATCAACAATACGGCAATCTAAAGTAATATTATGGTCGGTTAAATATGTATGTACAAAGCCGGCATTGTGAATAATAGCCACTTGTTTGCCCAATGTTTGAGCGAACCACTGAACATAGTCCTCATTTGAAAAATTATGAGGATCCCTGCCAAGTTCTTGAGCAACCATATGTTTAGCGTCTTCCAATAAAACATGGTCTCCTGCATCAGCAATCCTGGCTTTCGTTCCAAATGCTCGCACCTCAATAACAGGTTCGGTAGTATATTTTATGTATCCCATCTTTTTGGCTTTTGAAACCGATATTTTTTCTCCGTTTTCAACTACAATTTCGTCAAGCCGGATGATTGCTAACGCCCGATGAGTGCGCAATCCTTGCTTTATAAAAAATTCCGACATATCGCGATCGGTTTCCGCAAACCCCCAATCTAAAAATCCCCAAGGAGTTTTGCCTTTGGCAACTTTTCGCGCTGAACCTGCTTCAAGGGATTCAACCATTAAAAAAAGATCATCACTATTTGGAGGACTTATCGATCCCATTCCTTTTATGTCAACATCACGGTATAAATTTCCTTCTTTATCTCTAAAAACAACTCTTCCTAAAAGAGCGCTACGAAAATGATTATCCATTACTTTAACGCGAAATATGGGTTCTCCTTCATTTGCCTCCGGAGTCAGAAAAACCCCTATCTTAGACGGCTTATCCTCTTCAAACCTGAAAGGCATCTCAACATCATTGTTTACCCAAACCACCTCGTTTTTAACTTCCACCGCCGGTAATTTTTCTAAGTCAAAATGACCAGTCTCACCTAAACCAATAATCAGGCCTGGTTTTTTTTCAAACGTATTCATGTTTTCTAATCAATAGTTATTTATCAATAATCACTTTAAATATATATAGCTATAATAACATATAATAAATTATTACACCAAATATTATACCAAATAATTTAGTAACGCAGCATTTACTTGCGATAGCAAGGAAATGCTTCTAACAAATTAAATCTTAAAAATTTCCTTTAAATGCAATTCGTTATCAATTTTTTCGGCCACAATTTGTCTAACATAAGAACGAATATTATAAAATTCAATTAAAAATTCTATTTCATTGCAACATTTATATGGCAAAACAAAAACACTTTTTTGTAATTTATAAAAACCGAGCCGTTTTAAATGCTGACGCATTGCTTCTCTGATTTTTTTGTATTTTTCCGGAATGTCAAAAATAATAATTCTCCACTTCCGATCCCAAATTTTGGGAATTTTAATAATCATTTCATCAATTTCATATTCCAGCGCTTTCTTTTTTCCATTTTCGGTTAAAATCATTTTTATCGTATTGCCAGCACCATCTCTCATATCAACTAACTTGCTTTCATATAAACTTCTAATAGCTCTTTTCAATGCCTGTCTATTGATTTTATTCCACTCGCGCTTCATCTGTTTTAAAATCCAAAGTTGTTGGCGCAAATTATAAGTAAAACCAAATGATAAACTCCCAAAAAGTAAAAGTAGAACTTTTCTTTGAAAAGTTCCTAATCGTTTATTTGTTTTTACATTATTTTTCATTGTTTATTATTTTTATAATGCAAAATTTAACATTTACATAATAGCACCATTTTCCAGCGATAGCAAGTAAATGCTGCCAATAACTAAAATAACTAATATAAACTATAAAAACGATCCGTACTGGATGGTTTTAATTTTTATTGCCATAATTTTTTGGCTTCTTCCCAAAATTCCGGATGTCCGTTTACTTTCATATAATACCACCATTCGGCGCCCCATAAATAGTACTCGTCAAAACCGGTTGCTTTGGCATATTGAATAGTGTCTTTAAAGAAGTCAATGTCAAAAGATTTTAATTGCTCTTGAAGGCCGGTCTCATAAATTTGTTTTGCCATCCACGGTTCAGCCGATAGTTCAATAACAATAAATTTTTTATTATGATCGTTGATAAAAAATCTTGTTATTTTTTCTTTCAAAATAAAAAACTCCGGCGGTAAATGGTAATTAATCCGGCCAAAATATTTATTATACACTCGCCGGTACATTGTTGTGCCAAAAATATCTCCTTCTTTTGCCGCTTTCGGCCACCAGCCAAATTCGCCACCATCGGTAATTAAAATTGGACGACTCTTATCAAGAGATTTTACAAGCGATATTTCGCTTTCAATAAAATTTTTTTCTCTTTCAGGGCATTCGCCGAACCGTAAAAAAGGCTCGTTTTCCACTTGCCACATTTTTATCACCTTATTATTTTTATATCGTTTGATAATTTCCGCCAAATATAATTTTAGTTCATTTTCTCTTTCTTTGTTAGAAATCATTTCAGCCCAATTGGGCATATAACACTCGGGCCATCTTGGCACTTTCATACCTATGACTAAAATTATTTTTACATTTCTTTTTTGAGCTTCGTTGATTTGCCAATCCAGATCGGAAAAATCAAAAGTGTTTTTTTCTTTTTCTATTTCATCCCAATAAGCAATTAAACGAATATTATCAACTTCTAAATTATCCAATATAGCTATTAAATTTTCTTTCGGGTTAAGACCGAGCTCTTTGCTGAATTTACTAGAAAATGTAACGCCCCAAATAATAGGCCGATTATGATCAGCGGTCGGAAATTGGCCGAATACTATAAGAAACAAACCAATGCCAACTAAAATCGCGGCAATAACTTTTTGCCACAAAACAATACCTTTTAATTCCTCTTTGAGAATATCGGGCCGCCAAAAAGAAATTGCTACAGCGAGTATTAAAACGAAAAATTGCCTTAACCCTTCAAACGCGTTAACCAAAGTGGCGCTAACAAGCGAAATGGCGAATTTAACCAGTCCGGAACCCAAAATGCTGAATGTTTTATCGGAAAAAAATAAAAAAGCGCTTCTTTTTTCGGCGTAAGTATTTATTGCCAAAATTTTTTGTTTTTGGCCAGGCCATAAAAATATTATTAGAGATGCCGCAAGATAACCGATGCTAATCCAAAAAAATCCACTGAAAAATCCTTGCAATCTAAAAGTTTCTCCGGCTAAAACCAAACCGATGGCAATCCCCAAAGCGCTGCCGGTTGTTAAAAAAGCGCTTCTTAAATCAAGTCGAAAATTATCGCGTCTTTTCAAAAAAACTAAAACACCGCCGGAAACCAAAAAAATAAAAGCTAAAAATTGAATTGTGTTTAATCTTTCTCCAAGAAAAAAATATTTTAGCATAAAAGTGAAAATCGGCATACTGCCGACAAATAATGTCATTACCCGCGAGGCCTCGCTGCGATACAGAGCCAAATAAAATGGCCACAATCCAAAAATCAAAAAAATACCGGAAATAACGCCAATAATAGCTTCTTCGAAGCCAATTTTTAAAAAATTAAACCAAATATTGAAAATTAAGGCGGTAAAAATTACAGCTGAACCGCCTAAGCCGCTGTAAAAAGCATAAACCGTTGGATTAATAGGTTTGCTGACCGAACCGCTTAAAGCAATTTTAGAAATAATGCTTGATATGGCCGCGAATAAATTTCCTAAAATTACTATCAAAATCCAATTTTTAAAGAAAAAATCTATAAATTCTTTCATAAATTAATCGTTAATTTCAACAGCGTTAGATCCGGCAATTTCCGCATAAACCATGCTCGAGAGCCGCGGTTTTCTTTCAAGCGTTTTATAATCAATCTCAACCAAACCGAATCTTGGCCAAAAACCTTTATCCCATTCAAAATTGTCCAAAAGCGACCAATAGAAATAACCGCGAACATCAACACCTTCTTGGATAGCTTTAACAGTCCATCGTAAATGTTCTTCAATAAATTTTACGCGATTTTCGTCTCGGGTATCAGCAATGCCATTTTCTGTAATATAAATAGGCTTATTATATTTTTTTAAATCTTTCAAAACATGATAAATACCCTCCGGAAATATTTCCCAGCCCATATCGGACTTCCAATGATTAGGATTTTTAACATCGGCAATTCCGAATCTGCCTCCGCCAAAAACAAATTGTATTACATCAAGATAATAATAATTTAAACCTACAAAATCTTCTTTGCCTTTTGCGAGTTTTATTTGTCTTGTATCGCGTATATAATTAACAAAAAAAACTGCTAGCCAATCTAAAAAGTTTTTTCTGCGGCGAGGCCTATGGTAATGAAGATTGTGAGAAAGCCCGACTATTATAGAATTACCGTAATATTCGTGTAAAAAGTCATAACATTTGCAATGCGCTTCAAATAAATTTTTTAAAACACGATTAGATCTCGTCCAGCTTTTTACATTGGGAGAAAATTGGCCAAACAAATATGACGCCCCCGCATATACAGATGGTTCGTTAATGGTAATCCATGATTTTATATCCAATGATTGCGCAATTTTCCCCACATATCTTAGAAAAAAATCAATAGTTTTTGGATTTTCCCAGCCACCTATATCACGAATCCATAAGGGGTTGGTCCAATGCCAAAGGGTTACAAACGGTTCAATATTCCGCGCACGAAGCGCTTGGATGACCTTTCGGTAGTGTTCTATTTCATCTTGATTGAATTTCCCTTCTTCCGGCTCAATTCGCGACCATTCAATGGAAAAACGATGAGCATTATGGCCCAGTGATTTCGAAATATTAAAATCTTCTTCGTAGCGATTATAATGGTCGCAGGCTTTCCCTGAAATATAATTTTCAGAAGGATATTTTCCACCGCTTTCTTTTGAAAGACGCTCTGCGTTTTCTTTTTCCCACTCCGACCAATCATTATGATTATTGCCTTCAACCTGATGCGCCGAAGTAGCCGCGCCCCATAAAAATCCTTCCGGAAATTTAAATATTTTGCTCATTTCAAATTAATTCTGTAACAATTTTAAATCTAGATTAAAATCTTGAAGCATTAAATTTCTTAAAAAGTCCCAGAAAATTGCAACGGTATATTTTCCGGCAACATCGCCTGCAGTTATCCAACTGACTAAACCAACCAAACCTTTGGACTTTGGATTAATCAAGGCGCCGCCGGAAAATCCGGTGGTAGCATTGCTTTCTATAAGTAAAATCTGCGGTTCTGCGCTTTTATTTATATTAACATTACCAGCGATTTTTCCAATGGTTGACGTAATTTTATTGGCTAAATGGCTCGCGTCAACACCATAACCCAAAGTGATTAAAAAATCGCCATCTTTCGGCTGATAATTCCAATCAATCGGAAAAAAATTAAAAATTCCATTATTTTCTATAGATAAATAATCTTCCGGCGCTGCGATTTTAAATTCCAATAAAAAGTTTATTTTGGATTCCCTGCTTATTTTAGAAACTATTTTTAAAATTGCAAAATCATTATAATATTTGTCTTCACTGAAAGAATCGCTAAATTTTTCAGTTAGCGGATAATTTGAAACTTCGGCTATATAATAAATTTTCGGTTTTTGCGACTCTGTATTGGGAAAAAAACTTTTTAAAATAAAACAATCATTTTTAATTTTTTTGGTATTTTCGTCATAAACGATATGGCGATTAGTAAGGATATTGCCACTACTATTAATTATTATTCCGGTACCCCGAGAAATGTTTGAAAATGTTGTTCCTTCCGAATTAAGATTGCCACAATAAAGTTGAATCACGGAACTATTTATCAATTCTTCAAAACTTTTTGAAGAAACTTCTTTTATTGGTTCCGCAACAATTGGTTTTTGGATAATTTCTTTTGAAATTATTTGAGGTTCTTTTATCGGTTTATCCTTAACCGGCTCGCTATTATATGAAGTAGTAGTTTTAAGGTTTTCTGAAGTTTGAAGTTTTATACTTGATGTGGAAATATTGAAATTTTCATTAGAAGTAAAATTTCTGCTAAAATCGGATTTTAAATAATCGAAAGAAAAAATTAAAAACGCCGCAATAATGATTACGGCAAAAAAAGAAATTATGATTTTGAAAATTTTAAATTCCATAACCCAACGCTTTAAGTCCGGGAAGCGTTTTACCGGCTAAAAAATCAAGCATTGCCCCTCCGCCGGTGGAAACATAATTAAATTTGTTAATTAAATCGCTTTTTTCTAAAAAAGCTATGGTGTCGCCTCCGCCAACAACAGAAAAAGTGCCAGAATCAATGATAGCTTGAGCTATTTTTTCACTACCATGTGAAAATTCAGGAATTTCCGCTTTGCCCAAAGGCCCATTCCAGATCACTATTTTTGACTTATTGATAATTTCAACAAATTTATCTGTGGTCTTTTCTCCAATATCCAAAATCATATCATTTGAAACTATGTAGTCGTTGGGAATAATTAAATTTTTTTCTTCCATGAGATTTTGGGCGTTTTCTAAAAAACTATCGTTAGTTAAAGATTTTTTTATATCAACACCATTAGCTTTAAGAAAAACATTGGCAACGGCTCCACCAATTAAAATATTTTCCGCTTTATCCAAAAAATTTTTTATAACCGGAAATTTGGTCTCAATTTTGGCGCCGCCAATAATTAAAGTTTTGCCTTCTTTTGGCAATTCCAAGACTTTTTTCAGATTTTCAATTTCTTTTACAAGCAATAAACCGGCATAAGACGGCAAAAATTTGGTAACAGCAACAACCGAGCCGTGGTTTCTGTGAGAAACAGAAAATGCATCGTTAACATATATATTAAATGATTGAGCTAATTCTTTAGCAAATTCTTCATTATTAGTTTCTTCACCCTTGTATTTCCTAATATTTTCATATAGATAAAAATTTCCTGTTTGGAGTATCGCTTTTATTTGTTCTACTAATGGCTCAAAACTTTCTACCGATGTGATATGGCTTAAAAGTGTAATTACAGCGCCGCGATTTATTAAGTAATCAATTGTTTCTTTGTGCGCCCTAATTTTATAAGCATCTAAAATTTTTCCATTTTCTACGGGCACATTAAAATCAACCCTCAACAAAACCTTTTTGCCAGCTAATTCTTTTTTTGTTAATTCTACGACAGATTTAATCATTGAAAAATAAATTTAAAAAATTTTGATTTTTTAATTTTAAATTTAATAAAGATATCCCCATGTCTGAAGCTTATCGCTATCCGTGTGCCATTTTAGTCCAATGTCAGTTCGATAAAACATATCCTGAACCATAACATTTTTAATACGATTATAAACTTGATGCCTTGCTTCACCAACCGTCGTCCCCGATCCCGTCACCACCATTAAAACACCTGATTGGCCTGCAATGCGCCAGGCGCCATCTTCAAGCTTCACATCCTCAATGTGAATCCCTTCAAGATTATTGGGTTTTTTAAAAAGAATCGGCAAATCATGATAAAGCTCAATAGTTTCCTTCTCCGTGGATTTAACTAAAAGAGTTGGTACCATAATTCTTACGCCTACTTGAAATCCCTTTTTAGTTTTTAATTCAAAATTTTCGCCTTTCGCCAGCTTATAAAGCCATCCACCGGCTGACATGGTTATTCCTTCAAGCTGAATTGAAATAGTTGGATAACCAAATCTGGCAGTAAATTCTAATGGATAAATTCCGCGTCCGTTAACAATACAATTGATGTCAATGTAGCCAATGTAGCCGGATTCCACTAAAGCCGGTTTCATTTTTTCAAGGGTCATTTTAAAAAGCTTATTGGGTTCGCTCCAGTACATTAAAGTTCCCATTTCGCCGCTCAAGGGTCCGATGTCGCCGGGAAAAATTCTTTTGTGCTCAAAATTTACATTGATAGGCAAAATAAAATCATGGCCATTAAAAAAAGCGCCAACGGCGATTTCCACGCCAGAAATAAATTTTTGGAGCTGAAAAATCGGCGCCTTTTTAGCCCAAATTTTTTTATTTTGTTCAATTAATTCTAACAAATCTTTACCATCTTCTTCTTGGCCGATGAACAAAAGGCTCTTACCAGACGATGGCGTATTTCCGCTTGGTTTAAAAACATAGCGATCCGGATTATCTTTAATAAACTTAATCGCCTCCTCATAATCCGTAAACTGCCATTGAGGCAAAATATTAACGCCATATTTTTTCATTTCAGTTTGACCGAAATCGCGATCCATTTCCAGCATATCCGTATAAACACTTCCGCCAATCACTAACTTTCCGTTTTTTCGAAGCTTATCAGCAATCTCGCCAAATTCATCATCATCAAAAACAATAATATCAGCCCAATCTTTGTGTGATTCCCAATTATCAACTTTGTCAATAAAGCCATTATAAACATCGGCATCGGTTTTTAATTTTATATATACCTTAACCTCATGACCTTCTTTTTTAAGAGTCCAGGCTAAATCGCCGCTTAAACTTTCAAGCGATACAAATAAAAACTTTTTCGGTTCAATAATTTTGTCATTACCATTTATATGACCATTGCCGTTTTGACCGACAATATTTTTTTCTGATAAATTTTCGTTCATTGTGATTTTTTCTAAAATCTATTTTCATTTTACAACAAAAAAATAAATTAGCAAAATTTTTTTGGAAATTTTATGTTGATAACTAAATTTTTCTTCTCTTTTTTTGAAAAGAAATAGCGAACCGATGGGCTTCGTTTCGCACATGCTGAAACAGTAAACGCGAAGTAATCATTAACTTTTTTACGCTTGGTTTAATATTTTCAAAAATTAATCTATCGCCTTCCGCCGCCCGGCCACTATGACCTAAAATTTTGGCAATTCCAACAATGGGAATAAAAATATTCCGTTTCAATAAAACTTTTTTTGCTCTAAAAACTTGATTTTTCCCGCCGTCAATTAAAATAATATCCGGCTTGGGCCATTCGTTATGATTAAAACGCCTTTCCAAGACTTCCTCAAGCATCGCCAAATCGTCAAATGTATTTTTCGTATTTTTAATTTTAAATAAACGATATTCTGAAGAGTCGGGAAAGCCGCTTACAAATACCGCCATCGCGCCAACCGGTTCTTTGCCTCCAAAATGGGAAATATCGTAACCCTCTATCCGCTGGGCGGAATTTCCAATTTCCAATTTCCAATTTCCAATTTTGGGATTATTAATTAGCGCTATATCGTTAACATGTTGCAAAGCATAGATTTTTTCGGGATTTTCTTTTTTTAATTTTTTAATAAGCCGTTTGTGTTCGCCTCTAAAAAACAAAACAAGATTTTTGATTATTTTTTGATATTCGGTTTTAGTTACGGTGCCGACACAAACCCCTGGACATAAGCCGATTTGATAATCAAAACAGGGCTGACCTTGGTTCGGCCTGCAAAAACTGAACGGAAATATTTTTCTCACCAAATTTAATGCTGTTTTAAGAACTCTATAGCTTTGATATGGCCCAAAAACATGACCGCATAAGCCATCTCGAGAGATCTTATGCGGTTGATAGATATATTTTTCCATTTCTCGACCGCGAGCAATAAATGGCCTTGGAAATTCTTCTTTTGGAATGACAAGATAAACAAACGAGCGATCGTCCTTTTCTTTAATGTTATATTTTGGCAGATATTTTTTAATCGCGTTAGCTTCTAAAATAACCGCTTCAAGAACGCTGTTAGTTTTTTTAAATGAAATATTATCGGCCTCGTTTACCATCAAATTAATACGTGAGTCTTGACTTCTGAAATAACTTGAAATCCTTTTTTTGAGCGACCCCGCTTTACCGACATAAATTTTTTTCCCTTTTTTAGAAAACCAATATATGCCCGGATTATTCGGAAAAAATTTTGATTTTTTTAATAATTTTTCTAACCTTGACATTTGAATTATTATTTGTTATTATTTCTAATAATAAACCATGCTCTATAGGGAGGTGATCTGAATGGAACCATACCGCGAACGTGTGGCGGACGTCATTCGAGATGAACTTAACAATCAAGGCCTTTTAATTAGTGAATTACCAAGAAGGGTACAAGAAGCTTTAAATAATATCGAGATTCGACTCGCAACCGACCTTGAGGAACTATATAAGGCTAAGAATCGACCCAGCTAATCTGGGTAGACCCGCCAAAAACACCGGCGGGTTTTATTTTTTAATTTTCAAACAAAACTTTTTTAAGGTATTGGCCGGTATAGGAATTTTTGTTTTTTGCGACTTCTTCCGGAGTGCCGTAAGCGACAACCTTGCCGCCTTTGTCACCTCCTTCGGGCCCTAAATCGATAATGTAATCCGCGCACTTTATAACGTGCAAATTGTGTTCAATGACTACAACCGTATTGCCTCTTTTTACAAGTTCGTCTAAAACTTTCAAAAGCATTTTAATATCTTCAAAGTGAAGCCCCGTTGTTGGTTCATCCAAAAGAAAAAGCGAACGTCGATGCATTGGCCGAGCCAAATGTTTCGCCAGTTTAATTCTCTGTGCTTCGCCTCCGGAAAGCGTTGTTGCCGATTGTCCAAGTTTAATATATCCCAAACCTACTTGGTTTAAAACTTTAAGCTTGTCAGCAATTGTATAAATATCTTCAAAAATTTTTAACGCTTCTTCAACGGTCATATCCAAAATTCCGAAAATATTTTTATTTTTATATTTTACCTCAAGCGTTTCATTGTTAAATCTTTTTCCGCGGCAAACGTCGCAAGTTACTAAAACAGGCGGTAAAAAATGCATTTCGATCAGTTTATGACCAGCTCCCTCACAGGATTCGCACCGCCCACCCGGACGGTTAAACGAAAAACGCGAAATTCCATATCCTTTTTCCTTGGCTTCCGGCAGTGAAGCGAACAGGTCGCGAATAGGTGAAAAAACTCCAGTGTAAGTCGCCGGATTTGAACGCGGCGTCCGGCCGATCGGCGATTGATCTACCTCTATAATACTGTCAAGATATTCAAACCCTAAAACTTTCGCGACTCCTTCAGTTTCTTTATTAATATGGTCAATCCCCCTTCTTGTGCATTTTTTTAATATGTCAAAAACTAAGGTTGATTTTCCACTACCCGATACGCCGGTAACGCAAATTAATCGCCTTAACGGAATATCAATATTTATATTTTTTAAATTATTTGCCGTTGCGCCGATTATTTTTATTTTCTCGTGTGAACTTTTTCTTCTCAATTCCGGAATTTCAATTTTTTCCTCGTCTTTAAGATATTTTAATGTCAGAGAATTGGTTTTGTAATTTTTTTTAAGCAAGATATTAGTTTCATCGGCAACAACCACTTCACCGCCATGTCGCCCTGGTCCTGGCCCCAAATCAACAAAGTAATCGGAATCTCTTATCGTTTTTTCATCGTGTTCAACAACAATAACCGTATTGCCCATATCTCTTAAATCCTTTAAAGTTTTAAGAAGCCGTTCGTTATCTCTTTCATGAAGGCCGATAGTCGGCTCATCCAAAACATACAGCGTCCCGGAAAGTTTTGAACCGATCTGCGATGCGAGGCGAATCCTTTGCGACTCCCCACCCGATAAACTACCGGCCTCGCGGCTTAAAGCGATATAATCAAGGCCCACTTCAAGCAAAAAACCTAAACGAGAAATTATTTCTTTCAAAACCGTTTTGGCAATCTCTTTTTCATTTGCTTTCAGCTTGTCTTCCAGCTCAACAAAAAATTCATAGGCCTTATCAATGGTTAAATCCGCCGTTTCAGCTATATTTTTACCCTTTACTTTAACGGATAAAGATTCTTTTTTAAGCCGTTTACCATTACAAACAGAGCAAAGTTCTTCGCTGTATATGAATTCCCGTCCGAGGCCGTGGCAATTTTCGCAAGCGCCATATGGACTGTTGAAAGAAAAAAGCCGCGGTTCTATTTCCTGAAATGAAAAATCGTCTTTAGTGCAAGACCATTTTGAAGACAAAAGTAGTTCCCTGCCTCCATCCCGCCCTTTAGGGCGAGGCTCGCCCCCATCGGGGGCGGCAAAAATAGCACCAACCAATCCTTCGCCATATTCAAGAGCCGTATCAACCGCTTCGGCAACACGAGAAACATCATCCGGCAAAACTTTATCTACTACCAAATCAATATTGTGATTTTTATATCGGGATAAGTTTATTCTGTCGTGAAGAGAATGGAATTTACCGTCAATCCGCGCTTTAGAAAACCCGTCTGAAAGAAAATTATAAAGCAATTGGTAATATTCGCCTTTCCGGCCGCGAACAACCGGCGCCAATATGGTAATAGGTTTTCCATCGGCCAGTTCAATAATAGTATCAATCATTTCTTGTGGAGAAAGCTTTTTAATTTCGCCACCGCAATTAGGACAAAATGGTTTTCCTATTCGCGCGAATAAGACCCGCATATAATCGTAAATTTCGGTAAGCGTGGCCACAGTGGAACGCGGATTATGCGAATGCCCTTTTTGGTCAATGGCGATAGCCGGAGATAAACCGGTGATTTCTTCAACGTCGGGCGCGTCCATTTGGCCCAAAAACTGTCGCGCGTAAGGTGAAAGCGATTCCACGTAGCGCCTTTGGCCTTCGGCAAAAATCGTGTCAAACGCAAGTGACGATTTGCCACTTCCGGAGACACCTGTAAAAACTATTAATTTGTTTTTTGGCAGTTCAAGATCAATATTTTTTAGATTATGAACCTTGGCTCCTTTTATTATTATTTTATCCTTCATTTTATTAATTTAAGTTATCCACATCTTATTCACTTTTCATTCGGAGTCGGACTCCGAATCCGAGTTACTGATAAACGCCCGAATATCTTTAGTTATGGATTTCGGAGTAATGCCGTGTTTTTTATTGTAAGCCAGTTGAATATTCCGGCGGTAATTAGTTTGTCTTATCGCCTCTTCAAGTGAACCGGTTAAATTGTCAGCATATAAAATTACTTTGCCATTAATGTTTCTGGCGGCCCGGCCCATTGTTTGGATAAGCGAAACATCAGAGCGCAAAAATCCCTCTTTATCGGCATCTAAAATTGCTACAAGCGATACTTCCGGCAAGTCCAAACCCTCGCGCAATAAATTAATGCCGACCAAAACATCAAAATCGCCTTTTCTGAAATCGGTCAAAATTTGAGCGCGCTCTAGAGTTTTTATATCACTGTGGAGATATTTTGCTTTAATGCCGCGCGTGAGTAAAAATTCACTGAGTTCTTCTGACATTTTTTTGGTAAGTGTAAGCGCCAGGACTCTTTCCTTTAAAACAACGCGTTTTAAAATTTCTTTCACTAAATCATCAATTTGACTTATTTGAGTTTTCTTATCAAAAATAGAACGAACTTCAACTTCGGGGTCAATTAGCCCCGTTGGCCTGATAATCGCTTCAATAACTTTTTTAGAATTTTCAAACTCAAAATCACCCGGAGTCGCCGATGTAAAAATTATCTGGCCGGTGCGCTCTTTAAACTCTTTAAAATTAAGCGGGCGATTGTCTAAAGCGCTTGGCAACCTAAAGCCATGCTGAACTAAAACCTGTTTGCGGCTTTGGTCGCCCTCGTACATCCCCCGAATCTGCGGTACGGCAATATGTGATTCATCAATAATAGTTAAGAATTCATTAGGCGCGCCAAAATACTCCAAAAGCGTTGACGGCGATTCTCCGGGCAATTTTCCGACTAAATGGCGGGAATAATTTTCAACTCCATGGCAATAGCCGATAGTTTTTATCATTTCTAAATCATATTTAGTGCGCCTTTCAAGACGCTCTGCTTCAAGCAAGAGTTCGGATTTCGTAAGATACAATAATCTTTCCTTAAGTTCTGCCTTAATTTCTTTCATCGCCCGCTCTCGTTCCGGTTCAGTAGAAATAAAATGCTTTGGCGGAAAAATAATTAACTCCTTTTCCGGAATAAACTTATTACCCTCTTTATCAAAATAATTAATAAGCGCTATATTGCCGACTTTCTGCTCTTTAAGCTCGATGCGGTAAATAATTTCTTCACTAGCGGGCATTATCTCAAAAACATCGCCTCTTACCCTAAACGTGCCGCGCTTTAGCGACAGGCGCGTTCTTTCAAAATGTATTTTTACGAGTTGACGAATCAGGTCGCCGCGGGTAATTGGCTTATCAATATGCAATTTAAGAGTGGCGCCAAAATATGTTTCAGGGATCCCAAGATTATAAATACAAGAAACGGAAGCGACAATAATAACGTCTTTACGGGTCATTAGGGCGCTCGTGGCAAAATGGCGCAGGCGGTCGATTTCATCGTTAATCATCGCTTCTTTATCTATATAAGTATCGGTTACGGGAATATAGGCCTCGGGCTGGTAGTAATCATAGTAAGAAACAAAATAGCAAACTTTATTTTTTATAATTGAGCCGCTAGAGTTTTATTTGGCGCGATAATGAGTGTCGGCTTGCCGATTTTTTCTATGACATTTGCCATAATAAATGTCTTACCGCTTCCGGTAACGCCTTGTAGCGTCTGATAGCGATTTCTAGTTTTAATACTTTTAATAATTTCTTTTATGGCTTTTGGCTGGTCGCCCGCCGGTTTGAATTGTGATACGAGTTTAAATTTTGACATATATAGCCAAACGCCCCAGTTTTAAAACACTGGGGGATAATTGATTTATTTAATTAGTTTATATTTTAATCTAATTTAACAAAAAAGTCAATAAAAAAATCCCGCAAAGCGGGATAAGAAAAATTAATTTTAGCTTGGTTTCCTTGGGCCATTAACTCCTGAAACCCCACAATCTACCCAGTACACTTCGGAAGTATTAACTTTAATTTCTGGCATTACAATTAGATACTTGTCGCAATCATAAGTCTGCATTCCTGCTTCTCTGATCAATTTATCAAAAAAACCTCCAAGTCCTCTTATCGTAACAAAACCGTAACCGTAATCAATGTTTATAAGCAAACAATCAGCAAATGGAGAAATTTTTTTAAGCGCCCTAAAATAATAAGAATCTCTAATTTCAAAAAGGAATTTTGCCCATTCCGACTTTCTAATAGTTTCATCTTTTGCAGTTAATTTGGTCAGATAGTTTTCCGCGCTTTTCTTTAAATTGGTTTTTCCACCCCAATATCCACCACGAACTTCATCAACTGCTTCTGCCGCTTTTATAGCGGCTGTAAAAGTATCCTGACTAACGCTCTCAATATAATTCTTTACTGTAATTAGAAACTTTTCAAAAAGCGCTCCGCGCTGTTCGTCTCTTGCAATATCAGTTAATGCATCGCTCATTTTTGACCTCCGATTACATATTTATAAAAAGAACAAAAATCTGAGTGGCTATAAATTAACATAGATTTATAAACTATGTCAATGGTAAAATTTTTAAGAAATATCTATAATAATGCTGTATGGAAAACCGCACCGAACAAATGCGAAAAATAAAAGACGAAATTGTGGCGGCAAAAGATTCGCCGCTTTATGGCTATCGCATAAAAAACAAATATTTTCCGGTTATTGGTGAAGGCAGATATAGCGCAAAAATAATGTTCATTGGCGAGGCGCCGGGAAGAAATGAGGCGGAAACCGGCCGGCCATTTTGCGGCGCTTCGGGAAGAATTTTGGACGAACTTTTAGCTTCAATAGGTATAGATCGTAAAGAGGTTTACATAACCAATATTGTTAAAGACCGGCCGCCGGAAAACTGTGATCCCAACCCAAACGAAATAGAATTTTACGCCCCGTTTTTGGATAGGCAGATTGAAATAATCAAACCGGAAGTTATCGCTACCTTGGGACGTTTTTCAATGGCTTACATAATGAAAAAGTTCGGATTGGAATCCGAATTAAAATCAATAAGTATAATCCACGGCAAGGTTTTTTCCGCCGCCACTTCTTACGGCAATGTTAAAATAATTCCCTTGTACCACCCCGCCGTCGCCGTCTACGGCACCAATAAAGAAATTCTAAAAAAGGATTTTAAGGCCTTATCTGGATTGATTGGGCAGTAATACTATCATTCTCATTTTATACCAAGTAATTCCACTTCAAAAATCAGAGTGGCGTTTGGCGGGATAACGCCGCCGGCGCCGCGCGAGCCATACGCCAAATCAGGCGGAATCGTAAGTTTTCTTTTCTCGCCAACTTTCATTCCTGAAACTCCGATATCCCAGCCCTTTATTACCTGTCCTGCGCCCAAAGTAAACTCAAAAGGAATACCCCGATCAACGCTGGAATCAAACTTCATCCCATTTTCCAAAACGCCGGTATAGTGGACGGCAACCGTGTTGCCGTTTTTAACTTCCCGCCCAGCATCTGGGCGAGGCTCGCCCCCATTTGGGGCGGCAATGCCCGCTCCTTCTTTTAGTATTTCAATTAGCACTCCGTTTTTAACAAATTTAGCCATATTTGGTAAATTATTAATTTTATCCGATTGCGACTCTTGATTTTTATTATAAACAATAAAAAACCCGACAACTCCGATTACAACAAATGCTGCTAAACCTATAATGATATTTTTACTCATTAATTTATTTTATTATAACTTTTTTAAAACAGCGTCGCAATCGGTCTCTTTCGTTTTATAAAACTCTCAGCGTAAACATTCAAATCCCCCTCAAATGTTCCCGCAAATGAAAATAAAGAGAGCGATGTTCTGCCATTACACGCTCTCCAATTGGGAAAGTTTTATTTTGAGACGCTCGAGTTCAGCAAAACCCCCTGGCATCCCTTCGCTCGCGAACATTTCCATTTCGGCAATAGATTCCTGAATTTGCGCAATCCGCGCTGCTTGAATCTTCTTCTCTAACGCGATATCTTGAAATAAACCACGGGACGGTCTTCGTGTCTCGGCGCTTTTCTTAAAAACCATATGTTTAACGCTTCCATCCCAAAATTGATTTTCCGATGATCCTTCCGTTGATCCGCTTCTTCCGATTTTATGCCAATCTCTGGCAACACTAACCAATCGCCCTTCTCTGGCAAGCGTGCCGTGGGTCTTAATATCTTTTATTCCCCTAATGCGTCTCATGGCGCGCCTTTCTTGTTAAGGATTTTTTAAACTTTAAAATTATATTATCACAAAACAATAGAAAAATCAAACGATTTTATACTCCAAAAATCCCCCGCAAAAATTCAAATCCGGCCGGAAAAGCCAAACCCCGCCGCATAGCGGCGGGGTGAATTTAATTTTTCTGTAATTTTTTAATAGTGGTAACAACATTCTTCTCAAGTCTTTTTCTTTGGGAATGAGAAAAATAGTTCAACTCTGTATCTTTTGAGATTTTTTCCTGATCGTATGCCCGTCGAACATATGGCATAAAACCTCTTTTCTCCGCATCAGGAATTTTTTCTTTGGCAAATTTTTTAAAGTTTTTTTCTTCCGCTTTTATTTCTTCAAAAAAATTTATAAGAGCGGCTCTTCTTTTTTTATTTAGTACATCACAACCCAAAAAGAAAGTAATATCCCCCTTCTTATAAGAACCGAAAATATATATTCCATTTGCCCTTGGTATGCCACTATTCCAAATCGGTCTCGTTTGGCTCTCTTTTGAATATTTTATTTCAACCGGAATAATATACTTTCCGGTAAAAACCATAAAATCGGGATAATTTTGAGAACCAAATGGTCCACGAATGAATGACATTTGATATTTCTTAAAACCTAAGAAATCGGCATTTTGTTTTTGTACGATAAAATTTTTAATAATACGAAAATCATCCGCAGAAATATCGCGCTTTAATATTGGCGAATAACCAGCTGAACGAAGCCCGCGCTCAAACCTATCTTCAAAATGCTCACCCGTTTCAGCTCGCAAATAATCCGCCTTGTGCTTTATTATATCTTCGAAAATACTCAGCATAATTTTCGTACTTCTTTATATATTCTTCTACCACATCTGCTTTGCCAAATCCAGGAACTACTGTATTCTTCTGAGCTAATTTAGTAAAATCTAGTTTTATAAGATTTTTCTTTGTTTCTTCATCACGCGCCTTAAAAAGTACCCATTGCTTATTTTTCTCAAGGCGCTGAGCATTGAATTCTCTTCTCGTATAATCTTCATATCCTTGTCTTGGGACCGCAAAGTCAAAACCATGCTGAAAAACTTTTAACGCTTCTTTCGTATTGTTATATTGATAAATTTCAAAATTAGGATGTTTAATAGGAGGAGCCGATAGTATTCGTTTATTGCGAAGCATAGTATCTTTTTTTGTCCAGATTTGGAACACGCAATTGACATCAAAATCATTGCCATTTTCGGTAACAAATGAATTTTCGGGCAGAAATTTTTCGGCAATAAGCTTGAAACTAGAATCAAGTTTTGAATGCACTGAATACTTCTTAAACTGTACAGGAACTATAAATCCGATTGTATGAGCAAATTCAGCTGATTTGTTGAAGAATTTGATTGCCAACTTTGCCCTTCTGCCAAATGGCGGATTGCCAATAATTACGACGTTGTTTTTTCCTCTGCCATCGTATTGCCATTCTAAAAAATTTTGCTTTCTAATGTTTTTTCCTCTTGGTTCTATGTCTAGCCCAAGCCGTTTTTTAGGATTAAGTAGATTCAAAAAGCTACCGGAGCCCGCCGACGGTTCTACAAAAAATGGATTTCTAACATCAAGCCGCTCAAACTTTTCAAGCATAAATTTATAACACCGTTTAGCAATGACTGGCTTTGTGTAAAATTGATCAAGTTTCATACTTTAATTATAGCAAAAATTATCTAGTTTTTATCTAGAAAGTTATTCACAACTTCAATTAAAATGGATACCTTTTTATTTTACTTTTTGGATTGGTCTGTAGAGTTCGGGATCGATTTTCCTTTCAAAGCAAGTGTATCCCTCGCCGTGCTTCCAGTTGGAATCCGCTGTTTTGGGATAATATTGCGGCGGATAGGTAGGCAGTTCAACAGAGGGCTGGCCGCTTTCCAAATTTGGCAAATTGAAATTAGCGCAAAGCGCAAATTCCAAACTACCTTTAACATTATAAACATAATCGGCGCCGGTTTGCGGATCTTTTGCAGGGTTAAAGCCGCTTATCGGATCTTTTAAGTCGCTAAGCGTTATCGGAAGTTTTTCTTTGTTTTGCCAGTAATAAATTATTTGTCCTTGAATAATTTGAAGATCGGAAACCCGCTGGTCGTCAAAGCGGCGCAGGCGTTCGTTTTGCGGTGAGCCGACGATAAAAAATCCGGCAGCAACCGCAACTGTAACAATGGCAATAATTAAATAAATAAAAATTTTTCTTGCCATATCGGAAATTTTTAACCCTGAGCTTGTCGAACGGGTTGACCAGTTTTTAAGTTCCCAAAAATAATAAAAGAAGACGGAAGTAGCAACAAAGAAAACCGCCGCGATTTTAAGCACAAATCTTGCTGTAATATCGCCTCCTAAAAAGTTGTAAATCAGAGCCACCAAATCGCCAATAATAATTAAAGCAGCAACAAAAACCGTAAAATTTAGAAGCCATTTTCGGATTCTTAAATTGCGCTTTTCCGGTTCGAGAGAATAAATCTTATTAAGGTAATATGCCGTCCAAATGTAAACCGGAAAAATGACAATGAGAGAAGAAATAGACCATCTTATAGAACTGTAATAGCTTTGAAGTTGGTAAAGCCCTTGTTCTAAAATATCGGGAATTAAAACATTAATATACTGGAAAAGCATGACTAAAAAGGCCACGGCACTCGCATAAAGCGCGATAATCGCCAAAAGATGAAGAAATACGTCTTTGGGTTCGGTTTTTGTCATATTTTATTCTCCTTCTATATTTTTAATTTTAGTTAAACGCCTCACGTGGCGCTCTAAGCGCGAAAATGGAGTTTCCAACCAGATTTTTAAAATTTCTTTGGCAGAATTTTCATCGGTAAAATCAGCTGAAAGGGACAAAACATTGGTATCATCATCGTTGCGGCTCATTCGCGCCTGTTGGGCGTCAAATAAAAGCGCTGAACGAACACCTTTAAATTTATTAGAGACAATATCAACGCCGACGCCACTGCCGCAAATTAAAATACCGCGATTTTCTTCCGGATTTTGTGAAACTTTTTGAGCGACTAAAATCGCATAATCCGGATAATCGTCATCAATATTAATTTCTAAAGCTCCCAAATCTTCGTATTCTAAATTAAGCTCTTTTAAATATAATTTAAGAACTTCTTTTAAATTATATCCTCTGTGATCCGCGCCGATGTATAGCATAGAATTTTTATAGTCTAAAAATGAAAATAAATTTAAAAAAATTTATTTTCATTTATATAATTTAAAACTGCTTAACATTTTTTCAAAAATCTGCGTGTCGCCAGCAACATCTTCGGCGCTAGTCATTATGTCAAGCCGCCCCAGGTCCTGCAACCAGTTATAAAGACCGTACTGCGGAAAAATCAGCCAAAGGCGGCGGCCATCTTTAAGAATATATTGGGTTTGAACGCCGGAAGATCCGCCAATATAAGCCGGAGTAGAAGTGCCTTTTGCCCCCACTCCATAACTTAAACCGTCGCGCGGCAGAATTGCAAAGCGCAAATCGCTGTTTGGTTTTTTAAAATAAAATTCTTTAACCATTTCGCCCCTGACATTTTCATTAATTTCTTCTGTAACATTCCAAGAAACCGGATATTGGATTTCGAATCCGAATTCGGCATTTTTATAAAGTTTAAATCCGGAAAATATTTGAGGAGTTGGCGATTTAACTTCTTTCGACGGGCTTACCGGAATTTCTTTTGAATCTTTGACCGGAAAATTTTCTGCCGGCAATTTAGTTTCTTCTGTTGGCTCTTCGACATTTTTGGCAGGCGTAAAATAAAACTTTTTAAAGCTTAAATAAACACCAAGCGCAGAAATAACCGCAATAACTAAAATTATTAAAATAACTTTTGCCTTAATATTCATTATAAAAGATTCTTAACTGCTAAAACATGCTTTAAAAGCATTGAAGCATAACCCCATTCATTGTCGTACCACGCCATAACTTTTACGAGATTTCCGTCAATAACCCGCGTCATTGCCAAATCAACTATAGAACCGTGCGGATTTTTTATAATATCTGATGAAACCAGCGGCTCCTCTGAAACCGATAAAATCCCCTGCCATTGCATATCTCTTGCCGCTTTTTTAAAAATATCGTTGATTTCTTCGGCTGAAGTTGATCGTCCGGCAATAAAAGTAAAATCCATAATTGAACCGCAAATTACGGGCACTCTAAGTGAAATACCGTCAAATTTTCCCGCAAGAGACGGCATGGCTTTAGTTGCTGCTATCGCCGCGCCAGTTGTTGATGGAACGATATTTTGGGCGGCGGCGCGAGCCCGGCGAAAATCATCTTTTTTATCCGGTCCGTCAACCAAACCCTGGCTGGCGGTATAAGCATGAATAGTATTTAAAACAGCTTTTTGCACTCCCGGATTAGCACCCATTATCGCCATTACCGGAGTAGCCGCGTTAGTGGTACAGGAAGCATTTGAAGTGATTTTATCCGACTTTAAAAATTCTTCTCCGACATTGGGAGTCGCTGTCGGTGTTGCGTCATCCTTTGCCGGAGCGGTAATTACCACTCTTTTGGCGCCGGCATCCAAATGAGGCGCGGCTTTATCCCGCGACTCAAAAACACCAGTTGATTCTACGACGATATCAATGTCTAAATCCTTCCATGGAAGCCTTAAAATATCCTTTTCCTGCAATACTTTAATTTCTTTCCCATCAACAATTAAATTGCCATTTTTTGTTTCAACCGATTTATCGTATGGTCCGTAAACCGTGTCGTATTTTAAAAGATAAGCCATATTTTCTGGAGCTCCCAAATCGTTTATTGCCGCGAACTCTAAATCCGGATGGCCGAAAGCGTAACGAAAAAACACTCGTCCTATCCTTCCAAAACCATTAATGGCTATTTTTGTTTTTTTCATATGGTTTAAAAGTTTAATTTTTTACCGCAGGGCTTTGTTTTTTAATTTTAAGCAAATAATTATAAGCCGACAGGGCGGCGACAACGCCATCACCGGCGGAAATATTATTCTGTTTGTAAATTTCATCAGTTACATCGCCGGCGGCAAAAATTCCAGGGTGCGAAGTAGCGCCGGTTTTATGATCAACAATAATTTCTCCGGCTTCATTCATTTCCACAAGCCCCTTAACAAATTCAGAATTTGGCACCGAACCTATTTCCACAAAAACTCCCCCAAGGGATAATTCTTTAATCTGATTATCTTGTTTATCTAAATACTTTAAGCCGCTGACAAATTTATCTCCCATTATTTCTTGCGTTTGCGCATTGTTAATTATAACAATCTTGTCAGATTTTCCAATTTCTTCCCGAGTTGAAGGATCGCCGGCCAGTTCCGGACCGCGATTTATTAAATAAACCTTGACGGCGTAGGGAATAAGATCAACTACCGCCTCAAGTCCGGCGTTGCCACCGCCGATAACCGCCACTATTTTATTTTTAAAAATCGGCGCGTCGCAAGTTGAGCAATAAGATACGCCCTTGCCTTCAAATTTATCTTCTCCGCTAACGTTAAGCCGCCGCCGCCTGCCGCCGGAAGCTACAAATAAAGTTTTTGATTGATAAATGTTTCCATTGTCCGTTTTAACTTCAAAACCATCGTCAATTTTTTTAGCTTCAATAACTTTTTCCGGCATTTTAATTTCAACGTCTTCCTGGGATCTAATATGTTCTTCGAGCATTTTAGCGAATTCAAGGCCGGTCATCTTTTTAACGCCAATCCAATTTTCAATATCATCTGAAACCAGCGATTGGCCGCCAAAACTTTCTGATATGAACAAAGTTTTTAATTTTTTTCGGCCGGCGTAAACGGCCGCCGCCGCGCCGGCCGGTCCGCCGCCGATAATGATTAAATCATACATATGCTTATTCGCATCTAATTATTTTGCCAATTCGGCATCAATAATCTGAATAAAAGAATTGGTTGGAAGAGCGCCGACATAAAGCACACAGTTAACAAAATTAGCCGGCGTTCCAGAAACTCCCGCCTCGCCGCCAACTTTGGTTTCTTTCTTGATTTCTTCCAAATATTTATCGGAATCAAGGCAGGCGTTGAATTTTTCCTTGTCTAAACCCAAAGCGGCGGCAAAACTTTTCAAATTATTCTTGCTAAAAGCGCCCTGATTTTCACCCCGCTGACTGCCGTAGAGATAATCATGATATTCCCAGAACTTGCCCTGTTCGCCGGCGCATCGAGCCGCGTTAGCCGCCCAAAACGATTCCTGTCCCAAAAAAGCAAAATCGCGATAAATGAATTTAACTTTTCCCGTTTTAATATAATTTTCTCGCAGCACTGATTCGGTTTCCTTAAAAAACTTGCCGCAAAATGGGCACTGAAAATCGCCGTATTCAACAACAGTAACCGGCGCGCCTTGTTCTCCTAAAACGAAATCACCGGAAGTTACCGCCGGCATGGCGCCGATAGCCGCGGTTTCACTTTTTCCGGCATTTTTCGGCAACGGCCCGTTTACCGAATAAATAACCGCTACCGCAATAACAATACCGGCCAAAACAACAGCGCCGGGAATAAGATATTTATTTATTTGATCATTCATGGTTTTTATTTTAATAATTTGTATTTTTTATATTTAAAGAAAATAAAATTTTAAAATTGTAGGCGGGGGCGAGCCGTTCGCCGAAGGCGAATGGGGCTAAGCAATTTTAAAATTTTTATTTTTTTCAAATATATTGCAGTTTAACACAATTTTAAAACCCCCGCAATGGGGGTTTTAAAATTTCTCTTACTACATGCTATCTATAAAGCTCATTCAGTTTCTCTCTGGTTTTTGGGCCAACATTGCCATATCCCGATTCTCCTGACGAAGCAATGCCGTATTTTTCCTGAAATTTCTTAACGGCTTTTAAAGTAGCTGGGCCAAAATATCCGGTAACTTTCCCTTCAGGATAAACTGAAGAATCGGTCTTAAGAGCTTCCTGTAATTTTCTTACATCATCATGACTTAATCCTAAAGCCAAAGGTCTTACAAATTTGAATCCGAGAGCGACACCTTTTGGAGCCGGTTGAGCCGCCTGAATTGCCTTAATGTCATTTAAAATAGCGAGGATTTCTGCTTGAACCGCGGCAATATCGGCGGCAGGAGATGACTTGGTCAGCGCGGCAATTTTTGCCACGACAGAAGCAATTTTTGTCTGAACATTATCAAGAGATGGCGCAGCCGGAGTCGCGGGAACAGCTGGAGTAGCGGGCGTAGCCGGAGTAGCAGGCGTTTCGGCCGGTGTGGCCGGAGTTGCAGGAGTGGCTGGGGTTGCCGGAGTGGCTGCTACCGCGCCGCCGCCTCCGCCTCCACCGCTTCCGCCACCAGCAGCAGTACCCGTAAAACTGCCTGTACCGCTAACAGTATCGCTAGAATCTTGGGAATCGGTAAAAGCAAAGCTTAATGTGCCCGGACCTTGATAATCAAGTTTTGCGGCAACATCGGTACCTGAAAGATTGAATTGGACGCCGCCTCGAAAAATACCCGTGGCATTGCCAGTTTCGGTAAGAGTTATGGTTTCACCGTCTATAAGAGCGCTGGTTGCGGTAATAGTAACCGATTGAGTGTCGAGAGCAGCACCATCAAAGTTCAAACTAGTATCGGTTACCTGAACAGCAGCCGAATCTCGAGCATCAGCGTTATATGAACTCTTGCCGGTACCGGAACCGTCATCAAATTGAGCAGATGATGCTTTAACAATTTTGCCGGTAGTTCTTGTTACCGTGCCGCTGTTAGTATAAGTAGAACCCGAAACATCAAAAGTAAATGTGGTTAGTGCCAAGGTACCGGATTCAATCGATATGGTACTTGTTGCGGTTGTATTGCCTAGTAAGGTTTTGGTAATACTCGCGCCGCTGATTACAAGGTTGTCGTAAGTGCCGCTCGCAACATCGGTTGCGGCGCTTGCGTTGGTGTATTTTACCAGCGCGCCATTTGCAACGAAAGTACCGTTAGCTTTAGAGAACACAGTCCCGGAACCCGACAAAACAACGGCAACGTTCTCAAACTTAGCTTGAGCATATCCATTTAAAGTTAATGCGTTTGATACAGTGGTTGTCGCGGTACAGCCGGTAGTGGTACTGCAAGTAGAACCGCCTTGATTAAATCTGTAAGTACTGATTAAAGCAGTAGAAGTCGGAGTAAAAGTAAGATTGTAATAAGTGGTCGTTGCCACAACAATATTGCCTCCGGTTCCGGTAAATGTAACGGTGCCGGTCGCGGCCGTAAAGGCCGTGGTAGTGGTGCCAAACTGAAACGGAACGGCATTAGTATTAGCATTGTTTAATTGCAAAGTGCCGCTGCCCCAAGTTGAATCGCCTGTTTTGATCGTGCTTGTACCGACAAGACGAACGGTAGTACTTGCCTTTATTGTGGCGCCATTTCCTATAATAAGCATCGGGCCACCATCTTCGCCTCCCGTGCCAATTGTCAGAGAGCCCAAGGTGCCATTAAGAGTGGTTGTAGCCCGAACAACGACATTGCCGCCACCCGTTGATCCCGCCGTCTGTTCTCCGATTGTTACGTTATCCGTTGTTGAAGCGCCGGGATAATTATCAACGCCGGCATTGCCCCAGTTAGCCGGATCGGTCCAAGTTACCCTATCACCGCCGCCGGTCCAAGTATAAGTGTAAGCATTTGTTACATTAACATTTAAAAACAAAAATCCCGCGGCTAAAAAAAGCCCGAGAATTACAAAATATTTTCGTGACATTTTTATTTAAATTAATTAATTTTAATCAAAACCGCCGGTAGATATTTTTCCTAAATATCCACAGCTGTTAATTTAATTATAGCCGACCAAATTTCTTTGTCTATAGTAATCTGTGGATAAGTCCGGCGTTAATATTCATAACTATCAATTAAAAGTCCATTTTGATCGCGAAGTTCTATTACATCATGCAAAGAATCAAAAATTTTATTGCCGTTACCGGTATAAATTTTCCATCCTTTGTAAAAATCACTATCGTTTTTATGGCCCGCGACGCAAGCGTTGTAAGTCATATTTTTTTCCGCCCACTGGCGGCATTTATAAGACGCCTTGTTTAAATCATTTTCGCTCGGCGTCCGGCAAGAACCGGCGCGAAGTATCAAATCCTGGCAAGCGCTGTCAAGACCGGTTAAGTCGCCGAGCCGAAATCCGCCGGGGCAATAATTAAGCGAGTAGCCCAAATTATATAAATTATTAAGCCAGCCGAAACAATTATTAACGCGAAAGTTTACCGCTAAAGGGCTTAAACCGACAATAATATCCGCTCGTTCGCCGCTTGAAAGCCAAATATCCGAAGGCGCGGCGTCAAATTGAGGCAGATTAATTCCTTTGCCGATAATGGTTTCCCCTCTTTGAATACTTTTAATTTTCCAGCCGGTTATATTGATTTTACCTGAATCAAAATATAATGCCCGCAAACTGATTTCGCCTTGGCCATAACGAGAAACACTGCTGATGCTAATTTTTTTAACTGCTTGCTGAGGAATTGGAGTTGTTGTCGCGCTCGGCGGCTGGTGGTAAAAATAATTTGACGCCGGTTTTGTTAAAATTTTCGGGAAAAATGGAAGAGAAAATGATCCCGATTTTAACTCTTTAATCGCGTAAGGCAAGCCAACTAAAACACCAATGATAAGCAGAATAATTAAAATAAATCCAAAAACAAATGATGATTTCATGAATTTATTTTTTTTGCAAACTTTCTACAATTTTTAGCTCCTCTTGAAATTTATCGGCAAGGCCGAGATTTTGATAAACCAAAGCGAGCGATTGATGGAGGTTGATATTATCGGGATCTTTGGCTCCGGCGGAAAGGTAAAGCACTAAAAGTTCCGGCCACATTTTCATTTCTATATACGGATTGACTACGCCTAAAATTTCCTGTTGCGGCGCGAAACTGCTTTTAGCTTTTATTATTTCATCAACATCAAATTTTAATCGATAATTCTCAATTGAAATTTTCGGCCCGTAAAACACAGCGAGCGCCCGATTTATAGATTTAACTCCTTCTATATTATTGTCGTTGGCAATATTGGCAATGCCAAGATACCAATGCGTTTGCCAAAAATTTGGCGCCGCAGCCACCGCTTTTTCCATCAATTCCACTCCCTTGGCATGGTTTTTAGTGTCAAAAGACAATTGCAAATAAGAATAATATACTTCCAAACGGTTTGGCGCGAGTTCCAAGGCCTTGCCATAAGCGTCTGCAGATTTGGCAAAAATTTCCCGCTTAACTTCATCGCTCCCACCAATGCCCCGCGCTTTGTAACTTTGCATCTGCCCTAAATTCAAGAAACTGAAAACATTGGGGTGGTTTTTCACTTCACGCTCAAGTTCGCCGATGCCGAAATCTAAAACTTCCAGCCGGTTTTCCGGATTGAATTTTGAAAGATTATTTTGAAGCCAAGTTATATATTGATTTCTGAATTCCGTAGTCCCGAGTGTTTCGTATTTTAATGACTCCTTATATAATTTGAAAGCATCTTCGGGAGTAAAAAGGCTGGGATTATAAACGTTTTGTTTGTTGATTCCGGAAAAAGCATTTACAAATTTATAATTGGCAACTGCCGGTTTAACGCTCACCTGCCAAAATACATAAGCAATAAACATAAAACACACAACACATAACACTATTATTGTCTGAGGACTGAAAGTTTTTTGGTTTATTTTTGTAATGTTATATGTTTCATGTTGTGTGTTACGTGAATATATCGCAAAACCTATTGTCAAAAATAAAGATATATAGCTGGCGGGGCTATCAAAAACGAAAAAACTATTTACGGCATAAGCGGCAGCAAGAGAAATAAAAGCCCATGCCTTATTTTTCAAGAATACCCAAAATAAAGCAGTTATCAAAAACAGATAACCCGCAAGGCCGAGAATGCCGCTCATTGAAGCATAATCAAGATAAGCATTGTGCGCGCGGTCAAAATTTGTTTCCCGCAATTCGTATACTCTCGGATTAAGATAGGCGTTGTGCAAATGCAGATAATTATTCGGGCCGAAACCGAATATGGGGCGGGCTTTAAAAGCGCTCCAGGCAATTCCCCATTCGGTAAAACGCTGTTGCACCGTATCGTCTTTCAAAGAAGCGTTTACAATGCGGGTGAGCTGGGAATTATTTTTAACAAAATCTTTGCCGCGCATAAGCCAAAGAAAACCATATAAAACAACCGGAATCAAAACGGCTAAAGAAATAATTTTTCTTGTTTGCGGATTTCGCCAGAATTGAATTGCCAGATAAACGATGAGTCCGGCACCAAAACCCACAATCGCGCCTCGGCTTGACGCCAGAAATAATGTTCCTATATTTAGGAAAAATGCCGTTGCCCATAACCATTTGAACTTGGAACTTGGAACTTGGAATTTGGAATTTGGATTAATTTCGGATGTCTGCCATAAATATAAAGCAAAAAAAGCAGAAAAAATCGCGTATGTGCCGACAAGATCGGTATTGCCTATCGTGCCCATTTGGCTCCCGGGCATCCAAACCCGCGTCTGTAACACAATAAAATATTGCCCCAAATATTGCGCTAAAACATAAAAAAATTCCAAAATGCTCACCGAAACCGCAATGGCAAAAAAATTCCGCCATTCTTTTTCGCTTTTTAAAACGCCGCTTAACATAACGGCAAACGCCGCAAAATGAAGCCAAGCAACAGTTCCGGACATTCTTTCGGTGTTGCCCCAAAAACTGCGAAAAACATCTATTCCGGTAAAACCGGTAATAATCAAAATAACCGTCAATAATAAAAGAGCGTAAGTTGCTAAATTAAGTTTTGGCCGGTAGCGATTATCCGAAACGGCTAAAACAACATAAAATAACAAAATTATTTCCGTCACCAGCTGGAAAAGCCAAATTTTAGGAAAAATAAACGGAAAGAAAAAAGAACCGCCGACATAAAGCGGAATAAATAAAACAAAACCGATTCCGAATTTGATGAGTTTTAATAAAAGATTAGAGATTATCATTTTACATTTTGATATTTACATTTTACACTTAAAGTATGTGGAGAAGGCGTTTAAAGATATTTTTACTGGTTATAAGCGATATTTTCATATTATACGCCGCTTTAGGGCTTACTCTTTTTATCCGCTATTCTATTATAGAGAGAGACGCTTCAATGTTTTACAATTTCATTCCGCTTCATTTACTTCCTTTTACCATAATATTTATTTTTTGGCTAATTGTTTTTTGGGCAGCCGGCCTCTATGATATAACAAAATTAAGAAACGAAGAAGTATTTTATAAAACTTTTTTAATCGCTTTCGGAATAAATGCCGCTATTGCCACTGCTTTTTTCTATTTCGTCCCAAGTTTCATAATCACGCCTAGAACAAATCTTTTTATTGATTTGGCGCTTACCTTGGCTTTGCTTTACTTCTCCCGCCACTATTTCAACCGCTGGGCGAGAGAATCGCTGCGGATTCATTTGGTATTTCTCGGTTCCAACAATGAGGTAGTAGAACTAAAAGAATTTTTGAATAAAAATCCCCAGCTTGGGCTTAGGGTTGACGGCGTTTTGGCGCCGGATAATTTTGGCGAACTTTCAAATCTTTGGAGCGTAAAAAGATTTTCGCTTATCGTATCCGCCAAAAAATTCGGCCAGGGGGAAAAGTTGGCCGGAGCTCTTTTTGAATACTTTAAAAAAGGCGTTACCGTAAGCGATTTAGACAAATTTTATGAAACCGTTACAAAGCGGGTTCCGATTTCGATAATAAAAGAGGTTTGGTTTTTAGAAAATATCTCGGAAATTGAACGGGGTTTTTATGAAACATTAAAAAAAGTTTTTGACGTATCACTTGGAATTATTTTTGCCGCCGCAACCGTTATTATCTTTCCAATTGTGGCCGCGGGCATTAAAATTTTTGATCCCGGGCCGATTTTTTACCGACAGCAGCGAATAGGAAAAAACGGAAAAGTTTTCACCCTTGTAAAATTTCGTTCCCTGCCTATTCGGCAGGCAGGCCTGCCCGCCGAAAAAAATATTGATCACTTAATGAAAAAACCCGATGAAGAAATAATAATGCCATTCGGCCGGTTTTTGCGAAAAAGCCACTTAGATGAACTGCCTCAAGTTTGGAATATTTTAAGAAATGAAATGTCTTTTATCGGGCCGCGGCCGGAAAAACCGGAATTTGTAGAGCAACTGTCAGCGGAAATTCCATTTTATGAAATGCGCCACTTGATAAAACCGGGAATTGCCGGCTGGGCTCAGCTTAATAATCCCAATGCCGGACCATCGATTAAAGAAACTCTGGAGAAACTTCAATATGATTTGTATTACATAAAAAACCGCTCGATTTTTTTGGATTTATCCATTACTTTAAAAACAATAAGAATCCTGCTTTCCGGCGCCGGAAAATAAATTCATCTCACGCCCCGTGACACCTTTTATATTTCTTTCCGGAGCCGCAGGGGCAGGGGTCATTTCGGCTCGGCTCTTTCGCTGATATAGCTGATTTTAACGCTCCGAAATTTTGCTGTGCAAAATTTCGGGGCATGGAAACTTTAAAAATCGTCATCGCCACTCGCGCCTCAAAATCTTGCAGAAAATTTTTAAACAGCCGCTGGCTTTCATTTTTATACTCCACCAATGGATCACGCTGGCCGTATGCCCTAAGCCGCACACTATCGCGCAAATATTCCATGTCTTCCAAATGATTTGTCCAAAGATTATCCAAAATATTAAGCATTATCATTTTTTCAATCTGCCCCATTATTTCCGGCCCCCCAACTTCTTTTTCTTTAAGATTATAAAATTCTTCGGCTAAATTTTGATAATAATCAGTGATTTTTTGCCTATCACTGTTTACCATTAAAAATTCTTTATTTTCATCGTTAATCGGAATAATCGTTTTAAGATTTTCAAAGATTTCTTCCTTGTCCCATTGTCTCCCATCGCTTTCCGCGGTATGAAAATTAATTATATTACCTATCTGATTTTTTATAACTTTAATTATTTCCTCCCGAAGCAGACCGGATAAAATATCGTGGCGTTTTTTATAAACCAGAATGCGGTGCTGATTCATCACGTCGTCATACTCTAAAACAAATTTTCTGGCATCAAAATTAAAACCTTCAATCTTGGTTTGGGCCGATTCAAGGGCCTTAGAAATTAAACCAGCTTCAATCGGCTGATCTTCCGGTATATTAAGCGTTTCCATTAGACCCTTAATCCGCGCGCCGCCGAAAACTTGAAGCAAATTATCTTCTAAAGACACAAAAAATTGCGATGAACCCGGGTCTCCCTGACGGCCACTGCGTCCTCGCAACTGATTATCAATTCGCCGCGCCTCATGCCGTTCTGTTCCTATAACGTGAAGACCGCCGAGTTCACAAACCCTTCGACTGTGCTCAGGGTCTTGAGGGTTCCCCCCCAAGATAATATCAACACCGCGGCCGGCCATGTTGGTAGCCACCGTAACCGCTCCAAACCGCCCGGCTTGAGCATGAATTGTCGCCTCCCTTTCGTGCTGTTTGGCATTTAGCACTTCATGTTTAATGCCTTCCCGCGAAAGCAGTTGAGAAATCTTTTCATTATTTTCAATAGAAATGGTACCGATTAAAACCGGCTGGCCAATTTCATAACGCTTTTTAACTTCCGCGACAACGGCGTTTAATTTCGCTTTTTCGGTTTTATAAATCCGGTCTGACAAGTTTTTGCGAATCATCGGTTTATTGGTCGGCACAATAACAACTCCAAGTTGATAAACCTTGTGGAATTCTTCGGCCGAAGTGGCTGCCGTTCCCGTCATACCAGCTAATTTATCATAGCCCCGGAAAAAATTTTGAAAAGTAATAGTGGCCAAAGTTTTTGACTCCTGTTGAACCTTAACGCCTTCCTTGGCTTCAATGGCCTGATGTAATCCTTCAGAATAACGGCGGCCTGCTAAAAGCCGGCCGGTAAATTCATCAACGATGATTATTTCTCCATCTTTTACGACATAGTCCTTGTCTTTATGAAATAAGGCTTGAGCTTTTAACGCGGTTTCAAGATGATGGACATAACGCGCTCCTTTTTCATCATAAATATTCCCGATTCCGAGTATATTTTCCACTTTACTCAATCCCGCATCGGTGATTACGGCGGTTCGCATTTTTAAATCAACGTTGTAATCATCATTTTCTTTAAGGCGCGGCACGATGCGAGAAAAGGTCTCATACAGCTTTGGCGATTCGGCATCGGGCATTGAAATAATTAAAGGCGTCCGCGCTTCATCAATTAAAATACTGTCAACCTCGTCAACAATCGCGAAGCTTCGTTTCGGACTTATTATTTGAGACATATCGCTAACAATGTTGTCGCGCAAATAATCAAAACCGAATTCGGTATTAGTGCCATAAACCACGTTACAACTATAAGCATCTTTTTTTGACGCCGGCCGCAAAAATTCATGAATTATTTTAAAACCTCCGGTTTCATCGCGGGCTTCGTCTTGTTTTTTCCCCGTATGCGCCAGATCATATATATAGCTTCCGTCAGAATTAATACATCCGACACTCAAACCCAAAAAATCATATATTTGCCCCATCCATGCCGTATCGCGCCTTGCCAAATAATCATTAACGGTAACAATATGAACGCTGTTTTTTAGGGCGTTTAAATACACGGGCAAAGTAGCAGTTAAAGTTTTGCCTTCGCCGGTTGCCATTTGAGCGATTTTCCCCTGGTGAAGCGCCAGGCCGCCGATAAGCTGGGCATCAAAATGCCGCTGTTTAAGCGTTCTTTTGGCTGTTTCCCTAACCGCGGCAAAGGCCTCGGGCAAAATATCATCAAGTGTTTCTTCCGATAATAGGCGTTTTTTAAAATCCTCGGTTTTGTTTTTTAATTCTTCGTCTGAAAGCTTAATAAACGCTTCTTCAAAAGCGTTTATTTTTTCAACAATCGGTTTTACGCCATTAAGATATTTCTGATTGGCATCCCCAAAAATTTTAGATAAAATACTCATTTTATGATCTTATAATACGCCTAAATTTATCATTTGACAATTAAACTTTAGTTTAATTATAATGTAACTATTGTTTTGATTTTATCAAAAACAGGAGGTTTTGATGGAAATCTTCAAATTGACACAAGAAAACATTCATCCAAAAATTGTTGAGTTCTTTGAAAAAATAAAAAAGTGGCACGAAGAAAATGGTTATCGATATGGTGCTCAAACTATTGATGATGTTTTAGAACAATGTATTGTAGTAGATACCGGAACTTTTATAATTCTTATACAAGATGGCGGAGAAAAATATCACGAGAATTGCGGAGTGGTTGTTTTTAATAAAAATGGCATCATAATTGATTCACGAATTTATTTCAATCCAATTGAAGGACAAAAAGTGCCCAAAAAAGCGTTTATCGGAATTCCCATTATTGATGGCTCAAAAGTAATGAAATTTAAACCACACAGAAAGAAAGAAAAACAATTCCAACCTCCAATTTAACTAAATTTTTTAAACCGCATGGATTTACCCAGCGGTTTTTTTATTTTTCAACTTTCGGAAATCAGCAACGATCGTTGGAATATTCCGAAAAATACTTTTTTACTAAAAAGATTTTTATAAGGAATATTAAAAATAAAAAAGAGCCAGTTTTTAATAACTGGCAAACTCATTTGGTTTAGCAAAACTCCGCAAGATCTGTGTAGGTGGTTTCTTTAACCACCCATCCGTCTTGCCGGAGTAATTTAACAATACCCTTGACGTGTTTTTCTCCGTAATGGATGAATATATTGCGTCCGTTGGAATTCGCTTTAACTTTGGCTACGGCCACTTCATTGCGATAATCCAATATAATTGGTATGGCTTTTTTAAATAGAAACCAAGCAACAAATTTTTTTAAGGACCACTTATCGAAACTGTTCATTAGCGCATTAAAGCCACCCCTATTAACAAACTCATCTTTAAATTTCTTCTCGAGTTCTTTCTTTGGCACAATGGTAAAGAGCCAAAGGAGAAAACTGCACCGGAAGCCGTTCTTATCGAGTTTCCTTGTGAACTCGGCAAAAGTAATATCAGCATTAATTGCATCTTTTGGATATGTAATCTTCTCTTTCTGAAACGAGATACCAATAGCCGCTGCAAAAACCGGACATAAGTCAAAGAGAAATAAGAAGAACTTCTTTATCTTACTCTCATTGGCAGTGGCTGCCCTTTTGGGAGGGTCTTTTTTTACTCCCTCAAAGAAAATCTGATAATTGTTCTTTACTGCCCAATCAATGCCGCTCTGAAGCACTTCGTAGAGTTTATCCGGACCTATATGTATCATCCCTTGCAAGACAGCTTCTTGATTCCCTCGCCTAAGAACAGTTCGTGATAGACGCAATTTAGGCCTCCTTGCCTTATGTTATGTTAAGAACTTCAAAATAAACACAACTATGGCAATTATAACACATATTTAGTATTTAGTAAATAGCAACTTTTTAATACTAAATTATTATAAATAAAAAACCCCAATAATGGGGGTTAGGAAATAATTTCTTTTATCAGTTTGACGCCGAGATCAACAGTGGGGTCGTAGCGCAGAATGCGCTTTCGCCACCAATTAAGCGGGCTTATTTCCACAATATCCGCGGCTCTTAAGTTTGGCAATCCAATTTTTAACTGTTTTACCAAACTAACAAGTTCCGTATCGGTGAAACCACCGGGACTGGGACAGCCGGTTCCCGGCGCGTAAGCGCCGGAAGCAACATCAATATCAATTGATAAATAAGTTGCCTCCAATTTCCGAAATTTTTCCAAAATGCGAATAACTGAAAAATCATTCATTGTAAATCCTCCGGGATCCTTGATGGCGCCCATGCGGTAATATTTGATGTTGAATTTATCCAAAAATTCTTTTTCAGATTTTTCCATCTGGCGTAATCCAAGAATTAAAACGTTTTCAGGCAAAACGTACTCGTCTTCAATAAGCCAATGAAGCCAGTCGGAATGAATCGGCCAGTCGGCCTTAGAACAGCAATCCGGATGGGCGTCTAATACAACGAGTCCCGTTTGCTGCCGTCCAAATGTTTGCGATGTTCCAATATATGTTGAAGCGGTGATACTGTGAGAACCGCCCAAAAACAGAATGTTTGTGTCAAATCCCCAACCTTTCAAATATGATAAGATAGATTTATGCATCTTTCCCCAGCCGTCGGCACTATTTTGGTGTCCGAATCCAAAATCTATCTCATACCACGGGATATCATCCCAAGACGAAATACCGTTATCGGCCATAAAAACTCTCTGGCGCATAAATTCATTTTTAAGCGCTTGAGGCGCTTTTCTGGCATTTTTGGGCTTTGCTATATTTAAAGAACAATATCCCCCGCCATATGGCACTTGGATCACGATCCAGTCCTGTTTAGCTATTTCTGCCTCCGTATTTAACAATAATATCGGCGATTAGCAGATATTATAACAGGCAGTGAGGGAAAAAGCAAAATTTATTTTATTCGCCTTTTAAAAGTTTTTTTAGCGTTCGGGCGCCTTTTTTATAAAGCGATAAATTTTTTTCTTTGTTTATTTTTATTTCCTTTTGCAACTCACTTCTTATCGCGTCAATCGCTACCCGCAAATCCCACTTTTCGGCAACCGCTCTTATTAATCGTCCGGGAATTTTTAAATTGACTTCGGCTCTGAAAATATCGCCTTTTTGGTGATGGTTCGTTATTTTACCAAGTTCAACGTCGGCAGATATGCTTTCGTCGCCGGGCAAAAATTTATCCAAAGAATTCAGCTTTTGTTCAAGATAATTTTTAATACTCGGCGTTAAGCTAAAATTTTTTGTTTTTAAATTAATTTTCATATTGGTTCGACCCGTTCGATAAAACTCAGGGTCGCTCTGAACGGAGTTGAATGAGCGACTTAACTCACCACAAGTAATTCGGCTCTTAAAGGGACTCGGGAGTGGCTAACCCCAATTCAAATGTTTTTAAGTGGGTTGTCAGTAAACACCGAGCCCCTTTAAAAGTCGAATCTGCCAATTTGATTATATAACACAATAACAATATAAAAAAGCTCAAAGCCCCGTAAAACGGGGCTTTGCGCCAACATTGAATGGTCATCGCCTTTCGGCGAAATAACCCACTTATCCACAGTATAGCATATCTAAAAAATTTTGTCCACCTCCTATACTAAAGCGAAATTATTTTCCAAAGGCCTTTTTGATTTTTTATAAGTTCCAGCGCCGCCGCGGTTTGGCCGGTCTCATCAATAATTTCAAAATAATAATGGGTTTCGTTCGAGGACTTGCCTAGCTTAATATTTTTTAAATCTTTTATTAAATCACTTAATAAATTGGTAGTGTTAAGCCTTTCTAAATCTTCCGACACGACTTCCCTATTTTCCGGAATAAAATATTTTGCCGCCAAAGTTAAATCATTTTTTTCTAAGGCAAAAATTAATAATTTTAAAGTTTCTTGCGGCGTTTTACCGCCGAAATCAGAAAATCCGTCAGTAATATTTTTATTTATTGGGGCTTTAGCGGGAAGGTTGTTTTTATTGTTAATACTAATATTGGGACCGCTTAAAAACCACAATCCTAAAAATCCGATTGATAAAATGGATATTAAAACAATAACGCTTCTTAATATACCTTTGGAGGAAGCCATGAGCTTATTAAAATAAAAATTGTAATTAAAGCAATTCCGGCTACAATATCTTTTATTATAACTTTTTTGATTTTTATACTAAAGGCGAATAAATTATCATTTGCCGGCTTTCCGAAATATTCTCTGTAAATATCCAGCGTTACCGCAAAAATCACCGAGAGTATTCCTCCTAAAATATAAAAAGGAAACGGCATAAAAGAAATGCTCCAAATCAACTCGCTAAAACCTAAAACAAAAATAACAGAAATTACAAAAATTTGCTTTTTACTTTTTAATCCTATCAATTCTCCGGCTCGCCTGAAAGTTAAAAAATTTTGCCAAAACGTTAAAAAGATCAAAAAACTTAGAATCATTAGTCCGGAAAAAAAACCGATGGCTTGATATAAAATTAGATACAAAATAAAACTGGATGATAAAAATATAAAGACCGAAGAAATAATAAAAAAGGTTTGGGAGGAAATTTTCATTTGTAATTTTTAAATTCTTAAATTTTTAAAATTAAGAAGCGCTTTATTTATTATTTCCGCCGCTTTTTTTATTTCTTTTTCAGTTGTATCTTTTCCTATGGTAATGCGAATGCTTTCTTTTGCTTGTTTTTCGGTTAGCCCCAGAGCGTTTAAAACATAAGATGCTTTGGAGGCACGAGCCGAACAAGCCGAACCGGCAGAAACCGCGAGTCCATTTTGGTCTAAAGCTATAAGAAGCGTTTCATTGCTTATATTGGGAAATCTTATATTTAAGTTATTCGGTAATCGGTTGCTTGTCCTGAGCGAAGTCGAAGGATCAAGCGAACCGTTTAATTTAATATCCTTATTATATTTAATTATATAATCCAGCAATTGGTTTCGCAAATGAAGGATTTTTTTTAAACGCGTTTCCCTATTTTTAAAAACAAGCCCAACTGCTTTAGCCAGGCCCACTATGCCCGCGACATTTTCCGTACCGGACCTTAGCCCAAATTCCTGGCCGCCGCCCTTAATAATAGGTCCTATAAAACCTATAGGTCCTATCTTTCTTACATAAAGCCCCCCAACACCCTTTGGCCCGTAAATTTTATGACCGGAAAATATTAATAAATCAACCTTGAGCCAATCCGGACGGCATTCCAGAAATTGAAATGCCTGAACCGCATCGGTGTGAAAATAAATTCTATTTAACCCTTGTTCTTTTCTTTTAGTATTTATTTTTTCCAAAAGTTTTCCAATTTCTTTTACCGACTGGATTGTTCCGATTTCGTTATTCGCGTATATAATACTTACTAAAACAGTATTATTTTTAATGCTTTTTTCTAAATCTGAAACACTAATAAAACCATCTTTATTAACTTTAAGATATGTAATTTCGTGTCCGGCTCTTTCAAGCTCTTTTAATGGCTCGAGAACCGATTCATGTTCAATGTTGGTAGAAATAATATGTAATTTATTTATCCCACTTACAGACGATCGTCTGTAAGTCGTACAATTCTGAATTAAACCATTAATAGCCATATTATTCGCTTCCGTGGCCGAACCGGTAAAAATGATTTCGGAAAAATCGCAGTTTAAAAGATTGGCGATTTTTTCTCTCGCTTGATCTATCGCCGCAATTGCTTCTTGCCCAAAAGAATGCACCGAAGAAGCATTGCCGAATTTATCGCTAAAATACGGCATCATCGCATTCAAAACTTCTTTATCAACCGGCGTCGTCGCGGCATAATCAAGATAGATTTTCTTGGTTTGATTAGACATTATAATTAATATTAAAACATAAAAATGAATTTTTTTCAATAAAAAACCGCAGACTTTAATTAATTCTACGGTTAATTGTTTTTAATCAGGATATTTATAATTAAACGCATAAAGTAAATTCCAATTATATTCCATTAAATGGTATGCTGCCTCTATATCTCTGGATTCTAAAACCAACTTTATACTTTCTGTCAGAATAATGGTCTTTTGGCAATCCAATTCGCAATGGATATGCAATGTGTAAAATAGAGCCTCATTAAGACTCCCTTTTTTAACGGCTTCTTTTAGTTTGCGATAGAATAGAACTGCAGGTCCTTTTTCTTGTCCATTTTTCAAAAATTCTTGGCAACTTTTTTTAAAAGCATCGATACAGCATTTTGGATAACCCAAAAACTCGCCAGTTTCAATTTCTCTAGACCATAATTGATTTAGTAGGATCGGACTTTTTGAAACATAATAATCTCCTCGCTGTTCTTTATAATACAATCCCAATTTTACCAGACAATATTCTAAATATCTTTTTTGGATTGAAAGGTACTGTGATCCTCGTGTTCGTTCAAATTTCCAAAGTTCAACATTGGCACCCAATCTAACATCTTCGAGAACTGGAACTAAATCTGCTCGTATGCCTAAGTTAAGTTTGTACCATTCAATAAAACTATATATATTTTTACCTTTTGTCCGTGACTCTTTTTTAATGAACATTCATTCCCCATATTTTTCTTAATAATCCGGTGATGTAGATAGTCTCTTTTATATATGCTTTTTATTTTATTAAGTCAAGGTAACGCGCCGGTTTCTTTCTTGCAAAGTTCGTATGCCCTCATTCGCGCGAATAGGGGATAAAAAAGATATAAAAAGCGAAAATAAAAAAGTTAAATTCAATAATTAAAAATCGAATCAAAGAATAGAAATGATATGCTTTGCCGGTAATTTTTGCTCGGCAGACAAGTGATAAAACATCTGGGAACTTCGCTGTTCTCTTTCAATAATATCAACTGCGGATAAAACGCCGAGGTGTTTTGACGTGGCCTTGAAAGATAAATTAATTTCATCGGCAATTTCCGTTACTGGCGCTTCTTTATTTTCTTTGAGATATTTCAAAATCGCCAATCGGCGACGATTAGCCAGCGCTTTTAAAATTTTTTCCAACTTATACATATTTTATGTATTTGTTAGTACGACCCTATTCGCGCGAATAAGACTATACTAACATGTTTTTATATAAATAAAAATAAAATTTCAGTTTCCTATAGCGCCGTTTCGCTCTTTGACTTCAATCTCGGCGCGAGCGCGCCAGTCGCGGCCGGCGCAAAGTTCGTGATAAGCGCAAAAATCGCAAACCCAATTTATCCCCCACTTGCCGCGTTCTTCATCATAAATAACCGATTCCGGTATTGGCGGCAGTTCATCTTTTTTCCAAAAATCATTTAAAATTTTAAGCTGTTCTACGACCGGTTTTATTGCGTTTTCAGAATAATCAACCGGAATAATTAATCGGTTTAAATCGTCGCGGGAAACATAAATAATCCGGCCTTCAAGATTTGACAAGTCAATGTGTGAAATTTCCTGATGCCCGTGATTGCGCAACCGCCACAAATAAAAAAGCGTTTGCAATTTGTGCTGCGACTGGGGCTCTTTATTTTTTATTTTATATTTGAAACTAAACGAGTTGGTGGATTTTATTTCATAAAGAATCGGGCGACCGCCTTCATCCACTATTAAATCAACTTTGCCGGACGCTTCATATTCTGGCGCCTCAACCCGTAATTGCTCGGCAACCAAGCTTCCCGATTGTTTAACTTTATTGACTATCCATTCTTCGACTATTTTTCCGACTTCCATAATCCCCATTCTATCAGGAGAGATTACCGATGTCGGCGGCAATCCTTTGCGCCGGTAAAAAACGCCTCGCAAACAAGAATTTAAATCGGTCGCCCACCAGCTTTTTTTGGCGTATGGCTCGCGGATGAAACTTTCATTTATTATTTTATCTAAAAAAGTATTTGCCATTATAAATTAGCTGAATAAATTTTGAATTTTATAAGACGCGGTTTCTATTTTAAAATCAGCATATTTTGACCAATCAACTTTTATGGCCTTGATATACGGCATGTTAGCATCGCGGGCCGTAAATTTAATTTCGCCATTTTTTAAACCATGTTCGTATAAATCGCGCGTCAAGCGGACATCGTCGAGGCAGTATTTTTTTAATTCATCAATCCTTCCTTCGCGCCAATACTGAACTGCCATAAGTCCGTTCGCGCTTTTTCTTTTTCCCAAAGTGTTGGAAACCAAATCGTCCAAACTAACCCTATGCCCCATTTTATCGACAACTTCATTCATAATATCGAGAGTCGGGATTTTGTTTAAATCTACGGATAAATATTTCTGTAAAACCGGCAAATCAAAATGGTCTATATTAAACCCAATTATCAAATCAGTTTTTCTTAACAAATCTTCAAAACGCGGCATTTCGCTTTCGTCAAAAGTTAAAAAAGCAGCATCGGCATAAGAAAAAACACCGGCGACCGAAAGAGAAAGTTTCGTCAGATTTTCTTTGCCGCCGACATCGGAAAATAAATTTTTGGTTTCTATGTCTAAAACGATATGGTTAAGCATTATTTTAGTTCTTTAGTTTCATCAATATCAATTAAATTCCCCACATTACTGACTCTATCAACAAGCATATCAATTCTTTTTTCCGCGTCATCGTATGAATTTTTAGCATTACTAAGATGCGAACCCAATTTTCTGAATGATTCTCCAAGTTTTTCGCCGTCTATCGCTATTCGCTGTAATTTTTTTAAAATTTCTCCGGTTTTTTTGGTAATATCGCTATCTTTAAACCAATGCTGAATAACTCCAAGCGTTAAAATAAAAGTATTTGGCGAAGTTAAAAAAATCTTTTTGCTCCAGGCGTAAGAAGTTAGATCTTCCTTGGTAACCACTTCATAGTATAAGCTTTCCGCCGGTATGTACATCATCGCGAAATCAACCGTATTTTCATTTGGCACAATATATTTTGCGGCAATATCGGTTATGTCTTGCTTTATTCTCGCGACAAGAGCTTTGCGCGCTTCTTCTTTCTGCGGAGCCTCAATAGTATTTATAAATTGAGTAAAGTTATCTTGAGGAAATTTTGAATCAATCGGTAAAATTCTGCCATTTGGCAGTTTTAAAACAGCATCGGCGGCTTCACCGGATGAAAATTGATATTGAAGCTCGTAAGCGTCACGCCTTGGAAAATATAATGAAAGCATATAATCAAGCGACGCCTCTCCCCATTGGCCTGTAAGTTTTGGGCTTTTAAAAATTGTCTGGAATGAAGAGACCTCCTTAACTTGGTTCTGAACTTGGCCTAAAACTTCTTTCATTTGAGAAAATCCTCCAATAAATTTTTCCATCTGGTCGTGTATATCTTTGCTTGATCTGTCTCGCAATTCTAATTCTTTGTGGTGCGATCGACTTATTTCTTCGCGAATCTGTTTAAACTGGTCGGCAAAAATTTTATTTGCTGTTTCAAGCCGTTCGCCAAATTTGCCAATTTCTTCATTGGAATTTGTTTTTTTACTTTTAAAAATATAAAAAATAAAACCGCCTAAAGCCGCGCCAAAAAATAAAGAAATTATAATTATTAAAATATCCATTACAATAATAATGAATTAAATTTTAATAAAAATCAAATTTCTCTAGGTTCGCGGACAAAAAATAAAAGAATAAGCGCGATAAGAGTAAGTGATAGCGATAAAATAAAAGGCGCTTTGAGGCCAATGCCATCCCAAAGGATGCCGGCAATAAGAGAAGCCGGCAGGGCGATAAGGCCTATTAGCATTTGAAAACTGCCGATTACGCTAGACCTTATTGACGATGGCGCAAATTCAGCGACAATGGTTTTTAAATTCCCTTCATAGGCGGCGCTGTGAATTCCAAGGATAATAAATGCAATAAAAATCATCCAGAAAGAACTGTAAAATATAAAAATAAAATTAACAATTATAAATAAAATAAACGAAACGGCAACCACAAAAAGCCGGCCAATTTTATCGGAAAGTTTCCCGAAAGGAACGGCAAATATAGAAGAACAAAATAAAAAGGCGAGAAAAAATAAGGGCACAAATTTTAAAGAAACTCCAAGTTTGCTTGCCGCCAATATGTAAAACGAATCGGAAAATGCGCCTAAAGTAAAAATTGCGGAAATAAGAGTAAAAATTTTAAGATTGCGGCTGATAAATTTAAACGAAAATTCCGGCTTAAGATGATCAATATGCGCATATTCGCGGACGAAAAATAAAACAATCAAACTGCCAATTAGAGACGGGATCGCCGCCAAAAGAAACATCTGCCGATAACTAAAATAACTAACAAGTAAAATGGACGCGAGAAGCCCAAAAACAGCTCCGCCTCTATCGGCCGCCCTAAGTACTCCGAATGCCGATGCTCTTTTTTCGCGAGGCGTTATGTCAGCTACAATCGCGTCCCGCGGCGCGTCGCGCATTTTTCCGGCTCTGTCCAAAATTTTTCCTGGGATAAGTTGCCACGGCTGATAAGAAATGGCATAAATTATGCGGGAAACAAAGGCCAAAAAATAACCTAGCCATATAAAAATTTTTCTTTTCCTCAATTTGTCGGATAAAAATCCGGAACCGGCCTGCGACAGCGATACGAAAGCATCTCCTAAGCCATCGATAAATCCCAAAAAAGTAACCGAAGCGCCAATAACTGAGGTAACAAAAATTGGCCATATCGTTATAACGGCGTAATAGCCGAGATCATTTAAAAACGCGCCCAAAGAAAAAAGCCGAATTGTTTTTCTATTTTCATTCATATATATTACAATATTAACTTTTTTGTGAGATAATTAAAATATATGGTTTTAGTTGACTCAAAAAGGCCCTTCTTTTGGACGCTGGCATTTATTATTGTATGCCTTACAGGAATTATTGTTTACCAGCAATACCAAAAAGTCACCAAAAAAAACCATGTTATTATTTATACCGGCGCCGGCCCGGTAAAAATTAACATTGAATACGCCGAGACGCGGGAAAAGCGAATATCAGGGCTTGCGAATCGGCCGGCGCTTCCTA
>JACPHB010000015.1 GCA_016188835.1 Parcubacteria group bacterium
CTATTGACAGATATTTTTATTGAATTTATTATTACGATATATGAATAATGATTTTTATGAGTTAATTCAATATTTGGACGATAAATTTGTTGCCGTTGACAAACGTTTAAATGAATTAAACGTAAATTTTAATAATCTTACTAATACTGTTGATTCTTATGCGCACAAAGCTGATGCTTATTTTTAAGAGATGGTCGCTTTAGCTCATAAAGTTGATCGTCACGAAAAATAGCTTCAGGAAATTGCCGAAAAACTCGGCATTAAATTAAGATATTAAATCTTTTTTTTACCGTTAAATCTATTTGCCTTAACGGTTTTTTATTTCACCTCAGGAATCAAAATTAATCTGTCTAATCTTTATAAACTTGGTTCTAACATCATTCACAAGCCCCCTGAAATTTTGATAGATGGCAATTATTGTTATATATTATTGCTATATATGATTACTATAGAAGATTTTAAAAAATTAGATATTAGAATTGGTAAAATTATTTCAGCGGAAAAAGTTTCTGATTCTCTAAAACTCATTAAACTTGTTTTTGATACTGGCGACAAACAAAAACAAATTATTGCCGGCATTGCGGAATTTTTTCCTGATCCTGCCGTCTTACTCGGAAAAGAAATGCCCATACTTTTAAATCTTGAACCGAAAAAATTGAGAGGCAATATCAGTGAAGGGATGATTATTGCGGCCGATGTTGACGGGCGACCCATTTTTCTTTGCCCGGAGGAAGAAGTGCCGCCAGGAAGCATTGTCAGATAGTAAATACATTTTTCGGAAATCAGCAACGATCGTTGGGATATTACGAAAATAAAAAGTTAAAAATTATAATAAATTAGCTATAGCTAATTTATTATACAAGTAAAATAACGAGAAAATATTAAAATAAAAATCGTAAAAAAAAAACGGAGCGAAAGCTCCGTAATTTATCCCGCACTCACGCGTGAGTGCGGGGTTTATTTTCTTAATATGAACTCACTATCAAGCGCTTTTAGTGCGTCGACAATGCCGGTGTAAGCAAGTTCGGCGTGAGACGCCATTGTTGGCCCGATAAATCCTTGCCGCCGCCATTCGTCGGCTTTTTGCTGGACTTTAATCCGCGTCGCGTCCCAAGCGCTGTCGCCGAAAATATCAACATATTCGGAAGAAAATTTTCCGCCGTTATCCATTGAAAATGCGATACAAGACACAATCGGAAGACAATATGGACCGGCAACCGCGGTATTGATAGCAACAGGCATAATCGGCATCACATGTGAACCGCGCGCGTCTCCGGTAACATAATGGCCGAGCATATATGGTTCTATAACTTCTTCCGGCGCTGGGAACATGCCCTGAGTGCGCACAATCGCCACCGGATCATCTTTTCCGGTATATTTACCGGCAATATTATGAAGCCGCGTTGCCGAAATGGAAGCAATTTGCTCTTCCGGCGCGTATCGAGAATCAATTGATTCAATCGCGAATCTGTCAGGATTTTGCAGCAAGATTGCGACATCCCATATCCGTTCCGGCGCTTCAAGGCGAATGATTCTGTCGCCGCCGACGGCATCCATATCAATAATGGTAACAACAAAACCTTTACGCATTTTCGGGTTTAAGAGCAGTCCGCCATCATGCATTGGGTCGCAAAAAACCGAATAGAGAGGATAGTTATACATTCCCGGCCCGCATTTATCGGCCGCGAATACCAACAGCGCTTCCGCCTGGCGATTTTTATTTTTAGAGTCGCGAATAAATTCAATTTCCGCCACCGCCGGCCCGGCGCCTCTGATATTTCCGGAAGGAGCGTCAACGAGTAAGTCCTGTCCCGCGCCGTATAGTCCATCGCGCGACGCCAATTCTGTCGCTTCAATAAAACAATTCCAGGCGAATTGGTGAACTTCGTTATCTCCGATTCCTAATTTATGGCTCATAATAAGCGCGATGTCGTCGCCAGTATGGGTAACTAATCCATCAATTAAAAATCCTTTCCGAACCGCATCGTTTACCAACTTAGACGTCTTAGAAATCATTTTTATTGACGGTTTTGTATGCCCGCCAATTGAACCGACATCCGCTTTTATCACCGAGAATGTGATTTTTTTCACTGCGTGCCTCCACAGTATATGTTAAGATGCTGTTGTTTGATTTATAAATAACATAACGTTATTGGGTGCGCAACTGTTTTAGGACCTGAAATTATTTGATTATTTTAAGAGTTCCAGGTATATAATACACATAAAGTTTTTTAATAATTTAATATTCACCAAATGGGAGCTCTGAAAATGAACGTTTGGAAAATCGGGATAATCGGCGTCGGCATGGTAGGCATGCCGTTAAAGCGCTGGTTTGAAGAAAATGGCTACGAAAGGAAATTTGACCTATTTTTGTATGATATAGATCCTGAAAAAAATTATTTTGATGACATTAATAAGGCCGATATTATTTTTATCGCTGTGCCGACGCCTCGCAGTTCTGACGGTAGCTGCGATTTATCGGCAGTAAAAAATGCTTTATCGAGCATTGATGTTTGGGCGTCTAAAGTTGTTGTCATCAAATCAACGGTGTCGCCAGGCACAACCGAGTTTTTTCAAAGAGTATTTTTGCGGTGGAAAATTCTTTTCAATCCGGAATTTCTCACGGAAAAACGGGCTTTGGAGGATTTTATAAGGCCGGATCGCCAAATTGTCGGCTTTACCGAGATTAGCCTTGATGCGGCTCATCTTGTGCTTTCTCTGCTTCCCAAAGCACCATTTATGTCGCCTTGGGGCCTTGAAACTTATAAACCGGTGAGAATTACCGCTACCGAAGCTGAAATTATCAAATATGGCGGGAATATTCATTTTGTAAGAAAGGTAAATTTCGCGAACATGCTAAATCTGTTTTGTGAACAACTCGGAGTTGATTATGAAAATGTCCGCCGCGGAATGGCGGCTGACTTCAGAATCGGCGATTCCCATCTTGATGTTGATCATGGCGGCTACCACGGATTCGGGGGTTATTGCTTCCCCAAAGATCTTGACGCGCTGATTTTCTCTCTTAAATCTTTAGGTATTCAGGAAGGAGTTGAATTGCTTGAAGCCGACAAAGATTTTAACGTTAAACTTTTAAACAGCCAGGGACTTACCATTGAAGACGTTTCAAAGCACTTTGACGGCATAAAATAATTTTTTTTAACCCGCTTTTAGCTATTGCTTTTTGCGGGATTTTATTTTAGAATTAAATCAGAAAAATTTATGGCAAAAAAGAAAAAGAAATTAAAAGAAAAATCTGTCGCATCTACGCTAAAAAAACCGCTTTTTGATTTGGAAGAGCAGACCAAAAAAGCTATTTTAGCCATTCTTTTTTTTAGTTTTGCCGTTATTATGCTTTTAAGCATTTGGCATAAAGCCGGACCTTTTGGAGAGCTGATGCTCAAATCTTTATGGTTTTTATTTGGCTGGGGATATTATATTTTGCCGGCCATTTTCCTGATCATAACTTATGAATTTTTAAAATCGCGCCGCGAGCATATTTATTTCGCGACTATTTTTGGCGCGCTTTTGCTTTTTGTTTCAATCTTGGGAATTTTAGAACTTTACTGGGAAAATAATTATGCCGGATTAGTTGGCTATGGCATAGCGATTTCTTTAAGCAAAATATTTGGTTTCTGGGCTTCTTTGGTGCTTTTGGTTTCTTTTGTTTTAATTTCGGCAATAATGGCGCTGAATATTCCTTTAAAAATAGGCAAAGACGAAAGTGATGAAGAAGATGAGGAAGAAGAAAAAAGCGCGGCGGTCGAAGAACCGGTAATCGTTAATCAAGTCCCGATTAGCGGGGCAAAAGAAGAAAGGCGGGCGGTAGCGGCAGAAGTTGAAAAACCCTCCTTTGCCAAATCTAGAGATGACGATGAAGAATTTAAAGTTCCTAAATTTAAGAGCGGCGCGTATAATCCGCCGGTAATAGATTTATTGGAACGAATTGAAAGCCGGCCTATGTCTGGCGATATAAAAGCCAATGCTAATATCATAAAACGGACGCTTCAAAATTTTGGCATTGATGTTGAAATGGGAGAAGTGAATATCGGCCCAACCGTTACCCAATACACATTAAGACCGGCTCAAGGCGTAAAAATTAGTAAAATTGTCACTCTTCATAATGATTTGGCGCTGGCTTTGGCAGCTCATCCTTTAAGAATTGAAGCGCCGATACCGGGAAAGGCCCTGGTTGGCATTGAAGTGCCCAATAAATCAATTGCATTAGTTCGACTGGGCAGTTTGCTCGATTCGGATAATTTTAAAAAATCAGGCACTTTAACACTTGCTTTAGGACGCGATGTTGCCGGTATACCGGTTTTTGCTGATCTTTCAAAAATGCCCCACCTTTTAATTGCCGGAGCCACCGGTTCCGGCAAATCCGTTTCCATTCACAGCATAATTACTTCGCTTATTTGGCGGAATGGCCCGGAGCAATTAAAATTTATACTTATTGATCCCAAGCGGGTTGAGTTGTCATATTATCGCGACTTGCCCCACCTTTTAACTCCCGTTTTAAGCGATGGCAAGAAATCAATCAATGCTTTGCGATGGGCAGTGAAAGAAATGGAACGCCGCTATGAAGTTCTTTCCGATTATAATGCCAGAGATATTTTAGGTTTTAATAATATTATTTTAAAAAAACAGGAAGAAAGTTCTTTTATGCCTTATCTTGTAATTATTATTGACGAATTGGCAGATCTTATGGCGGCTTACGGCCGGGAAGTTGAAGGAACAATCATTCGTTTGGCGCAAATGGCACGAGCCGTTGGGATTCATCTTATCGTTTCCACACAAAGGCCGTCGGTGGAGGTTTTGACCGGTTTGATTAAAGCCAACATTACCAGCCGTATGGCGCTTCAGGTGCCGTCTCAAGTTGATTCGCGGACAATTCTTGATATGGCCGGAGCCGAAAAACTTTTAGGAAACGGTGACATGCTGTATCTTTCCGGAGATTCCGCCAAGCCGCGCCGGCTTCAGGGAGTTTATATTTTAGAAAAAGAAATTAAAAGAATAGTTGATTATATCGCAGGAAAAAATCCGGTTTCTGGGAATAATGAAGTGGAAGAATCGGCGATTTTGTCTCCATACGGAGAATCTTCCGAATTAAATTTGAACGAGTTTGATCCGTTAACTGGCGGAGAAGAAGATGAGTTATTAGCTGAAGCCAAGACCGTTATTTTGCAGGCCAAAAAAGCGTCGGCATCGCTTCTCCAAAGGCGACTTAGTGTAGGGTATGCCAGGGCGGCGCGACTTTTAGATATCATGGAAGAAAAAGGATTAATCGGACCGGGCGATGGCGCTAAACCGCGGGAAGTTTACTTGGAAAAATTGGGCGGAACCGGTATAAACATTGCAAGTGAAAATGAAAATGATGAAAACGAGGCCATCTGAAAATTTAAAAAATGGCAAAATGCCGGAAATGCCCGTTCAAAAAGCGGGCCTTGCCGAATTTTTAAAAGAGAAAAGACAGAAAAAAAATTTAACGCTTGAACAATTAAGTGATTTAACTAAAATTCAAATTTACCATTTGAAAGCGTTAGAGGCGGGACAATTTGAAAAATTGCCGCCGGCAGTTTATTGCGTCGGTATTTTTAAAAGATTATCCAAATTTTTAGACGCCGATGAAAATGAAATTATGGAAGTGTATAGGAATAAAATTGAATTTTCAACCTCAACTAAAACGAGTAACACGCCTATAGCTAAAAAACAATTTTATTTTATTTTAACGCCAAGTAAACTCATGATGTTTTCTGGAGGATTGTTATTAATAATTCTTTCTGGTTATCTTTGGTACCAATTTAATTTCCTTATAGGGCCGCCAAATTTAACGATAAAACCAAGCGAAGACGCGGTTACCAAAGAAGAAACCATTTTAATAAATGGCAAAACTGATAATGGAATTAATTTGACAATCAATGGAGAAAACACGTATGTTGATTCAAAAGGCAGTTTTGAAAAAAGCGTTCAATTGGCGGCCGGCGTTAATGTTATTGAAATTAAAGCTGTTAATAATTTCGGCAAAGTTTCCACAATAATTCGACAAATTTTTAAAGAAACACAATAATTAAAAATTTAAAAAAATATGACAAAGCAAGTAAAAGATATTAGGAGCGATAAGTCCAAAACTTTAGATGATACCGTAAAGACGTTAAGAGAGCGGTTTGGCGATGGTTCAATAATGAAACTCGGCGAAGTTCCCAAAGTTGACGTTGATGTTATTTCAACCGGTTCACTTTCTTTGGATTTGGCGCTCGGAGTCGGAGGAATGCCGCGCGGCCGGATTATAGAAATTTATGGCCCGGAATCATCTGGTAAAACTACTCTTGCTTTGCATGTTGTTTCTGAAGCCCAAAAAAGAGGCGGCTTAGCCGCTTTTGTGGACGCCGAGCACGCTTTGGACCCGGAATATGCCAAAAAAATAGGAGTTCGGGTTAATGACCTGTTAATTTCTCAGCCGGATAATGGCGAGCAAGCGCTTGAAATTGTTGAGAGTTTGGTGCGTTCAAACGCTTGCGACGTGATTGTTGTTGATTCGGTGGCGGCTTTGACGCCGAGGGCTGAAATTGAAGGAGAAATGGGCGACCAGCATATGGGACTTCAAGCGCGGCTCATGTCTCAGGCGCTTCGAAAATTAAATGCCATTGCAGCCAAAAGCAATACCGCGGTTATTTTTATCAATCAGTTGAGAATGAAAATCGGGGTATTTTTCGGCAATCCCGAAACCCAACCCGGCGGCATGGCTTTGAAGTTTTATTCTTCGGTTCGTTTGGATGTCCGCCGCAATGCCCAGATTAAAAAAGGCGATGACGTTGTTGGTAATCGGGTAACGGTAAAAGTTGTGAAAAATAAAGTCGCGGCGCCGTTTAAAATCGCCGAATTTGACATTATGTATAATGAAGGAATTTCACGCGAGGGCGATATAATAAATTGCGGCCTTAAATACAACGTCTTGTCAAAATCCGGCACTTGGATAAATTATGAAAACCAAAAACTGGGGCAAGGCAACGAAGCTGCCCGGCAGTATTTAAAAGAAAATCAGGATTTGGTTAAAAAATTAACTCAGGAAATCAAAAAATCAGCGATTATATAAAAAAACAAATATAAATTATTTTCCGAAGCTTATGAAAGCGTTTTAGCATGGTTTCAAAATGCATGTTTAATTCCGATCGGAATTAAACATGCATTTTGAATAAAACGCTTTCATCGGATAGCAAGGGAGCCGCTGGGCGACCGAGAGCGCGAGCCCCGCACAACAACAAGTTGTATGCGGGGCGAGGAAAATGATTTATATTTGTTTTTTTATCTAGACGTAAAAGGCAAAAGTGCCATAAAACGCGCGCGTTTTATGGCAGTTGCCAAGTGGCGCTGGTGTTTGGCGCAAAGATAGCTTCTTTTTCGAGGCATTATTTTTGCTTGAGCCGAAATAAAATTACGCAGCAACTCTGCGTCTTTATAATCAATTTCTTTTATATTTTGAGCGCAAAAATAACAAACCTTGTCGCTTTTAATATTCATGTTTTTAAAAAGGAATATTTTCAACTTTAATTTCTTCGTCTAATTGAACTTCCGGCAGAGCTTCCCTGTCAGAATTTGATGGGGGATCGCTTTCGCGGGGAGCCGCAGTTGCGGCTTGGTTTGAAGTTGATTGGAATCTCGGCCCGAGCTGCATGTTTTCGGCAACAATTTCCGTCCGGTATTTTTTCTGCCCCTGCTGATCCTGCCAGGAACGAGTACTGATTCTGCCCTCAATAAAAACCAGGCGGCCCTTTGCAAGATATTGGCTGGCGATTTCCGCGAGGCGCCCCCAAACGACCACGTTGTGAAATTCGGTCTGGGTTTGCTTGTTTCCCGCTGGATCAGTCCACATACGATTTGTAGCAACGCCAAAACTGGCAACATTTTGGCCGGTTGGAGTTTGCCTTAGTTCCGGATCGCGGGTCAAATTTCCTAAAACAAATGCTTTATTGAGATTCATATGTTTTATAAGTTATATATTTTATAGTTTATATGTAAACTGGGTTGACAGAAAATTTTTTTCCCGCTTTGCTACTAAAAATTTTCAGGCAACCCGTTGAAGCTCGCTTACTCGCTTCAACCTCTTAATATATTTTCTAATTTTTGTTCAAAACTTGGCGCAATTGTTTCCGGATTCGTTTTATCCGTAGTTTTTAATGGCGCCGCAATAATGGGCTTTGTGTTTTTTAAAAATTTATTTACTATTAAAAATCTTAAAACATTTTTATTAAATAAAATATTTTTCTTGATCACGCTAATATTTTCTTTGTCTGTATTAAAATAAATAACACCGAAATAGGCCTGGCTTTGTTTTTTGACATGGTAAGCCAGCCATCTTTTTTGCGGGGGATTTGATTCAATTGCTTCGCCGCCGTTTTCTGAAATTATTTTTAAGAGTTCAGCGGTTTCTAGCTCCAGCTTTTCTTCAGCAATCTCCGGCGCCAAAAGATAAGAAAGCTCGTATTCTTTACTATTTTCTGTTTCAGACATTGCCCATAACCTATCATAATAAAGCAGCGACTGTCAAATCAGATTTTAAACTCAATAACGTCGCCGTCTTGAGCGACATAATCTTTGCCCTCAACACGCAATATGCCTTTTTCTCGGGCTTTTGACCACGAGCCGCAATCTAAAAGTTTTTGCCAATTTATAACTTCGGCTTTAATGAATTTCTCTTCAAAATCAGTATGGATGGCCGCGCCGGCTTTGGGTGCGGCAGAGCCGGCTTTTATCGTCCAGCCGCGGGTTTCATCTTCTCCAGTGGTGAAATAGGTGATAAGCCCCAAAAGTTCGTAAGCGGCTTTAATTAAGTCGTCTAAATGCGATTCGCTTTTAAATTCTTTTGCTTCCGCTTCATCCATTTCCGAAATCTCAACTTCTAATTTTAAATTTAAATCAACAGTTCTTATTTTGCGGTTTAAATTATTAAGATATTTTTTATCGCCATTATTAGCGTTGAATACAAAAATAAAAGGTTTTAAAGTTAAAAGATGCAAATCTTTTATTATTTCAAGTTCGGAATCGGACAAGTTGGCTTTAGCGGCCAAATCACCGGCTTCAAGGATATTTTTAATTTTTTCTAAAACCATTTTTTCTTCCTGTGCTTTCTTTATGCCGCTTTTCAAATCTTTTTCATTTTTTAGTAAATGTTTATTTACGGTTTGTAAGTCGGCCATAGCTAGTTCCAGTTGAATTGTTTCGATGTCGCGCTGGGGGCTGACACTACCTTCAATATGGATAATGTCGGGGTCTTTAAACGCGCGTACCACCTCAACAATGGCGTCAACTTCTCTGATGCGCGCTAAAAATTGATTGCCGAGTCCTGCGCCTTCATGGGCGCCCTTAACCAAACCGGCGATATCAACAAACTCAATTGCCGCTGGAATGATTTTTTTTGATTTTGACATTTCAGCTAATTTTTGTATTCGTTCGTCAGGCACTTTCACTACACCAACATTGGGATCAATCGTGGCAAAAGGAAAATTAGCGATATTAACTTGTTCTCGCGTTAGAGCTTTGAAGAGGGTAGATTTTCCCACGTTGGGCAGTCCAACGATACCGATTTTTAGAGACATAATTAATAATTATACGTTATAATATAATCATGAACTTGGTCAATCCCAAAATTTTTAGAGCTTATGATATCAGGGGAGTTTATCCGCAAGATTTAAACGAAAAAACGGCCTATCAAATCGGCCGGGCTTTTGCCGCTTATCTAAAGGAAAGCAAAGCCGAATCACCGGAAAAAATAGCAGTTGGCCGGGATGCGCGCATATCATCACCAATTCTTTCGCGTTCTTTTATTTCCGGTATAACTGATGAAGGAATAAATGTTTTAGACATTGGTCAAGTTACGGTTGACATGGCGTATTTTGCTTCCGGATATTTTCACATTCCGGCCGCCATGGTAACGGCTTCCCACAACCCCAAAGAATATAATGGGTTTAAACTGATGAAAAAAGATGTTGAATTTATAGGAAGCAGCTCGGGGCTTGAAGAAATAAAAAGAATAATCACAGGGGAAAGCCCATTGCCGCGATTTAAATCGGAACGCGGAAAAGTTATCGAGCAATCAATATTGAATCAATATTTGAATCATGTTTTAAATTTTATTGATATTGACGCATTAAGGCCGATGCGGGTCGCGATCGATACCGGTTCGGGCGCTGTCGGGCCGGTGATAAAGAAAGTTTTAGAAAAAATTCCGATTGATTATACGCCGCTTTATTTTGCGCCGGACGGAGATTTTCCTTATCGGGAGCCGAATCCGTCTTTAAAAAATAATTTAGGAGGCCTGATAGGAGAAGTTAAAACTCATCACTATCATTTCGGCTGCGCTTTTGACGGCGACGGCGACCGGATTATTTTCGTTGACGAAAACGGAGAAACGATAAACCCGTCAATAATTGGCGCTTTAATGGCGCGTTATTTATTAAAGAAAAATCATTACGGTAAAATTATTTATGTCGCGGTTGCGAGCCGCATCATTGAAGACGTTGCCCGCGCCTATAATGGAACGGCGATTCGTGAAAAAGTTGGCCACACTTATATCGCGAAAAGAATGTGCTCAGAAGACGGAATTTTAGGCATTGAAACCTCGGGCCACTATTTCTTTAAAAATAATTTTTACGCCGACTCGGGAATTATAAGTTTTTTGACGATGCTCCAAATTTTAAGCCAGACAAACAAGAGCTTGTCGGTTTTGGCGGGGGAGATAGCAAAATATGTTTCTATCGCCGAAATCAATTTAAAAGCGGATAACCCCGATGAGTTTATAAAAAAAATAGCCCAAAATTTTGAGGGCTATGAAATGAACTGGCTTGATGGGTTGACGGTTGAGACCTCCGATTTTTGGCTGAACATTCGGCCTTCCAATACCGAGCCACTGGTTCGCTTGAATATTGAAGCAAAAGACGAAATTATTTTAAACCGAGTTAAAAAAGATATTGAGATTCTTATTGAGCGTTATAAATAAATCCCATATATATGGCTTGTGTTATTAAGGCATTCTATCCGCGGCGAAGAATTAGGCGAGGGCCACTCAATAATAGAATAAGCGCAGTTATGATGGCGAATGGCGTGATACATTCGGTTCATATCCAGGCCAAATATGTGAATAAAAGCCATGGCAATAGCGCCGCCGTGGCTTGCTACAAGAATGTTTTCTTCTGAAAACTTATTTTGTAGTATTTGGTCAATAGTTTGGCCGATTCTTTCTTTAAATTCAATCATACTTTCGCCTTGAGGAAAGGCAAATTGTGATGGCTCTGTGTGATAAAGTTCATAGAACGCTGGATATTGAGCCGTTATTTCATCTGCGCGCATTCCTTCAAACAAACCCTGATCTACTTCAAGAAGCCCATCTTCTACTTTAGAAGGTATTTTTCCTACAAATGTTTCATACCAATAATAATTATGAAATAGGACTATTTTTGCTGTGTCAAAAGCGCGAGCAGCGGGACTAGTATAAGTAAACCGAAAGTTGATATTAGCAAGAGCTTTTCCTAAACAAACGGCCTGTTTTACTCCGTTAGAATTCAAAGGATCTCCATGAGTATTTAGATTTGATGATTGTCGTTTATTTTGGCCTTGGATTATTTTTAAACGATTAGCTTCTGTTTCGCCATGCCTTACCAAATACAGTCGTCGCGGCATTTTGTTCTCCAGTTGTTAAAAAACTAAAATCACCACTTAATGGTGATTTTATAACAGATAAAAATAAAAAAGTCAAAATTAAATCAATAAACCAATTTTTTCCTTGACCTCTTTTAGTGTTTTTTCCGCTATCACCGATGCCTTTTCAGCACATTCAGCTAAGATCTTTTTGACATACTTTTTATTTTTAGAAAGTTCAGCGTGTTTTTTGCGGTATTCTGAAAAATTGTTGGCGACAAGTTCGGATAAGCGCGGTTTAAATTCCGCATATTTTAATTCACCTGTGTTGTGATTATTTTTAAATTTTTCATATTCTGATTTTTCAGATTTTGTTTCAGAAAAAGCTTTGAAAATTGAAAGCAGATTATCGCCGCCCTTGTCTTTGCCGCCGCCGATATCGCTAACCGCAGATTTGATTTTTTGAGCTATCTTTTCAGGCGAATCTTTAAGCGCGATATAGGATTTTTCTCCGTGCGATTTGGACATTTTTTTTGTTGGGTCAGTCAAACTCATAATCCGCGGCGTTTCGGTAAGAAGAGATTCCGGTTCGGAAAAAGTTTTTCCAAATTTAGTATTAAAGCGCCTAGCTAAATTGCGTGTTAATTCTAAGTGCTGTATTTGGTCTTCTCCGACAGGAACAGCATCTGCTTTATAAATTAAAATATCGGCAGCCATAAGTACCGGGTAATCAAATAAACCAACATTATCAAACTTTTTAATTTTTTCTCTTAAATCACTAACTTGTTCGTTAACTTTTATTGTTAAATTTTCGGCAGTCGTATCTTCAATTGAATCAATAAATTGTTTTTCATTACCATGTTTTTCATCAAAGTGATCGAACATAACTTGAAATTTGTCTTTAAACTGGGTCATTTGTGCTAGTTCGCCAGTTGGAGTTATTGTATTAAAAATCCATGCCAGTTCTGTGTGATAGGGGATTTGTGATTGCTGAAAAATCACCGATTTTTTTGGATTAAGTCCTAAAGCCAATAAATCTATAGCCAAATCTAAAATTTCTCCAGATTTTTTCTTAGGGTTGTAAGCTTGGGTTATTGAATGGTAATCGGCAATAAAAAAGAGGCATTCATTTGCAGGATCGGCCTGAAGCTTAAGCCAATTTTTTATTGCCCCCAGATAATTTCCGATGTGGAGCTCTCCAGATGGTTGGATTCCCGAAATTATTTTCATATATTTTTTTTAATTTATATCTCCACGATTACAGGCAGGATCATCGGGCGGCGCTTGGTTTTGGAGTAGAGAAACTGACCGATTTTATCCCGCAAATTGTTGCGGGTGTAAACCCAATTTAACTCATTGCTTGGAATTACGGTTTTAGTTATAATTTCTTTTATTTTTTTCCTAGTTTGTCCTAAAAGCTCTTTTGACTCTTTCATATAGATGAAGCCCCTTGAAATAATATCCGGTCATATAGATGAAGCCCCTTGAAATAATATCCGGTTCGCCTTTTATTTTTCCGGTTTGACTGTCGACAACGGCAATAATAACAAACATCCCATCGGCCGACATTAATTTCCTGTCGCGCAAAACAACTTCGCTCACGTCTCCAACGCCCAAACCATCGACCATTACATAATAAGCCGGCACGGTTTCTTTGGTTATTTTGAAGGAGTTTTTAGAAAGTTCGGCAACCTGGCCGTTATCCATGAGCATTAAACGATCTTTGCTTATGCCCATTTCGGCTCCTAATTTGGCATTGGCGGCGCGTTTGAAGTAGTGGCCATGAATAGGCAGTAAAAATTGCGGGTTTATAAGTTTTATTACCGTTTTAAGATCTTCGGCTGGCGCGTGGCCGCTGGCGTGGATATCAATTAACCCGGAAGTGTAAACATCGGCTCCCTGGCGGCATAATCCATCTTTAATGTTTTGGATGCTTCTTTCGTTGCCGGGCACGGCCGAGCTAGAAAATATGACCATGTCACCGGATTTTATTTTTACGTGGCGATTTTCTCCGGTTAAAATTTTCATCAGTCCCGAATTCGTCTGACCCTGGGAACCGGTAGTAAATATCATCACTTTGCCGTCTTTATATTTATTGATTTCTTCTATAGGAACAATAAGGCCCTTGGCTGGCTTAATGTAGCCCAAATTTTGCGCCAGTTCTATGTTTTCTTTCATTGAACGTCCGGTAATGGCGACTTTTCGCCCGATTCTATCGGCGATTTTTAGTATCTCGTCAATTCTGGTTAAAAGAGTTGAAAATAAGGTAATAATAATTCTTCCATCGGTCTTGATAAAAAGTTCTTCCAGATTTTTTTCAACGATTTTTTCTGAAAGAGAGCGGCCTGGCTCGTCGGCGTTGGTTGAATCAATCATAAGAGTGTGAACGCCCATTCTGCCGATCCGCTGATAATCGTTTAAGTCCCGCGGCTTTCCGTCGGCGTCGTAATCAATCCGAAAATCGGCAAAATGAACAACATTGCCAACGGGCGTTTTAACAATAACGCCGGCGGTGTCAGGAATAGTGTGGTCAACGCCAAAAAATTCGGCGGTGAAATAATTACCAATTTTTACTATATCGCCATTCCCCACTTTATTAATATTCAGTTTGGGAGCGCGAGGAAAATCATTTTGGTGTTTTAAGACGATGGCCCTGGTCATTCCGGTGGCGTAAATAATCGGGTTGCCTATTTTTTCTATTAAATAAGGAATGGCGCCGACATGATCAAAATGGCCGTGAGTCAAAATCAGTCCCTTAATATTTTTCTTTTTCCCTTCAAGATATGTCGTGTTGGGAATGATAAAATCAATTCCGGGCGTTTCTTCTTCGGGGAATTGAATGCCCATGTCAATAATCACAATCTCGTCTTTATATTCTAAAAACGACATATTGCGGCCGATTTCTTCAAGGCCGCCTAAAGGAACTAAACGCAGTTTTTCTTTACCGCCTGCATCGCTTTGCGAAGCGTTGCGGGCAGGTGCCTCGGATGTCGGTTTTAACCTCACTTCCGGCGGTGTTATTTTTGTTTTTATCATATCTAAAAATGTTTTAAAAAATCATCGATAAATTTCATGGTTTCCCACATCTAAAATAATGACATCCGAGTTATCAAATTCAAACACAACGCGATACTTGGCGTCTATTGAAAAACTCCATAAATTTTTAATTTTACCATGAAGTTTATGAGTTTTAAGTCGCCGGTCAAATGGATTTTTTCTGAAAATACATTCTTTAACTTCTGCTTTATTTTTGATGGATAGAGATAGTTTTTTATAGGAGTTTATAAATCGGGGATGGTAATTAATTTTCATAATCAGCGAAGATCGCGCAAAGAACGCAAAACAGGAAGCCGCCCTTCTTTTTTAAGGTTTTTTGCCTCACGCGATAAAAACAATAATTTTTGCTCTTCCAATTCTTCAATTCTTCCCTTAATAATCTTTTCAAATTCTTTGCGTGGCAAAACCACCAGTTCTCCCATTTTCGCAATACTATTAGGAATAGTGACCAATGTTTGAGTTTTCATGTAATATTAAGTTTACCATTATCAAAAAATAAAAACAAGTTTATGGTCTATTCTTGAAATAAATTGTTAATCTGTTAATTACAAAGGACCTGTTCCAATGTAAAATTTTTGTAAATTTTCAATCTTATTAATAAGTCCATTTTTAAATTCATAAATCCATACCCTATGGTTTTCCTTCTCTATTTTTCCCGTTTCTGTATTTGTGTAAAAAACAGGTACATTAATTTTCTTAAATCCAAGTTTCTTTACTATGCTTTCTGCCATTCGATTATTTGTAGAACCAAAAAGAATATCTGCCCTGCGTTTTTTTGCTTCAACAATATCTTTTTTTATAAGTATTGTTCCTAGGCCATTACTCTGATGTCTTTTTAAAATTAAAACGCCAAAAGCAAAGAATTTAATAAATCGATTATCAACTCTTACTTTTCGCCATAGTAATTTTCCGACTCCTACAAGATTTTTATTTACCATTATTAAATGTTCAAATTGTGGTTTTACTGTAGAATAGTATTTATTTTTTAAGTAATATTTCTTAAACGCAGGATAAGTCGCAATCATCAAATGCATCATTTCATTCTTTTCATTTTTTGTAAGATCATCGGTATTTTTGAAGTAAAACTTATAGTTTGAGACGTTCTTCATAGTTTTTAACATTTTATATTATGGGCGAGGGGAGAGTCGCTGTCTAAATTTTGCCCGGTGCAGAATACTTGAATTAGTCCGAACCGCTTTTGCCGAAAAAGTCTCCCCGCGAAAATCCGGAAAGGCGGCGGAGCCGCACGAATAACAACTTCAAGTTTTTCTTTGGCGGATTCGGATTTACTGAAATTCTAACGAATTTCAATCTTGGCGGCAAATTTTTTGTTCTTTCAAATCTTTAAAAAGAAGAAACCCGCCAGAGGTCCGAATGGACATGGCGGGTCAGTTTGGGCGTGGGAGCTCTGCAGGCGGATCACGACTCGTACGCGTTGTACGCGTTCACTGCCGCGATGATCAACTCGGCATCTGCACGCTCTGGAGTCTCGGTGACGAGGTCACCGAAACGATCCAAAACTGCGAAGTCGCCGCGACCGAGACCTCGGTCGCGGAAACCGAGTTTCCATGGACGAGGCCGGGCCGTGAAGTAACCCTTGCGCTCCGGCGAGGTGGTTGCCTCTTCGATGGTCACGTCCCCCTCCGCTCGAATCGCATCCATCAGCGGCGGCCTTTGCTGATCGACGTATGATTCCGGTGCATTTGCATTCGGCATTGCTTTATCCTCCCCGCTGCTCAAGTTGCTATTCTATCGACCCAGACACCATGTCTAGGTTCCACAATCAAAGATAGCATACTACGCTATAAAAGTCAAGAAGCTGTCATGGTTCAATAGCTTGTGACCACTTTGGAGTAAAATGATATGTATATGTCTTACACAAATAATCCCAACCTTCCCCGCGTCCGCATGGAAGCGGTTGAATTGGTTCGGCAAGGAAAAAGCGCGAGAGAAACAGCTCG
>JACPHB010000017.1 GCA_016188835.1 Parcubacteria group bacterium
CAAATGAAAATTGTTTTGCAGGAAATGGCTGATCGAAATGATTCTCCTGATTCTTATTTGGGAGAAAGTTGGGGTAAAAAAAGACTTGCTGGCCATCCTCTTTCACAAATAACCATTGGCTTAAAAGAAGCGGTTGAAAGTTTTAAACAGGAAGATTTTTTCCGTTTTGCCAAAAAATATTACAATCCAAAAAACTTTACTTATCTTGCCGTTGGCAGTGTTGACCCATTAAAACTCATTGATCTTATAAGTACCTATTTTCCAAAAGTGGATAAAACAAAAAAACATGAACGCCAATCTTGCTCTTTGCCGGATAAACCAACTAAAAAGTTGATACTGCACAAAGAAACTGAACAAGCGCATATTGTTTCTGCGTCAATTTTCCCCGCGGTAACCGAAAAAGAAGCTTGTGCCCTTTATCTTTTTGAAACGATGATTGGCGGCGGAATGTCTTTCCCATTTTTTCTTGAAATAAGAGAAAAATATGGTTTTTGTTATTCCGTATGGTCTAAAGTACAGCAAAGGAGTGATGCCTATGCTTTTGGGATCGGAATGACAACGTTACCATTAAATTACGAAAGGGCGCTGGATCTTGCATTTAAAATCATTATTAGAGAAAAGAAAAATAAAAAGCTTCTTAAAAAAGCTAATGCATTAATAAAGGGAAATTATAGCTTAATTGATAATACAATGAATATTTTAACTAGAGCCGCCAGAAGTGTTTCTATTAGAGGTGCGCCATTAAGCTTTGGGGAAAGCATCAGACGCTATGAAGAAGTGACGATTGATGAAATTGCCGAAATTGTTGATAAATATCTAAAACCGGAAAGTTTTTATACCGGGGTTTTATTTCCGAAATCAAAATCAGAAATTGGATAAATTTATAACCCGTAATTAAGCGGGTTTTTTTAATTTTTGTGGGTTTGAGCGGGATGCGAGAATCGGACTCGCGCCTCAACCTTGGGAAGGTTATGTACTGCCATTATACTAATCCCGCATTATTGACGCAAATAATTTTACAATAAAATCATTGACTTTTCAATGGCTAAGTGCCACAATGGTGCTAAATTTTGTACTTCGACTTTGCTCAGTACAACCCTGAGCGTGTCGAATGGGTTGGACCTTAATAATCACGATGAAAAGAGGCGAAAAATGATAAAGTCATTTTTCTGTAGTAAAAGATGGTTTTGGTGGGCATATGGCGTTGGATTTATATTGATTTTATTTTCCTATTCACTCGTTCATCTTTCAGTTTTATTCAATAAGTGGCAGCGGGATTTTTATAATTTAATGCAAACGCCGAAAGACCATACGCTCCAAGATTTTTACAGCGGCCTGGAACGATTCATGTGGCTCGCAATATTTTATATTATTTTATCCATGATTATGAACTTTACGGCACGCCATTATACATTTAGGTGGCGCACAGCCATAACCTATAATTATCTCTCGCGCTGGAAAAATGTCCCAACCAAAATTGAAGGCGAAAGCCAACGCATGCAGGAAGACCCTGCTGGATTTGCTGATATTTTAGAATCGTTGGGACTTAAGATGATAAACGCTATTATGACACTGGTAGCATTTGTACCGGTTTTATGGGGTTTAAGCAAAGAAGTTAAATTTTGGATTTTAACTGATATTTCCGGTTCATTGGTTTGGGTGGCACTGTTGGTAAGTATAGGGGGGATGGCAATTACTTGGGGTGTTGCTTATTGGTTGCCAAAACTTGAATATAACAACCAAGTGGTAGAAGCGGCATTTAGAAAAGAATTAGTTTTAGCTGAAGAAGATAAAGTTAATCACTCAAATTTAGAAACGCTTGGAGGTTTATTTACAGGAATTAAATTTAATTATTATCGTCTTTATTTACATTATGGTTATGTCGATTTATGGCTTAATATGTATAATCAAACCATGATTATTCTGCCATATGTTGTTATGGGTTCAAGTTTAATGGCAGGAATTGCGACACTCGGTGTTGTTGTCCAAGTATCAGGCGCCTTTGGAGAAGTGCGATCAAGCCTAGCCGTATTCATTGACAATTGGACAAGAATCACAAGATTACGCAGTATCCGAATGCGATTGCATGAGTTCGAAAATAATATGGATAAGTGTCAAAATTAAAAAAGCTCTGTATGAGCTTTTATTTTCCGAAAAAATAATACCACCACTGCTTATAATTCGGTAAATTTAAGATGTTGGCGGGAAATTGTGAAAGTGTTTCACTGTTTTCGCCGGTGGAAGTAGCTTGAGGAAGAATTATAACCACTTTTTCGCCTTCTTTTTTAAGATTAAGCCGCACTCGCGCCTCTTTCTCAAGATTGGATTCATTTTTATAATAATCAACCAGTTGATTCAAGTCGTTTTTTTGTTTGTTTAAATCGGAGATTTCGACGTTAAGCTTGTCTAATTCTCCTTTAACTTCATACCGGTAATAAAGCTTCTGGAAAATACCGACGGTTAAAGCCAATAAAATCGGAATAAGAAAAATAAAAAATATTTTTGATTTAAGTAGTTTTTGATAAACCGTGCCATTGTCTTTTTCTGTCATCATTTATATAATACTTATATTATGGGTAAAAGACAAAAAAAAGCGATAGGCGCTTTGTGGTTGGTAATAACCATTTTAGCCGTTCTTTCTATGGTGGCGTTTATGTTTATCCCACTGTTAAGATATTGACGTCAAAATCGGCTTATTGACAGAATTCTGTAATAGTGCTATCATACTGATAAATCAGGGAGCAGGTGCCTGTGTGCCCATTTCATAGAGCTCCCGTGGGTCGTCCACACATGTGGCGGCCTTTTTCATTCTCCACTACGAAACATTTTTAAGTAAACATCGCTATCAAGTTCAATGCGGCCGAAAGCCGCTCTTTTCTTTTTGCCTTTTTTCTGTTTTTCTAGGAGCTTCATTTTTCTTGTTATATCGCCCCCGTAAAGGTAACCGGTTACGTCTTTTCTCATTGCCGGAATGGTTTCTCGAGCGATTACTTTTCCACCGATTGCCGCCTGAAGCGCCACGGCAAAATTTTGCCGCGGCACAATGTCTTTTAATTTTTTAACTATCGCATTACCTTCCCGATAAGCCATATCTCTTGGCACTATTTTTGAAAAGGCCTCAACTGGTTCACCGGCGACTAAAATCTGAAGTTTAACTAGATCATATGGCTTGAAGCCGATAAATTGATAATTCATTGAAGCATATCCCTCCGATATGCTTTTTAAGCGGTCATGAAAATCAATCAGGATGTCGGAAAGCGGTATGTCAAAATCAATAATTTGATGATCCAAGCCGAGATATTCCGTTTTTTGATAACTGCCGCGGTAGTTATTCATAAGTTTCATGACATTTCCTAAAAATCTAGTGGGAACAAGAATTTCCAAATGCACCCATGGTTCTTCAATTGTTTCCACGTGAGACGGATCGGGCCAGTCGGCAGGTGTAAAAATTTCTTCAATAGTTCCTTTTTTATAAATAATCCTATATGAAACCGTTGGCGTGGTTACGACGATCGGCAAATTATGTTCGCGTTTTAATCGCTCAACGGTAATGTCAAGGTGGAGCATTCCTAAAAATCCCAATCTAAAGCCGCGACCTAAGGCCTCTTGCGTTTCTGGTTCAAAATGAAGAGATGCATCATTTAATTTAAGTTTTGGCAAAGCTGTTTTTAACAAATCAAAATCATCGGCGGATTCTGGGTAAAAACTAGCCCAGACCAATGGCTTCGGTTCGCGGTATCCAATCATTGGCCGGGCCTCAATATCGGCCGCAAGTGTATCCCCGACTTTTATAAGCGAGGGATTTTTAAGACCCGTTGCTATATAACCAATTTCTCCGGAAGACAATTTTTCTATCGGTGTAAGTTCCGGTTTGAAAATTCCTGTTTCTAAAACTTGAATTTTGGCCTTAGTTGCCAGCGCTATTATTGTTTTCTGCCCTGAAATTTCTCCTTCAATAACCTTAATATAGGCGATAACGCCTTTGTAGGCATCAAAGTGGGAATCAAAAACCAAAGCGCGAAACGGTTTACCATTATATATTTTGGGTGCCGGGAATTCTTTAATTACTTTTTCTAAAATTTTTTCAACATTTTGACCTGTTTTTGCCGAAACCATCAAGATTTCTTCCGGTTTTTGGCCGGTAAGTTTAGCAATTTCTTGTTTCAAACCTTCAAGTTTTTCAGAATCGTTTATAACGTCTATTTTATTTATAACGCCAATAATCTTTAAATTTTCTTTTTTTGCCAAATGGAGATTTGCTATCGTTTGCGCTTGTATTCCTTGTGTTGCGTCAACTAATAAAATAGCGCCTTCAACTGCCGCCAAAGCGCGGGAAACCTCGTAAGTAAAATCAACATGTCCCGGCGTATCTATCAAGTTCAAGATGTAGTTATCATCGAATAACGAATCTTTTTTCGAATCAGCGAATTCCGAATTCGTTATCCATTTATTCGTGCTGGATTCGTTATTCGTTGATGGAGAATGATAAATCATTCTCACTGGTTGCATTTTAATAGTAATCCCCCGCTCCCGCTCAAGATCCATCTGGTCCAAAAACTGTTCCCGCATTTTTCGTTTTTCAACCGTACTGGTCAATTCCAAAATTCTATCCGCCAATGTGGACTTTCCATGATCAATGTGCGCTATAATAACGAAATTTCTAATTTCCATGATTTTTCATTTATTCTAGTATTGATCGTCAAGGGAGGAGCCGGTGATTTCGGGCTCGGGGTTTTGAATGCCACGCCAATTAAAAAGAGAAGTAGGCATGTTTAGCATTAAAATTTCTTCCGATCTTAAAATAAATGCCATTACTAAATATCCAAGTACCGCGAAAATAAACGCTCCGAAAGTTTGTAAAAATAATCCAGAAAACGTGTGAGTATTAAAAATGTTATTTAATAAATATAACCCCGTGTAAGCAAAAACGACACTAACAGCGCTTGCTATAAGTATTTTTAAAATTGATTTTTTTATTTCGGAAATCCCAAAATCTCCAATGTGTTTTTTTAAATCAATCCAGTGCCAGACAATATTTATAATTGAAGCGATAGTTACGGCAAGAGGCAGGCCTAAAATCGCTATACTGTTTAAATCGCTTATTTTCATAATACTTCCCAATTTTTGACCAAGAAACGGTAATTTTATTAAGACGCCGACAAAAATAAAACTTAAAATAATGTTTAAAATCATTGAAAAAACATTTATAAAAACCGGAGTTTTGGTATTATGAAAGGCAAAAAAAGCTCTAGTAAAAAGCGGTAAAAGCGCCGCGGCAAAAATACCGAAAGAAAAAAGCCCTAAAACCGCGGCAGTAAGCCGCGTGGCATCCCAGCCGAACTCGCCGGTGCCTAAAATTATCCTTACTATTTGAGCGCGCAATACAAAAAATAAAAAAGAAAGTGGCAAAACAATAAACAATGTTTGTCTCACTGCCAAAGAGAAACGTTTTAAAAACAAATCTTTTTTACCTTGAGCGTAAGCCAAACTCATTGCCGGAAAAGCAGCGGTGGAAAACGCCACGCCTATTATGCCTATAGGAACCCATCTCAAATTATCGGCCAAATTAAATACGGCGATGCTTCCTATTGATAAGAAAGACGCGATGGCGGTTGCAACAATACTATTTATTTGAAAAGCCAAAAGCCCCAAAGTTCTCGGAAGCCAAAGTTTTGTCATTTTTATAAGACCGGGCTCTTTAAAATTAAATATGGCCTTAAAACTAAAGCCGATTTTTAAAAGTAGCGGAACTTGAATCAATAAATGTAATACCGCGCCAAAAATAACTCCATAAGCTAACCCCCAAATACCGTAATAAGGAGTTAAAAATACGATTCCAAAAATGATTCCCAGATTGTAAAATATCGGCGCGAGCGAAGTAATTAAAAATCTTGAGTATGCCTGAAGTAGAGCGCTGATTAAAGCCGAAACTCCTAAGAGTAGCGGACTAAGAAATAAAATTCGACTAATTTTTACTGTCAAATCAAGAGATGGCTGGTCAAAACCTGGAGCAATAAAAAAAATAAGCCATGGAGCAAATAAAATTAAAATGACCGAAAAAATTAAAAGCGCCAGAAGTAAAATATTTAAAATATTGCCGACAAATCTCCAAATTTCATTCTTGTCTTTAATCAAATATTCATGAAAAACAGGAATAAAAGCCGATGAAACAGCGCCAACAATCAATAAATTATAAACAAGGTCGGGAATTTTGAACGCGGCATAATAAATATCGAGCGTTTGGCCAGCGCCAAACTCTCCGGCTAGCATTCTGTCGCGCCACAAACCAAAAATACGGCTTACCAAGCCAAAAAAAGCCACGGTTAAAGCGGCGGAAGAAATTTTTTTAGATTTGCTATTTATAAATTTTCCTATAATTGTAAACACAGTAGAATTCATTTAAATATATCAGAATTTGCATTTAAAGCCAATATTTGGTATACTTGAAATGTCCCTAAAGGACATTATTGGCTTTAACAAAAGAAAACAGATAATTGCCCCAAGTGGTGAGTTTATCGAACCATCGGGGGAGGAAAGTCCGGACACCAGCCCCGCAATTGCGGGGCAAGCGTACGGGTTAACGACCCGCCACGGAATAAATAACGCGAGAGGTGCGAACAGAAACGCTTTAGATCGAAAGAACTAAAGCTCCAATGTAAATTGGATGACGTCGATGGTAACATCGGATTGAAACGGCTAAATCCTTACTGGGTGCAAGTTCATTAGAACGCAAGAGCTATCGAGTAATCGATGGCCCAGAGAGATAATTATCCCCTGCAATCGCGGGGACAGAATCCGGCTTATAGTTTTCTTTCTAAGTCAATAAAAACGAAAATACTCCGCATGCGGAGTATTTTCGTTTTTAAAATTATTAAAATAACTTACTTTTACTATCTAATTCTTTATTTACTAATTTATCCGCCGCTTTATTTTGTTCTCGCCTGATTATTTTTATTTCAACTTTTTCGTAATCAAGACGCAGATTCCAGGCCTTTAAAAAAAGCGGCTGTAAATCCGGATCTTTAATTTTATATTTTCCCAAAAGCTGGCGGCCGATAAGTTCGCTGTCAACTCTCAACTCAACTTCTTTAATTCTTAATTGCTTTGCTTTTTGCAAAGCAAAAATCACCCCTTCGTATTCAGCCTGATTATTTGTAACTTCGCCGAGATAGTGAGAATATTCTTTTAAAATTTTTCCCGATTCGTCGGCGATAACAACTCCCAAAGCGCCCGGTCCGGGGTTACCGCGACTTCCGCCGTCAGTGTAAATTATCGCTTTGTCAGCCATAATAAATCAGCAAGAAATTTTAACTTTAAATTCTCCTTCCTCCGTTTTTGGCGCGAGCTCAATAAAAATTTCTTTATTATCAACAGGTTCGCAATGAGTGTTTTGTTGTTTATTAAGAAAATTTATTAAAGCCGAAACATCATACTTATTGAGCGTTAAAGCGACTTTGTATGAATTTTGGATACCCAATAATAATTTAACGCGTCTTACCGCTTCAATGGGAGTAGTGAGACCCTGGACGATAAAATCATCAACGTTCATTTCTTTTGCCAATTTTTCATCTTCCTGGCGGCCGCGATGCGAGTTGATTGCAACAGGAATATTCGCCAGTTTCGGATCGGCTTGAAGTTTCGCGATCAGTTCAAATCCGGTCATTCTTGGCATGGTGATTCCGGTAAAAATAATATCTGCGATATTGCCGGCGCTAATCATATCCCAGGCCTCCTGGCCATCATGCGCGGTTAAGACATCAAAACCTTCGTCTCTAAAATTTTTAGCATAAATTCCAAGCAAAAATTCATCGTCATCTACAATAAGAATTTTTTTTCTATTTGCTTCCATATTTTTCTTGTCCTCCGTAGCTTTATGCAGAGGAGGATGAATTATTAATTTTAATATTTTGAATTATTCCAAAAATAGTAAGAGTAGTGATTAAATTTGAACCGCCATAGCTTAACAGCGGCAAAGGAACGCCGGTAACAGGAAAGAACCCAAGATTCATCCCAATATTAATAGAAATATGAACTAAAAGCAAAATCATAAAACCAAAAATAAAAAGTCGCGCAAAATTAGTCGAAGTGCCCATGATCGTTATAAATAATCGCCAAAAAATAATACTCCAAAGAATCAGTATTGAAGAAATTCCAAAAAATCCCCATTCTTCAGCAATTGTGGCAAAAATAAAATCAGTATGTTGTTCCGGTAAAAAATTTAACTGCGATTGGCTGCCATGACCGAGTCCCTTGCCCCAAAGTCCGCCGGAACCTATGGCAATAATTGATTGCAAAACATTATAACCTTGGCCGAGAGGATCTTTGGTCGGTGATAAGAACGTTAAAATGCGAGCTCTTTGATAATCCTCTAAAAAGAATCCCCACCCCAATCCTGCTAAGATTAAAAAAATTATTAAAATAATAAAAAGATGCCTCATTCTTATTCCTGAAATTAACATCATTCCTACCCAGATAGCGATAAGAATTGTTGCCGAACCCAAATCCGGTTGGAGCAATATCAGTAGGGTCGGGATAAAAACATAAAAACCTGATATAAAAATATGTTTTATCAGACCAAAATCAATATGGCGGCCGGAAAAATATTTTGCAAGTAGCGCTATTAGCGCCAACTTTGTTATTTCTACCGGTTCAAAACCCAAACTGCCAGATGGCAAATTAAAATGAAACCATGAAATTGATCCTCTGATTCGGCTGCCAAATATAAAAAGAAGGATTAATAAAAAAACAGAAACAAGATAAAGCGTTAAAACAACTGCCGAATAATTTCTTAAAAAACGATAATCAATCAAACTAAATAAAAACAATAGTGCTAAACCGATTATGGCAAAAATTAGCTGCTTTCTGAAAATAACAAAAGCACCGGTTCTGGCTTCCGAAGCTGAAGCAATACTTAATATGCCAATAACTAAAAGCAAAATAATTGCGCCTATTAAAATCCAGTCAAATTTTTTTATTGGCCAAGCAATTCTGGTGTTTCCCATAAATTGGTTGAAATACTTAAATCAACAGATACTGGAGTTCCTAAAAATTGGGAAAACCATGGAATGCTGAAAAATCGGCGTTCTTTTGA
>JACPHB010000016.1 GCA_016188835.1 Parcubacteria group bacterium
CGAGCTGTTTCTCTCGCGCTTTTTCCTTGCCGAACCAATTCAACCGCTTCCATGCGGACGCGGGGAAGGTTGGGATTATTTGTGTAAGACATATACATATTATTTTACTCCAAAGTGGTCACAAGCTATTGAACCATGACACAATATTGACAACGTTTTACTTCTATGTTATATAACAAAATAATCACTGAAATCCCCAAATTCAACCCTAAGGAGGCCGAAAATGTCAGAGCGGGATAGTGCTTTTACAAAAAAAGAGCAGGTAACTGACCAATCTTTGGTATTAGATGGTTTTTCGGAGAAACTGCGGAATATGCAGCTAAATAATTTAACGGCGAAACAGCAGATTAAAGTAAAAATTTTTTTTAGACATTTTAAATCTTTAAGTTATAGCTTCTTCGGTTTATCTGAAACCCAGTTAAAAGAATTCAGCATCAGCGAATTAGTGGCGCTGGAAAAATTGATTAGCCATAAGGCTCGGCCTTGGGCAATCTGCCATGCGATTTTTACTTTCGGCGTTCCTGTAATAGGATGGATAGGTGGAGCAGGTATGTTTTTTGATGAAACCTTAAGTAGCTGGCGATATCTCCACTTCAGAAAACAGTTCATAAAAATTTTAGGAAATAGCTATATGTCTGAATTATTAAAGCAAAATCCATCATTATCATCATCTTATTATTCTCTTTGATTCTTATCGATCTCTGGAAAGGAGAACGCCATGAGAAATCTGTCGGTCAGAAAACATATTCCTACTCATTATGCTTTGCCTTGCCGCAAAGGCGGCCGCGGTGAGAACAAGATGGTAAAAAGAGCGGTTCAGGGAATGGTCGTCATCGGGGCCTCCTATATCGGACTGCAAATTGTCTTAGGTATTTTTGGCTTCGTTTTGAGCGCGGTCGGTTCTCTTTTGCCAATCGGAATTTTGAGTGCCGCCGCTTACGGAGCGTGGCAATGGCTGAAAAGCAGGTAATGTCTTCGACTTTAGTTTTGCAAACTGATCGTGAAAAGTTAATAGAAAAACTGCAAAATATGCAGTCGAATAATTTAACGGAAAAACAGCAGAAACGAATGATGAAATACCGAAAGTTGTTTGTTGAATTAAATTATTGTTTTTTTGGCTTGTCTGAATATCAATTAAAAGCGTTCAGCGCAAAAGAATGGAAAGTATTAGATGAATTAATTAGCCGCAAAGCTTGGCCTTGGGCAATAGGCCAAATGCTTTTTACTTTTGGTATTCCTTTGGTTGGATGGATAATTGGGCCATCAACAGGTTTAAATAATGAGGGTATGTTTAAAAGTTGGATTTATATTCGTCATAGAAAGTATTTCAAAAAAATATATGGCAAAGATCTTTCCCCGCTGTTTGAATCATTAAAATAAAAAGAAACGGAGGAAGCCAAAATGAAAAATCTGCCAATGAAAAGATATAACGGCGGCAATGGCCATGTCATTACTCAACAGCAAGAGTTCGGTTCATTGAACGACCGGGTTTTGCAGGAAAATATCGCGGCTCTGAAAGAAAGCCGTAAAGAATTGGAAGGCATTAATAAGCTGGTTAAAAAAGCGTTAGACCTGCCTTCCGACAGGAAACGCAGTATTATCGCCAAATTTCTGAATTATTTGGTCCCGACCAGTTGGTACGAATCTTTGCCGTCTTCGGTTATAAAACTTATGGCCGAAGAAAACGATGTTTTGGAACTAATTGAAACTTTAATGCGGTCAAATATTGACAGCGTACAGGACGCGCTTCGCGAATTGGCCGCTTGCGCGATTACCAAGCGCGAGGAGTTAAATACGCTTGAAGCCGATTTGGGAGTTGCCCAGAAGGAAAATTGGGATGCTCAAGCGCTTCAGGAATATATTACGAGTAAAGCGGAAATTCAAGTTTACGACGTCGTTGCCAGATTGTTGGACATTGAGTTTAACGCTCTTACCGCTGAAGAAAAAGAGATTCGCAAAAATGATCTCTTAGATAAGCTTCGCTCAACAGTTGTTATCGGCGGGGAATTGATGGAGACCATCGGCAAAGTTTGTTCCGCCGGTCTTCAGGTGTTTCATCGGGGCGTTACCCAGTACTATGATTATGTTAATTTCTATCGGCCGATATCCGTTATTCGTGATTCGGCCCGCAACTTAATTGAGATGAATCATTCAATGTATGCCGCAAAAGATGCCCTAATTGCCACTTTCAGAACATCTTTGCAAGCCATTGAATTGGCGGTTGACGCGGCCAATATGGTGAATAATTACTCAATTGCTTCCAGCGATATGAAAGGGCTTTTAAGTTCCGGGCGCGCCCGTCTTGACCAGAAGCTGAAAGCGCTTGAGGTTTCCAATCGCAGCGCCAGGCCTGCCATGTTGGCGCCAAGCGCGCAAGCAAACTAAAAAACAGACAGTTCATTCACCGCCAATAAAAAGGCGGTTTTTTTTATTTAAAAATTATTGACAGAATATTATTTTTAACATATTATGCTCAAATATTATGTTGGTTATAAGATTACAAAAAGTTGGGAAAATTCATACTGCGACTTACAGGGTTGTGGTAACTCAAAAAACTGCCGCCGCGAAGCGGAAATATTTGGAGCTCTTAGGCAATATTAACCGCAAAACTAAAGCGGTGAGTTTAAATAAAGACAGAATTTTATATTGGATTTCTAAGGGCGCCCAGCCGTCGGACACCATTCATAATTTATTAGTTTCTCAAGGCATAATTTCCGGCAAAAAAATCCCGGTTCACAAAAACACGAAAATTGAAAAGGGGGAAGAAATAAAATCAACAGCGGTGCCTGCACCGACCGAAAATTTTACTGTTTGACAAAGTTGCTTGCGTTTGATATAATTAATCAAGAAATTAGTAGCTTGTCCCGAGTTTATCGAGGGAATAGGTCGACCTACTAACACCTTAATAAGATTATCCAAAGAAATGGCTAAACCAGTTGATCAGGAATTTCTTGAATACCTTGTAAAGTCAATTGTTGATCATCCAGACGATGTCAAAGTTGACCGCAAGGTTGACGAGATGGGAGTTCTGTTAGACCTAAGAGTAAACCAAGAAGATATGGGTATGCTCATCGGGCGACAGGGTTCTACCGCTAAAGCTCTTCGGACTCTTCTTCGCATAGTCGGCGCTCGCCACAACGCGCGCGTTAACTTGAAGATAGAGGAACCGGAAGGCGCTGCGCCTCGTCCTCGAAGAGAAAGCCCTAGAAACATGGATGAAGTTGTGGAAGATTTGAAACAGCTTTAATCCGTTTTAGAGATTTGATATAATCTCAAAACAAAACTCCCCCGCATTGCGGGAGAGTTTTGTTTTGTTGTAATATATGGCGGTAAGCTGATCTTTAAAAATGGGAGGAAAAATCGGTGAAATGCCGGATTGTGATTTTAATTTTTGCATTAATTGGTCTTTTACACACTTCCAGTTCTTTTGCGGCCGAAAAACTCATAGTGCTCACTTTTGACGATGGCCCGAGGCCGTACGTATTGGAAAATTTATTGCCGCTACTTCAAAAATATTCCGCGCCGGCTACATTTTTTATGATCGGGGCGAAAATTTTACCAAATGATAAGTTGGTAAAAAAAATGAGTGAAAACGGTTATGAAATTGAAAATCACAGCTGGGGCCATGAAAATCTTGTGAAATTGCTAAGGGAAAAAGGCGCTTTGGCAGTCAAACTGAACTTGGAAAAAACCAGCAATTTAATTTTTAAAATTACCGGCAGAAAACCGCGATTTTTCAGGCCGCCTTATTGGGAAATTAACGCCGATGTTGAAAAAGTTGTCAGAGATCTCGGTCTTGTGCCAATGAAACTGGATAATCCCGATATCAACACTATGGATTACACTGATTTTTCAAATCATCGGCCGGTTGAAGTTTTGATTGATCGGGTGAAAAAAAATATTGAACGGCGGGAAAAACAAAATTTTTATAAACATATTTTAACGTTTCATGAATTGCCATTAACGGTTGAAGCTCTTAAAGTTCTTATCCCATATTTCCAAGGTCAAGGGTATAAATTCATCCGATTGGATCAGTAAGGAGGGTGAAAATGTATCGTAAACATCTAAATCGTCGAGATTTTCTATTTTTAATTCCGGCCTTTTTATTAAAGCCGACAGAGGCCATTTCTGAATCGGTGTCCCAATCCGATAAAATTAGAGCAGCATATCTTAGCGTTGATCATCTTTATAACCCACAGAAGATTGAATATATTTTTTCGCTTTTTGACGGTACAGAATTAAACGCTGTCGTTATTGATTTTAAGGTAGATAAACCCCAGATTAATCAGTCCGTGAAAGATCTGATTACTCGATTCCATCAAAGAGGAATTTATGTTATCGGGCGTTTGGTTATGTTTCAGGATTCATATTTAGCTCGAACCAGACCGCATCTTGCTATAAGAAATAAAAACGGCGATATGTGCTTATCGGGCAGAAAAACTTGGCAAAGATATTGGGTTGATATGGCTTCTGATGAAGTTATTAATTACAATGTTGAAATCTCTAAACAGGGAATTGACATGGGTCTTGATGAAATTAATTTTGATTATATAAGATTTCCATCCGATCTAAGCAATTGCAATCTTAAAAATGATATTGTATATCCAGTTTGGAATGGGCATGATCGGTATCAGACAATGCGGCGAGTTTTTTCCACCATCAGAGAACATCTTAATGGTTACGCCGGTAAAAATAATACCCGCGTGATCCTGTCTATAGACATATTCGGTGAAGTGTTCGCTTACGGATCAGAACCAGGTATTGGCCAAAAACTTTCTGATATCGCCGAATTTTTTGACGTGATATGCCCTATGGCTTATCCATCGCATTACCAATGCGGAGAATTCGGGCTTAGAGATCCGAATGCTCATCCTTACGCTGTTTACAGCAAAACCCTTGAACCTGGTCTTAAACGGTTGCGAACATCGGGATTTAAAGTAGGGGTTAGGCCATGGATTCAGGATTTCAGTATTGCCAACATTTACGGTTGCGGGCTAGTTGTTTTCTACGGTCCGAAAGAAATAAGGGCCCAAATCCAAGCGTCTGAAGATTTGGGCGTTACCGGTTTTATGCTTTGGAATGCTGCCAACAATTACACCAAAAAGGCCCTCATGCGATAGGGCTTTTAAATTTTCCTAAAATTTATTAGTATTTGATTATGACGCGGTTTGACATTATAACGATATTCCCGAAAATTTTTGATTCCTATTTTAATGAGAGCATAATTTGGCGCGCTCAAAAATTGGGGAAAATAAAAATTAATATTGTTGATTTAAGAAAATTTTCAACCGACAGGCACAAAAAAATTGACGATAAGCCCTACGGCGGGGGGCCGGGGATGGTTTTTAAAATTGAACCGCTTGCTCGAGCCGTTGAATCAATTAAATTAAAAGCTAAAAGCCAAAAGCTAAAAACTAAAGTAATATTATTCTCTCCAGCGGGGGAGCAGTTTAATTCAAAAATGGCCGCAGAATGGGCAAGAAAATACGATCAAATAATAATGATTGCCGGGCGCTATGAGGGCGTTGACGAGCGTATAAAAAAAATTATTGGAAATTGGAAATTAAAAATTGAAAATTTATCTATAGGTCCCTATGTTTTAACCGGCGGGGAATTACCAGTCATGGTTGTTGTTGACGCTGTATCGCGCCATATTTCCGGCGTCTTAGGGAAAAACGAATCGCTTGAAGAAGAGCGGCTTGGCGTTGGCGTTCCAATATATACTCGACCGGAGATTTTTAAATGGAAAGGTAAAAAATATATCGTTCCGAAAGTTCTTCTTTCCGGCAATCACAAAAAAATAGAAATGTGGAAAATGCATCATAAAAGAAAAATGAAAAGAGAAAAATAAATAACGAATACCCGCCCTGTTGTAGGGTTTATTTTATCTAAAACAAAATAATTTTATTGCCATTTTTAATTTGTGATGATTAAATTTAACCACTTAATTTCCGATCGGTTGCAAAGTTGTAACTTTTGAAATACAATATTTTGTAGATTATAAATATAAATATTGATATGGAACGAATGGGATCAATGTCTAAAAAAGTTTTACTCCTTTTGATAGGAGGCGCTTCTTTAAGTTTAACAAGAAGACCGGATCAATATTTTAGAATTGTCAGAAAAATTACTAAGGAGTGGAAAAAAATTAATGAGAGAAATTTAAAACGGGCGATAAGAAGATTGTACAAGTCGAAGATGGTGGATTATAAAGAAAATAACGATGGAACGGTAAATATTGTTTTAACAGACAATGGGAGGAAAAGAATTTTAAAGTACGATTTAGACAAAATTCAGATAAAGAGACCCATAATATGGGACGGCATTTGGCGCTTGGTTATTTTTGATATTCCAGAAGATGAAAGACGGGGACGAGTGGCGTTGGTTGAAAAATTAAAAGAACTTGGATTTTATCCAATGCAAAAAAGCGCATTTATTTATCCATACGAATGCCAAAACGAAATTGATTTTATAACGGAACTTTTTAATCTCTCTCCGTATGTAAGATTTCTTAGAGTTAAAAATATAGATATTGATTTAGATCTTAAAAATCAATTTCATTTATTGTAAGTTTTCAGTAAGTCTCTCATTGTATGTTTTAATTTTTAACCACTTAAAAACCGATCGGAAATTAAATGGTTAAATTATAAAAAGTTATAACAATTCATAAAAGGTTGTAAAAAGTTCATTTTTTGGTATACTTATTAAATTCTAAATTTAGATCTTTAAAAACTGAAGAAAAGGAAGGGAAAATGGAACTAAAATTAAGGCGTAATGGAAAGTGGCAGAAAAGGCTTGTACAATTACCGGAATCTGGAATGGGATATCAGATTGTAGATATCACACTGAAGGACGCCCGTATCATGGTTAAAGTGTGCAGTGTTGTAGTGTGTGGCGCTGTAATCGTGTATTTGCCGGCAAGCTACGAGAATGTTTGCGAAAAGGATATAGTTAAAATTGAAATGTCTAAATAAAATAAATTACCGCGAGAGGAGAAACGAAAGCGATGAAAGACAGACCGATTATTGATAGTCCGCTTGATACCGATATTTACAAGCATACTATGGGGCAATTTGTTTTTCTGCGTTATCCGGATGTTTTGGTGCGCTACGCGTTTAAAAATCGCACTAAGAGCGTAAAACTTGGAAAACTTATTGATATCGGCAGACTTCGCGAAGAACTTGATCATATAAGGACTATAACTTATAGCAATAGCGATCTCCATTATTTGCGCGGCACAAACGAGTATCAGGAACGAATGTTTGCTGAACCATATTTGGAATTTTTAAAAGGTTTAAAGTTGCCAAATTACGATTTGGAAATAACAGATGATGAAATAAAACTAGAATTTTTCGGAAGATGGTCAGAATCTATTTATTGGGAAGTCCCGGCCTTAGGTGTCATAAACGAGCTTTATAATAGCGCGGTTATGGCTCCATTTTCGCGTTTTGAGAAAGAATTAATTTATGCCGAAGGAAAACGGCGTTTGGCGGAAAAGATTAAAATAATCCGCAAACGGCCAAACAGCATTACTTTTGTTGATTTTGGCACGCGGCGCAGATTCAGTCGAGATTGGCAGCGCTATGTAATTGGCATTCTTATGGAAGAATTGCCCAATCAATTTCGCGGGACATCTAACGTGAAGTTTGCCATGGATATGGGGCTTGTGCCGATGGGTACTTCAGCCCATGAGCTTAATATGGTGATGACGGCTGTTACGGATGGAAGTGACGAAGAAATTCGTCTGTCTCAGCAAAAAGTGCTTAATGATTGGTGGGATCAATACGGCTTGGGGCTTTCAATAATTCTTCCCGATACTTACGGCTCGAAATTTACCTTTAACACAGTAACCGCCGAACAGGCGCGCAATTGGAAAGGTTTTCGCCATGATTCGGGACCACCGCAGCGCTTTGCCAAATGGGCGATTGAATTTTATAAAAAACACAATATAAATCCTAAAGAAAAATTATTGATTTTTAGCGATGGACTGCGCGTAGAGACGATGATTGGCGCAGCCGATTATATTAATAATAGAATTCGCTATACGTTTGGATGGGGAACAAATTTGATGAACGATTTAGGTATTGATCCGGTGTCGATTGTGATAAAACCAGTTGAAGCGAACGGCATCGGACTGGCCAAATTATCTGATAATCCCGATAAAGCTATTGGCAGACCTGAAGATATTGAAAAAGTAAAACGGATTTTCGAATATGACGGAGGTGTTTACGAAAAGTGCGTTTACTAAATTTATTATTTAAGTTTTTAACAGGCTTAAAAAGAGAGGGGAAAATGTACGAAACAGAAAAATGGGTGGTTTATGAGCACGATGATTTTTATAAAGACATAGAACTTTTAGTTAAGAAATTAACGGAGTATTGGCAACAACCAAACCAACTTTCTCTTTTATCTCCCATTAAATTTGACGGTATTTATGGCATTCCGGCAGGTGGTCTGGTTTTGGCGGTTTATTTGCATTATCGCTTGAAATTGCCGCTTCTTTTAGCGCCGACAAAAAATTCTTTAGTGATAGATGACATTGTTGATACCGGATTTACCATGTCTCACTATATAAGCAAAGGCAACTTTACTCTCGCGCTTTTTTGCAAAGAAGGTGGACGATTGAAGCCAAATATATGGTTAAGGAAAAAATATGACAAATGGGTTCGTTTTCCTTGGGAGGGAGAAGAAGAATACGCCGGGCTTTCTGATGATTATAAAAGTCCTTGGGAGAAAATGGAGGGGGGAAATGTCTGATTGGCGAGATGAGTTAATAAAAGAAGGTCTTACTTTTTCTGATATCAGTTTGAGGCCGCAATATTCTGATTTGGAAACTCGAGCAGAAAAAGAGGGCGGGCCGACAACTGCGATCTGTCTTACTGCTAAAATTGAACTATCAGTTCCGATTGTAAGTGCCAATATGGATACTGTTACCGAAAGCAAAATGGCGATTGCCATGGCGCGATACGGCGGTTTAGGTATCGTTCACAGAAATTGCAGTATTGAAAGGCAAGTCGAAGAAGTTAGAAAGGTCAAAATAGCAGAAGAAGGGTTGATTCGCGAGCCCTATACACTTTCTCCCGCTGATTCTATTCATAGCGCCAGAGAACTAATGGCAGAGCGTCAAGTTGACAGTGTCCTTATTATTGATACTGCTGGCGTCGGGAAAAGATTGTTTGGTCTTATCACCAAATATGAAATCGCGAATGCCAACAGTTCCGAAATGGTTGGTAAATATATGAAGCCTCGTGACGAGCTGATTGTTATGGAAATAGACAACTTTCCACTTACCGAAAAAAAAGCCAAGGAATTTGCTAAGCGTATTTTTAAAGAACAACCACTCTTGGGGAAGCTTCCTTTTGTTGACAAGCAAGGAGAGCTTCTTGGGCTAATGACTAAAAAAGATTTGTTTCGTTACGCTTCATATCCCGATGCGACAAAAGATGAAAATGGCCGGCTGCGTGTTGGCGCCGCTATTGGCATAGGTGAAAAAGAACTTAAACGCGCTGAAGAATTGCTTTTGGCCGGCGCAGATGTTTTGGTTCTTGATGTGGCGCATGCTCATGCAAGTAAACCAATGGATATGGCAAGGGCCATTATTGTTTCTTTCCGAAATAGTAATTATGAATTAATAGTTGGAAATGTTGCTACTGCCGAAGCGGTTTGCGATTATGCGCGGCTTGATGTTTCGGCGATTAAAATCGGTATTGGGCCGGGAGCTACTTGTTCCACTCGCATTGTGGCTGGCGCCGGCGTTCCCCAGGTCTCGGCAGTTTTGGAATGTGCTCGAGAGGCGGAAAAACATAAAATTCCTATTATTGCAGATGGCGGAATCCGATTTCCTCGTGATGTTTCTATTGCTATCGCTTGTGGCGCTTCTGCAGTAATGATAGGAACTCTTTTTGCCGGTACCGATGAAAGCCCCGGCGATATTATTGATGATAATGGCAGGTTAGTTAAAGTGGTGCGAGGAATGTCTTCTTTAAATGTCAATCTCGGTATAAAAGGGGATAATTTTATTAAAGCCGGACTTAAAGATATGATTCAACCGGAAGGGATTACTGGCCACGTGCCCTATCGCGGCCCCCTTATTCGTATTTTAGGCGCCTTGGTAAGCGGTTTAAGGTCTGGCATGACTTATGCCGGAGCGGCGACTATTGAAGATTTACAAAAACCATTCTCTCGAAAATTCACTCGCATGAGCCGAGCGGCTTGGGAAGAATCTAAGCCGCATGATGTTGAAATAATATAATTTTTTAAACTCCGTTGTAACGGAGTTTATTTTAGTTGTTGACGAATGGATAATTAAAATATACACTGAAATAAATCATTTGATCATTTAAAATTTAATAAAAAGGGAAAAAGGATGGAAAAGACAAAGATTGCCGAATTGGTTAAGAAATTAAAAATTCCAAAGCCCTGGCCGACGGGTTTTTATTTGAAGCCGGAAGGAAGAAAAATATTAAAAGCTCTAATTGCCGAAGGTTTAACTTCCAGAGATATTGCCAAAGTATTGAATAAAAGTTATGGGGCGGTTTTGAATATTTACACGCATGCCGGCATAAGCTTACCGGGGTTATCAACTATTAGAAATTCGAAAAATGGTTCAAAAAATAAGGAAAAAGTTAAAGAAGAGGAATTGGCAAAATTTTCTGCGCAGTTAAAGAAAGAAGAGCGTTCTTGGTCGGAACCGGAAATTTTAGAGGTTAGCGAAGAGGCCTGGCATCGGCCGGGAACGAGACGCGGTTATACTTCGCGCTGGGATTACAAAGGTCCCGGTTATCGCAGCGGCATTATTTTACAGGATTGTTTGAAATTTGTTGAAGAAGGAAACCATTTTAATGATGTTGCCGGCGGCATTACCAGCAAAGAATATATTAAGAAAGAATTACGCCGTAGATTTAAAGCGGTTAAGCCAGGTTTAAGAGATCAGGTAACGGAACATTTCCTTAACGAGTCAGCTAAAGAGCTGGCTTCGGTTATTCCCAAGATTAAAAAACCAGTTAGCGCATGGGCTGATCCATCCAAACCGGAATTTGTTCGGTTTCATATTTCAACCAGTCGGATTTATGATGGCCCCTACAGTGAACGTTATGAAAGCACTTACGGCGAGGAAATCGTTCGCCGGCTTCAGGATTTGAGAAAAGATGTTCGGCTTGAAAATGAAGGCAGTACTCGTCTTGAGGTAAAAGGCGTTGGTGAAATTGATTGGGTAATCAGCCCAATGAAGCATCGTTTGCCGAGCAAATACTATAGCGCTGCGGCTGAACGTGAGATTGAAGATAAAAGCGGTCAATCTGACCAACTATTGCCGGATCTTTGGGTAGTAGGAACTCAGGCCTCTTCTATCCATAAAACCAGCGGCGAAAAAGACCGGCCATATATAACTGTTCCAGCTTCTTGCCGCCTTGAGGCAACTACTGTTGCCGAAAATCAGGAAGGAGTAGTCATTGTTGAATCCGTTAATGGCAATCGCCTTGTAAGATTTTGGAATTTTAAAGACCTAATTCATAGAGAGAAGCAGTTTATTACCGGTATTAAAGAAGGAGCCACCGAGCTTCATAAGAAAATTGTTAATCTTATTAAAGATTATGGAGCCATACCGGTTGGTCTTTTATCAGACAAGCTTGATGTTGATCGACAGACCATTGAGCGGGAAATAAAATTTCTGGAAGAGCCGAAGATGCTTGCCAGAAAAACCTGGCCAGGCCTTTTTTACAATCCTAAATCCCAGCGATATGATTTTCATCTTGACTGGCTGCAGGAACGGTTGAGACATCATTTGCCGAAAGAGTACATTGAAGACACTTTTCTTTTTTTCGGTTGTCTTCACGCCGGTTACACAACTACCGACTACGAACACTTTATTAAAGAGTATCCAGAAATTATTGTAAACCACAATATTAGAACATTAGTTGGCTTAGGCGACTTTATCGCTGGGTTAAAACATAGTTTGATGCACCGCGGCGAGATTATTGGCGCTTTAAATAATACTGATCAGGAAATTTTTGCCGCTGAACTAATCGCCACAATCACTTTTAAGGCCTTCAAAAGGCGATTTGAAGACACGCTTTTAAAGTTTACTGATAAAAAACCAAGCAGAGAAGAATTAAAGTCTATAATAAGCAATCCTCTTGTTCTTACTGATTTTATTTATATCGATGGCAATCATGATGGCTGGCAATTAGCGGAAGGCACAACTCCGTTAGTAACTTTTCACGATAAACTGCAGAAGATTTTAATAAGGGAAATTAATGCCTTAATTACTGCTCATGATTTGCCGGCAATTGATATTGATAATTTAACAGATAAAAAGCTCATTCATTTACCTGATTTTGAGCCGGTTTATAAGTTGGCTTCCGGTTTAACTCTCGGTTGTCGTCATCCGGGTATGGCGAGAGCGGATACTACTTCACTGCGAGCCCAAAAAGCATTAGACGCTTTTGGAACTCAAGTTGCTGGCATTGCCAATTTCCATGTGGCGACAACGGTTCGTAAATGGCGGCCGGATTTGGGCCAATGCGTGGCGGCTCAAGCGGCAACGCAGGTTATTTACACGCCTTTTGAGGGAAGCAAAATGAAAAAACTTGATTTTGGACCGATATTTTTGAGAGTTCTTTCGCATGATAAAAGGATTTATATGGATGAAACTGCTTATTTTAACAAGCGAATTTTAAAAAAGCCATATTTAAAATGGACTGACGTTGACAAGCTTAAAGATTCGCTTGGACTTTTAAGAGCATAAGCCGGAGAGCGGTGTGAGTCCAGAAAATCCAGCCGGCCAAAAACATTCCAATCGCCATCATGTTTATCCAAAAAGCCGAATTCCCATGCTGTATCGGGCGGGAAAGCGGAAGTTATTGGCCAAATGGCTGGTTTTGCCAGATGTTCACATTGTGTCTCACAACGCGCTTCATGCGATTTTTGGGAACAGGACTCCGGAAGAGCAATTTGAATTATTGAAAGAAATTTGTGTCGATGGCATTCTTAATATCAGAGTTTATGTTGCTTATAAAGAATTTTTTGATATTTTATTTAGCGGCAATATTTCTTTTGCCGGCATGGTGGAAATTCTAAAATATTGGGATTTATCTTATTACAATAGACAGAAATATGCAGACAAACTGATATTGCTTTTGAAAGTTTTGAATAACGACATTAGAGGCGGCATTCCTGTTGAAAAGTATAAATCAAATAATAGCAATAAATAGAAAGGGCGACTAAGCCCTTTTATTTTTTATTTTTATGGTTTTGGTTTAATATTGAAATGATGAATATTAAAGATTTAAAAAATAAAAAAGTATGTCTTTTAGGTCTCGGGCTTGAGAATTTATCGCTTGCAAAATATCTTGTCAAACGGGGGATTGCCGTTTCTGTTTTAGACAAGCGGAGCGGTAAAGAGCTGGGCGATAGATACGAAGCGATAAAAAAAATCAAAGCCGGATTTTACGGCAATCCGAACTATCTTGATAAAATTTCTAATTTTGATATTGTCTTCAAGACCCCGGGGTTTATTGGAAAATTAAAACTAAAAAATGGCCTGCCTGCCGGTAGGCACGGCACGATAATAACTACTCCAATGGAATTGTTTTTTGATTTATGCCCGGCGAAAATTATTGCTGTTACCGGTACTAAAGGCAAAGGGACAGTCGCATCACTTTGTCATCATGTATTAATACATAGTAATAAAAAAGCATATTTAGCCGGAAATATCGGGAAAGCGCCATTTGATTTTATTAGCGAATTAAAACCGGATCATTTTGTTGTTTTAGAACTTTCAAGTTTTCAACTTATTGATTTTAAAAAAAGACCCTACATTGCCGTTATAACCAATCTTTTCCCGGAACATTTATCGCCAGCTGATCCCATAAACCCGATTTTCCATGGCAGTTTAAAAGAATATTACGGGGCAAAAGCTAACTTATTTTTAAACCAAAAACAAAACGATTGGCTTGTAGTAAATAAAAATAATCATCACGGTAAGTCAATATTAAAAAAATCAAAGGCTAAAAAAATTTATTTTAAAACAAATAAAAATTTGCCGAAAAACCAGTTTTTGATAGGCAACCATAACCAAGAAAATATCGCTGCGGTTTTTGCCGTCACTAAGATACTCAAAATACCGGAAAAAATTATTATTAACGCCATAAAAACTTTTTCTGGACTAAAATATCATTTAGAGTTTGTCAGTAGCATTAATGGAATTAAATTTTATAATGATTCTGCTTCAACAATGCCGCAAGCGACTTTGGCGGCAATAAATTCTTTTAAAAAACCATTGACTTTGATTTTAGGAGGCGTTAATAAAGGATACGATTTGGTCGATTTATCTAAAAAGCTTAAAACTTGTAAAAATTTAAAGTTGGTTATTTTAATCGGTAAAACTTATCCGATTTTCCTAAAAATTTTAAAAAAATTAAATCCCAATTTTCAAGTAATTACCGGGGGAAAAAATATTGCCTCAATTGTAAAAAAATCGTTAACTTTATCGAAGAGGGGGGATATAGTTGTATTTTCCCCCGGCTTTGCCAGTTTTGACATGTTTAAAAATTCAAAAGACAGGGGTGAAAAATTCAAAAGATCGGTTTTAAAATTAAGGGGTTGACGATTTTTTTTGTATTTGATAAGCTCATTACATTCCGCAGATAGAGAGCTTTCGAGATAAAACGATATGAGTCTCTCCGAGGATATTAGGTAATTTATTACCAAGCGATTATTTGCGGATTCATGTCCGTTTTTTTAATAAAAATAAAATTTAGTTTCTTTCCGCAAATAATATGGCTATAACCAGAGAAAAAAAACAAAATATTTTAAAAGATTTAGCTGACAAGTTTAGCCAGGCTAAAGCGGCAATTTTGGTTGATTTCAACAAACTTTCAGTGGCTAAAACAATGGAGTTGCGGCGTTTGCTGAAACAAATCGGCGCCGAATATAAAGTTGCCAAAAAGACGTTAATAAACCGTATTTTAAAGTCAGGCGATTACAAGGGCGTTAATCTGGATGAACTTAAAACTCAAGTAGGGGTAGTTTTCAGTTACGATGATCCGGTGCCGGCGGCAAGTTCTATTTTTAAGTTTTCGAAAATTTCGGCCAAAGGCGGGAATGAAACGTTAAAAATTTTAGGCGGATTTCTTGGTTTTCATTGGCAAGAACGGGAAAAAGTTATCGCATTAGCACAGTTACCGTCGCGCGAAATTTTGATTAGTCGGGTGGTTGGCGCTGTTGCTGCACCACTTTCAGGTTTAGTTACCGTGTTATCAGGCAATATGCGCAACTTAATAAATTTATTAAATAATATTAAAAAATAAAAACTATGAGTGAAAAATATAATAAAATAATTGAGGAAATTGAAAAATTAACTGCTCTAGAGCTATCCGAGTTGGTTAAAGCGCTTGAAGAAAAATTTGGCGTTTCCGCTTCGGCTCCGACGTACGCCGCAGGTGTAGTCGGAGCTCCGATCTCGCCAGAGGCGAGCGTCGGAGAAGAAAAAACCGCTTTTGATGTGGTTCTCACAAAGTCCGGAGAACAAAAAATCGCGGTTATTAAGGTTATTCGCGAAGTGACCAGTAAAGGGCTTCAAGAAGCCAAACAGCTGGTTGACAGCGCGCCACAAGTGGTAAAAAATGGCGTTTCCAAAACCGAAGCCGATGAACTAAAAGCAAAACTAGAAGCGGCCGGCGCGGCAGTTGAAATTAAATAGCGGCGACTTCGCTGTTATATGAAAAAATCCGCGCCAACTATAGACGTTCTTTTTGATTCACCTGTCAGGGTGCGCGTTTTAAAATTGTTTTTGTACAATCCGGAAACGAGCTTTGAATCACAAACCATATCAAAGATATTAAATATCGGTTCAGCAATCGCGAATAAACATCTGAGGGGTTTGAAAGAAGTTAAACTTATAGACCAAAAAATGATAAAAAGTAAAAAAGTTTTTAAAACAAATCCAGATTTTTATTTTTATAACGAACTTAAAGAATTGATTTTGAAGGCCAATCCGGCGTCAAAAGAAAAACTAATTAAGCGGATTTCATCATTGGGGAAAATAAGGATTGCAATAATCTCTGGAATATTTGTGAATTTTGACGGCGCGCGCGCCGATCTTATGATAGTGGGGGACGATGTTAAGCCGGCGAAATTTAATAAATTTTTGAAAGATTTAGAGGCCGAGGTTGGAAAAGAAATTAATTGCGCGCTCATGACAGTTAAAGAATTTAATTATCGTTACAATATGTACGACAGGTTTGTGCGCGATCTCTTGGATTTCAAGCACGAAAAATTGATAAATAAATTAAAAATATAGGGCGTATAGTTTAATGGTAAAACGTCGCATTCACATTGCGAAGAGTATAAGTTCGATTCTTATTACGCCCATTGATGGATTCGACTTCGCTCACCATCAATCCTGAGCGTTGTCGAAGGATTGACATTTTATCAAATGAGGAGTACACTATGTTTAGTAAGTTTTTCTTGCGAGTTTTCAATTCCGCTGTACGCGTGAGGAGATGCTCTAAAGAGAGGTCGACTTACGTTGTAAAGCAATTAATAAATAAAATGGCTAAGAAATTATATGTAGGCGGGTTGTCATACAACACAACCCAGGAAACCCTGAAAGACACATTTTCTCAAGCCGGAACCGTGGAATCGGCGGTTGTCATCACTGACAAAATGTCCGGCCGTTCCAAAGGATTCGGTTTTGTGGAAATGTCTACCGAAGAGGAAGCTCAAAAAGCTATTGAAATGTTCAACGGCAAAGAGCTTGACGGAAGATCAGTTACCGTCAATGAAGCTCGGCCGATGGAAGAGCGCCCTCGCAGAGAAGGCGGTTTCAATCGGGATTTTAGGGGTGGTGGCAGACGAGATTACTAAAATATCTCACACACACAAAAAATACTCTCGCAGTTGCGAGGGTATTTTTTTTACTTATCCACAACTATACCCCTTGATTAATTATGTGTATTATAATAATCTTAACTTATCTAGTGGGAGATTGTGGGTAAGTTTGTGGATAACTATACTAATCTGTTGATAACCCAATATGTTATTAGGAGAATTTAAGCACAATTTGGACTTAAAGAACCGTATAACGGTTCCGGCAAAACTACGGACAGAACTTGGAGAAAAACCAGTTTTAACAAGGGGTCTCGATAATTGCTTATTTATTTACCCTAATCGCGATTGGCAGCTCTTTATGGAAAAAATTAACAAACTTCCGTTAGGACAGGTAAAAGCCAGGAACTTTAAAAGATTTATTTTATCTGGCGCTTCCGAAATTGAAATTGATGAAATGGGCCGCGTTCTCATCCCTGAGCCGCTTAAAAAATATTCCAATCTTAAAAAAGAAGTTGTGATCATTGGGGTTGGAGACCGGATTGAATTGTGGAATGAGGACATATGGAACAAATATATTGAGACGGCAGAAAAAGAATCCGGTGATTTAGCGGAAGGACTAAGTGAATTCGGGATTTAAAGGTCAAGTCCGCCTTCGCCAAGGCTTCGGCGGATGCTCAATTTTATGGCTAAATTTTTAAAATAAAAATTTAGATAAAAATGGCACATATACCCGTTCTTATAAAAGAAGTTTTAGAATATCTTGATCTCAAGCCGAATCAGAATTTTATTGACGCGACGGTTGGCGATGGCGGGCATGCGGCAGCTATTTTAGAAAAAACATCGCCAAACGGAAAATTATTGGCCATAGATCGCGATTCCGATTCGATTGTCCGTGCTAAAAGCAAATTAATGGAGTTTGGGAATAGAGTTCTTTATATAAATGACTCTTTCGGTAATTTGGCGAGTATTGTTAAAGAAAACAACGGTCTCGCCAATGGCATATTATTTGACTTCGGGATGTCTTCTAGCCAGCTTGAAAATTCCGGCAGAGGATTTACTTTCTCTAAAGATGAAATTCTTGATATGCGCTACGACGTTAAAACGCCGATTACCGCCGAAGATGTTGTCAATGAATATAGTGAAAAAGAGTTGGTGGAAATTTTTAAAAAATGGGCAGATGTACCTAATGCTATAAAAATTGCGCGCGCCATTATTCAGGATCGCAGAAAAGAACGAATTAAAACGACCGGAGAATTGGTAAAGATTATTGATAAAACGATAAAAAGGCGGGGACGGCTTCATCCTGCAACACTAGTTTTCCAGGCATTGCGGATTGAAGTTAATCAAGAGCTGGCCGAAATAGAAAAAGCGTTAAAAATTATTCCTGAAATTTTAAAACAAGGCAGTCGCTCGGCCCTTATCTCATTTCATTCTTTGGAAGATCGTTTAATAAAAAATTGGTCAAAGAATTTAGAAAAACAGGGTATTATAAAAATTTTAAATAAAAAACCGATAACAACTTCTTTGGAAGAAATTAGGATAAATCCCCGAAGTCGAAGCGCTAAGTTAAGAGTAGTGGAAAAAACTTAATTATGATTAAAATAACTTATAAAAATTTAAAAATAGAACGGCTTAATGTTTTTGCGCTTTTAATCGCCTCAGCTTTAATTGTTATTTATTTATTTATTGCCAATAATGTGGCAATAAATAATTATCGGAAAACTTCTTTGCAAAAATATATTGACGGTTTGAGAATGGAAATACGAACTCTTAATTTGGAATTGACCGATAAACGAAGTATTGGTTTTTTAAAAAAAGCCGCTCAAAACCTTAATCTTGTGGTTAATGAAAGCATCCAATATGTTAAAATTTCTGGCCCGGTCGCCAAAAATGAATAATGAAACAAAACACTGAAAATAGAATTTTGATTTTACTTGTTATTTTTATATCCCTTGGCCTCCTTATTTGGGGGCGATTCTTTTATCTTTCCGTAATTCGCTACGAATATTATTTAGCCAAAGCAAAAATTTTAAGCGCCGCAACAAGCAGCGCCGCTCCTCGCGGCAGTATTTTTTTAACCGATAAGGACTCGTTGCCATTTGCCGCGGCTTTAAATAAAGAATTTCCGCTTGTTTATGCTGTGCCCGCTAAAATAAAAGAGCCAGAAATATTAGCCGAAAAACTGGCTCCGATTTTGGAATTAGACAAAGAAACATTAACCCAAAAACTGTCAAAAACCGGCGATCCTTATGAAATTTTAAAAAAGAGAGTTTCAGAAGAAATTGTCAAAACCATTAAAAATCAAAACGAAATCGGCATAGGCATTGATGATGAAACCTTAAGATATTATCCCGAAGGCCTTTATATTTCTCATACCATTGGATTTTTAGGTTTTAATAAAAATGGCCAAACCGGCCAATACGGACTTGAAGAATATTATGATAAGGAACTAACCGGCTTTGTTTCAAGCGCCGATTTGATTTTAACGATTGATTCGGCAATCCAATCCCAAGCCGGTATTTTACTGTTAAAAACCGTAGAGGATTGGCAGGCCGATGGCGGATCTATTATTGTGATGGATCCTAAAGACGGCAGTATTTTAGCAATAGCTTCTTTCCCGGATTTTGATGCTAATAATTATTCTTCGATTAAAAATCATGATTTTTTTATCAATCCGGTAACTTTAAAGCGTTATGAACCCGGTTCCGTTTTTAAACCGATAACCATGGCTATTGGCATTGAAACCGGCGCTGTCAGCCCGGAAACCGAATATTATAATACTGGAACTGTTAAGGTCGGGGATAAAACTATTTCCAATTCTATTCCTGATAAGATTTTAGGATGGCAGACGATGGTAAAAGTTTTAGAACAGTCGCTGAATACCGGTGCTGTTTTTGTGGAACAAAAAGTTCCTAAAGATGTTTTTCTTCGATATTTAAAAGATTTTGGCATTGACAGTAAGACCGGAATTGATGTTTTAGAAATCAATGGGGATTTATCTGTTTTAGAAAGCATGAGAGACATTAATTTCGCTACCGCTTCTTTTGGGCAAGGAGTGGCGCTGACTCCGATAGAACTTATCAGGGCTTTATCGGCTATTGCCAATGGCGGCAAATTGATAAGACCGCATTTGGTAAAAAAAGTTGTTTATCATAATGGAGAAAATTATGGAGCAAAAGATGAATTGCCAAAGCAAGTAATTTCTCCTGAAACATCGGCTAAATTAATAAATATGATGACTAAAGTAGTTGAAAGTGGCAGCGGTCGTCGAGCCGGAGTAACTGATTATACGGTTGCCGGGAAAACAGGCACAGCCCAAGTGCCAGATTTTAAGAAAGGCGGATATTTGGATCAATATATCCATACTTTTGTGGGATTTGCCCCAGCTTACGATCCTAAGTTTATCGCCTTAATAAAGCTTGATAATCCGAAAGGGGTGCGTTTTGCCGAAAGCACGGTGGTTCCCGTTTTTAGCGATTTAGCAAAATTTATTTTTAGTTACTATCAGATACCTCCGGATAAGCCTGTTGAAAATCAAAAGTGAAGCGCATATAATCCATTGATATGGAAAATAAAATAAAAGTTGCTATTATGTTCGGAAGCCGGTCGGTGGAGCACGAGGTTTCTATTGTTACGGCAATGCAGGTTTTTGAAAATATTGACCGCGATAAATATGATGTAATTCCGGTTTATATTGATAAAAAAGGCCGCTGGCTAGTTGATGAAAAACTGGGGAAGATTGAATCTTTTAAAGATTTAAAACTCAAAGAAATAAAAGTGCCCGAATATATATTTCAAGCGTCGCCAAGCGTTAAAGCGCTTTTGCCAAAATCGGTATTTAAATTTTTACAAAAAATCAAAGCCGATATTTATTTTCCCGTTATTCATGGCACCTATGGCGAAGATGGGACAATTCAAGGGCTTTTTGAAATGGCAGACGTTCCTTATGTTGGAAGCGGCGTTGCCGGTTCGGCCGTTGGAATGGATAAAATCATCCAAAAGTCCGTTTTTAAAGATAATAACATTCCTGTTGTAAAATATCTCTGGTTTTTAAAAAGCGAATGGCAGGATAATAAAGTTAAAATTATAGAAAAAGTAGAAAAAACTTTAGGTTATCCAGTTTTTATTAAACCGGCAAATTTGGGTTCAAGTATTGCTATTAATAAAGCCGTTGGTTTAAAAGAGTTAGAAAGCGCCATAGAAATTGCTTCTAGTTTTGATCAGCGGATTATCGTTGAAGAGGGAAAAGAGGGGATTATTGAAATCAATTGTTCTGTTATTGGCAATAATAACGAATTAACTGCTTCAGTTTGCGAACAACCGGTCAATAGCGAGCAAATGTTAACCTATGAAGATAAATATCTCAAAGGCGGAAAAGTTAAAGGTCTGCCTGCGCAGGCAGGCATGGCTGGTCTTTCGCGTTTAGTGCCGGCGCCGATAAGCGAAGAACTTACTAAAAAAATTCAGGAAACGGCAAAAAAAGCGTTTCGAGCGATTGATGCCGCGGGTATCGCCCGCGTTGATTTTATGGTGAGGCCGGATACAGAAGATTTTTGGATAACGGAAATAAATACTTTGCCAGGCTCCCTATCTTTTTATCTTTGGGAAAAATCAGGTACTAATTTTAGCGAATTGATTGACCGGCTTATAAACTTAGGCTTTGAACGCCACAAAGAACGCCAAGAATTAACTTTTAGTTATGATTCAGATTTGATTTCTAAAACTGCTGGTGGAAGGAAGTAAGAGATAAAAAATAATGCCCCCGCTGCAGGCGGGGGACCTTGGTTACCAATGTTCCGGCCCAAGGATTTGAGTGGCTCGAGGAGCGCGGGCGGGAATCGAACCCGGATTTTCCAGCCCAGGCGGGCTGTGCTGCTTCCATTACAGTCAGCCGCGCTCACTCGAGCCTAATGCCATTATATCAAATCCATAGAATCTGTCAAGCCCTTAGAAATAGTGGTCGGGGAGGTCGTTTTCTAGTAAAATTGCGGAATTGGGGATTGTGAGTTCGGAAAGTTTTGATTTGGCCGCGTCTAAATCTAAAACTTCATAAACCCTAGAAATATAATCATTACCGTAAACTTCTTTCAGCCCCTCTGTAAAAGCGTCTTTATTTGTTTCTCCGACCACAATTGTATAGTCGGCGATTTTGGCGGCGCTTTGCGCCGCTTCTTTATTTAACTCAAATTGCTTTTCACCGAGTTCAATCATCCCCGGCGTTACCAATATCCTTCTTTGTGCTGGTGTGTTTTTTAGCATTTCCAGCGCCGATAAAAATCCGGCCGGATTGGAGTTATAAGTATCGTCAATAATCGTAATGCCTGCCGAAGTTTTAATAATCTGTTGTCGATGAAGAGTTTGCGGCGCGGTTTTAATATATCCAAAAATTTCTTCTTGGGTTATATCAAAAATTTTTCCGATTTTAACCAACAAATCTTCTTTTGAAGAAAAAAATTCTATTTTTGACCTTATACTAAAATTTTTAATTTTTTGTTCCAATTCTTTCGGTAAAAATCCCACTCCACTTTCCGGCAATGATTCAATAAGTTCCATTTTTGTTTTTAAAATATTTTCTTCCGAGCCGAATCTTTCAAGATGCATCGGTCCGATGGCGGTAATAATTCCTATTTTTGGTTTTATTAATTTTGATATTGCTTTAATATCTCCCGCTTGGTAAGCGGCCATTTCGCATACGAAAATTTCATGTTCTGGTTTAAGATTTTTTAATATTGTTTTGGCGACGCCGAGCGGTGTATTGTAATTTCCTTCGGTTTTTAGCGTTTTGTATTTATGTATTAATACATGTGAAATTGCGTCTTTGGTCGTTGTTTTTCCGTAAGAGCCGGTAATACCAATTACAGTTAAATTTTTCATTCGATTTATTTTAAAGCGTGCTAGAGAAACTAAAAATTTTTTAGCTAAAATGTCAATAGGCGATAAAAATCTTGAAGAGATTTTTATCGCCAGCGGTCCATTCCCGAGTGTTATGACGTAAAAAATATGAGCAAGTGCCCAAAGAATTCGGGCTTTTGGCGTCCAATCAATATGTTTCTTTTTTTCCAAAACAACGCAGCCGGGATTGTTTTTTAGCCAATCGCTAAAGCGTTTTAAATCATACTCCTCAAGTTGTAATAAATATAATAAATTTCTAAGCGGCATCATAGAGAAAAATCTTTTATTAATTTAATAAATTTTTCAGGTTTTTCTAAAAATGGAAAATGACCAGCATTTTTTATTACAGCCAGCTTGGCGCTGGGGATTGTTTTAACAATTAGTTCGCCTTCTTTTAACGGCGTCATAGCATCGTTTTCTCCCCAGATAACAAGCACAGAATTTTTTATTGAGTTTAATTGCAATTCCAGGTTTTCTTTAATAACATTTTTAAAAGTTTGTTTAAGTTCGGCGTTTTTAATTTGCGCCCAATCGGTTTTATCTAATTTCATTAACTTTTTAATTATTATTCTTAATTTCTCAGAAATAATAGGCTTAAGAACAGGCCATATTTTTTCGAGTAAAAGCATTTTACGTTTAGGCCTGCGAATGGCGCTGGCATCGACTAAAATTAATTTTGAGATACTGTCAGGATAAATCAGGGCTAATTTTATTGCTACTGCGCCGCCGAAAGAATGCCCGATTATTATGGGATTTTCTATGTTATTTATTTTTAAAAATTCATAAACAAAATCGGCATAATCTTTTAGCACCATTGTTTTTTCTATTGGTGTTTTGCCAAAACCGGGCAAATCCACGGTAAAAATTTTAAAATCATCTTTCAGATAATAAAAAAGCGGCTCAAATATTTTTGAAGATACGCCCCAGCCATGCAGGAAAACTAAAATTTTTTGAGAATTCATTAAACTAAATAATGCCACAAAATCGTTATTTTTTCCATAATTGACAATAGTATCGGAACGTTTTATTTTAAATCCAGTCGTTGTTTAACAATATAAATATATGATAAATATGTGGAGCTGCTAAAATGAGAAAAGACATGATTGCGTTTTTTACTCCCGAAGTCGCGCTTGATCAAAGTTTACACACTTATGGCGGAGGATTAGGCTTTGTCAGCGGAGATTTTTTAAGGTCTGCTTACAAGATTAATTTTCCGGTAATTGGCGTTACAATTCTTCCACGGCAAGGTTACTACGACCAGCATATTGAAAACGGTTTAATGAAAATAAATTATGTAAATCGCCATTACGACGGCATTCTTGAGAGAACCGGTATTAAATTTACGGTCGAGATATGTTCATCGTCGGTCTGGGTGGAAGTTTGGCGCTTGCCGGAAGGAAAATTTGGCGCGGCACAAATCCTTTTCCTTGATGCCGATATAGACCCTAATGACCATATTTCGCGGCTGAACACACTGCAATTATATGGCGGTTCTCGCGATTCCGGCGCTAATCTTGAAAGAAAAATTGTACAATCTTTGCTTCTTGCCCGCGGAGGCATTGAAGCGCTGAAGCGCTTAAATATTTCTGTTTCAAAATATCACGGTAATGAAAGCTATACCGCTTTTGTTCCAATGGAATTGGCGTGCGAAGCGCTGAAAGAGGGAAAAAGTTTTCGTGAAGCGGTTGAATACGCTAAGTCAAAATTCGTATTTACAACGCATACGCCGGTGCGCGCGGGTAATCCGGAATATAGCATAAATTCGGTAATGAGAATGGGCGGCTATGATAAGTTTTTTGACGAAGAAGCACTTAGAAAAATTGGAAGTGATCCTTTCAATATGACAGCGGCTTGTTTGCGTCTTTCAAAAAAAACTAACGCTGTTTCTAAAAAGCATCAGGAAACATCACAAAAGCTTTGGCATTGGGTAAACGGCAACAGCGTTGCCAAGCGGATTATAGCAATTACCAATGGCGTTAGCCGTGACTATTGGCAATATGAAGATTTCAGAATTGCCGTTACTGCCAAAGAAATGGAAGAAGCAAAACTTAAACACAAGAGAGAGATGATTCAATATATTGTAGAAAAAACTGGACGATATTTAAGTGAGAATGTTCCGACTATCATTTGGGCTAAGCGATTTGCCGAATATAAGAGGCCGCATCTTCTTTTTTATAATTTTAACCAAGAAAAATCGGAATGGATTAAGTCGCAATTAAAAGAAAACAAGTTACAGATAATTTATGCCGGTAAGCCGCATCCGGACGATGATAACATGATTCATGCTTTCAACCGTCTTCTTTTTGCAAGTTATGAACTTCCGAATTTGGTAGTGCTTTCCGGTTATGAACTTTGGCTTAGCAAATTACTTAAAGCCGGAGCCGACGTTTGGCTGAATAATCCGCGTTTTCCCATGGAGGCCAGCGGCACTTCCGGAATGTCGGCCGCTATGAACGGCGCGTTAAATTTATCAATAGTTGACGGCTGGATGTGCGAAGCCGATCCAGAAAATTATTTTCCATTCGGCACGCAAATTCCAGGCGGTGACCAAGATTCCTTTGATGCACAAGAATTGAAAATTTGTCTTGAAACAACCGTGATGCCTCTTTTTTACGGAGATAAAGAAAAATGGTATAAGAAAACTTTGGCCGCAAAATTTGAAGCTGAAAAATATTGGACATCCGATAGAATGGTCTTGGAATATCAAAAATTGCTTTATATTGATTAAAAATTTAAAAGCCCCTAACGGGCTTTTTATATTGTTAAATAGTTTTTTAATGGAGTATAATATAAAGAAATATCAAATGACATATTAGTCGAGCCGCTATCGTCTAATGGCTTAGGACGTCGCGTTCTCAACGCGGCAATCGGGGTTCGATTCCCCGTAGCGGTACGTAAAATTTGTATTATCCGAATTATGTTATCTCACAATCTCAATTTAAAAATATTTTTAGAAGAGCTTGTTTCTTTTTTCCTAATTGGAGTTTTGAGTATTTTTTCCGTTGCCAAAATTTATGAATTCGGAGAAATTTCATCTAAAGCAATTTCTTGGTGGCAATTTTTACTGGCCTTTGGCGTCGGCACGGCCGTTATTTTGGGCTTAATCCGCATTATGCACGGCGGCCTTTTTTTACGGATATTTTTTCTTCTGGCGTTATTTTCCGGAACATTAATAACGCTCGGAATTTTTTTAAACAATACTTGGTCGTTAATCTTTTCACTGCTTTTAATAGCGTTTTACAGTTTTTATCCATATGTATGGTTTCATAATCTAATTTTAATTTTAACTTTGCCTGGCATTGCGGCAGTGTTGGGGGCCTCCATAACTCCTTACGCGGCGGTAATTTTGCTGATTTTTATGTCGGTTTACGACTATATCGCGGTTTATAAAACAAAACATATGGTTAAAATGGCTAAAGCCATGATTGCCGGCCGGGCAATTTTTGCGATGATTTATCCGGAACACTGGCATGGTTTCAAGGCGCATATTAACAAGGCGCATCCGGGAGAAGGTTTTATGATGCTTGGCACCGGGGATTTTGTTTTCCCTATTATTATGGCGACATCGGCTTTTTCAATGAGCGTTATGGCGGCCTGGATTGTTTTAATTATTTCCTTGCTCGGGCTTTTACTAATGCATCTTATATTCAGTTTGCAAAAAGTTCGCCGACCCATGCCGGCTTTGCCGCCATTGGCCGCCTTCGCGATTTTAGGATTTATTATTTCTATAATATTTAAATTTTAAAATTGCTTAGCCCCATTCGCCTTCGGCGAACGGCTCGCCCCGCATACAACTTGTTGTTGTGCGGGGCTCGCCCCCACCTACAATTTTAAAATTTAAATATTATAGAATAGATATGTAATTTTATGAAAGAATTTTTTAAAGATAACGTTATTAAATCACTTTTGATTTCAAGTTTGGTTTTGAATATAGGTCTTTTTTTGTTTTTTTATTTTTTTATAAAAAGAAGCGATATTCCGATTGTGCTTCACTACAATGTTGATTGGGGCGTTGATTATTTCGGTGAAGTTAAAAATATATTCATTTTACCGCTTGCTGGCTTAATAATTTTTTTGCTAAATAGTATTTTAGCTTTAAGATTGTGGGTTAGAATGAAAAGTTTGGCTTACTTTCTAGCGGCTGTAATTTTAATTTCAGAAATTTTTTTATGGCTGGCCGGCATCGCCCTTTACATCATCAATTCTTAATGGTATATATTTAAAATCATGAAATTAGCAGTTATAAAAACTGGAGGGAAGCAATATATTGTTAAAGAAGGGGACAGGTTAAAAGTTGAAAAAATAGACGCTAAAGAGGGCGATAATTTTGATTTTGATAAAGTATTGTTAGCCGCCGATAAAGAAGTAAATATCGGCATGCCATTTGTTGAGGGGGCGAAAGTTTCCGCCAAAGTTTTAAAACAGGGGCGAACAAGAAAAATCGTTGTTTTTCATTATCACAGCAAAACCCGTTACAAGAAAAAAGCCGGCCATCGCCAACACTTCACCGAAGTTGAAATTCTAAAAATAAAATAAAGAAATAAATTATTTTCCGAAGCTTATGAAAGCGTTTTAGCATGGTTTCGCCGCAGGCGAATAAAACGCTTTCATCGGACAGCGAGGGAGCCGCTGGGCGACCGAGAGCGCGAGGAAAATGATTTATTTCTTTATTTTATTTCTTTACGGGATTCTAATGCTCCTGACAATGTTTGGGCGTCGGCGAATTCCACATCGGAGCCGTAAGGAAGGCCCCGCCCTAGGCGGGTTACCTTAACTTTTAAAGGCCTTAATAATTTTTCTAAATAATATGCGGTTAAATCTCCTTCGTGATTTGGAGAAAGCGCCAAAATAATTTCTTCTATTTTTTTATCGCTTTTTTTAAAACCTTCTATTCTTTTTATAAGTTCCGGCATTTTCAGATTTGCTGGGATTGCAGTATCCAAAGCCGAAAATAATCCGCCCAAAACATGATATAAGCCCTTATAGACCCCGGATTTTTCAATGGTTGCCAAATCGGTTTCTTTTTCAACAACGCAAATAGTTGCATGGTCGCGAGCGGGATTATCGCAAAAATGGCATCCATGCCTACCGGCAGGCAGGTTATTATTTCCATCATTTTTTATGGTGAGCGAGGTCGAACTATCCATTACATAGTGGCATAATTCGCATGCCCGCGCGTCTTTATCTAAATTTTCAAGCGCTCGCTTTAAATTTTGGCGAGTTTCTTTTGGGCCTTTAAGCAACCAAAAAGCCAATCGGGCGGCTTGGCGCGGTCCGATTCCCGGTAATTTTGAAAATTTTTCAATAAAATTTTGGATTGTTTTCGGATACATGTTTAATGCAGTTTATCTAAATTCTTAAAACTCGTATAATCTTCATTAAAATATAATTCAATTTTGCCAGTCGGGCCGTTTCGGTGCTTGGCAATGTGAATTTCAGCGATATTTTTTCTGTCGCTGTCTTTTTTTACTTTGTCTTCGCGGTAGATAAATAAAACCACGTCCGCGTCCTGTTCAATAGAGCCAGATTCTCTTAAATCCGATAATTTCGGCACTTGATCGGTTCTAGCTTCAGGAGCCCGAGAAAGCTGGCTAACCGCTAAAATAGGAATGTTCAGTTCTCTTGCCAAATTTTTAAGTGACCGGGAAATTTCGCTGACCTCCTGATTCCGGTTTTCTATTCGGCCGCTTCCCTGCATTAACTGGAGATAATCAATAACCAAAAGTCCCAATCCTTTTTCCGCCTGAAGGCGGCGGGCCATGGTTCTTATCTGCAAAGCGTTTGGGCTGGCGGCATCGTCAATATAAATCGGAGCCGATGATAAAGAGTCAAGAGCCCTGCTTATTTTTTCAAAATCATTATCCTTGCCTTCATCAGACAGTTGGCCGCTTCTAAGACGCCAGTTGTCAACGTTGGCTTCGGCGGAAATAAGTCGTTCAATAAGCTGCTGTTTACTCATTTCCAAACTGAAAATACCAACTGGCACTTTTTCGGAAACTGCGGCATATCTCGCAAAATCAAGTGCCAGTGAAGTTTTCCCGAGAGATGGCCGGCCGGCCAGAATCACCAAATCGGCTTTTTGCAAACCGGCAAGTTTTTTATCTAAATCAATAAAACCGGTGGGAATGCCCCGCCAAGTGTCGTCGCCCTTGTGGAGACGGTCAAATCTTTCAAAGGCCTCTCCCAAGTGGGGCTTAATGTGCTGGAATTCGGAAATCAGCGACGATTGGGAAACGCCAAAAATTTTCTTTTCCGCTTCGTCTATAATTTCATCTATATTTTTATTTTCCTCCCAAGCAAGCGATGAAATTTCGTAAGAGGCGCCGATTAAATCGCGCAGCACTCTTTTTTGATTGACTATTTTAGCGTAGTGAACAACGTTTGAAGCGGTCGGAACGGAATTCATAAGCGTTGTGAGATACGACATTCCGCCGATTTCTTTGAATTGTTTTTTTTCTTTAAGCTTACTTGAAACCGTTAATAGGTCAATCGGTTCGCTTTTAGTGTAAAGCCCAATCATTGCCTCAAAAATCATTTCGTGGGCCTTGCGGTAAAAATCTTTTGGCGCGACAATATCGGCAATTTTGACAATAGCGTCTTTATCTATCAAAAGAGAACCCAAAACGGATTGTTCGGCTTCAATATCCTGCGGCGGAAGCTGTTCTTTTTTAAAAGTTTTCTGAGGCATGTTTATGACGGAACTAAAACTAAATTTTAAAATTGTAGGCGGGGGCGAGCCATTCGCCGAAGGCGAATGGGGCTAAGCAATTTTAAAATTTAGTTTTAGTTCCATTAGCCAGTATAATTCCTAAAAAAAATTATCGCAAATGAAAATTTCGAATAACCTGTGAATTAACAAAATCGCTGCAAGCTTGACATTTTTAATAGCAATATGCTATTATATTAAATATATTCGGTATCTTTGACAACTTAAGAAAGGAACCAAAATGAGCGACAAGCGATACGCGATAATGTTTTTGCGTTTTGGGGTTTTGGCTTCGGTTGTTTTTGCGGTCTTTTGGGGCGTTTGGCATCTTTCGGGGCACCAAGTTCCAAGCTATACTTCGTTAAAAGTTACGGATAATATCTTATGGACTTTTTCGGTTAGCCGCTGGTGGGATATTCCGTTCGCGTTTTTGGTTGTTAATGTTTACGCTTGGATTTTAAGGATTTATTATCAAATCGGTTTAAAATTCGCTGAAAAAAACGATATTTATTTTAGCCTTTTTGTTGGCCTTATCGTTGGCCTTGGTGTTGGTCTTGCCGCTGGCCTTGGTGTTGGCCTTATCGTTGGCCTTATCGATGGCCTTATAGTTGGCCTTATCGTTGGCCTTGGTGTTGGTCTTGCCGCTGGCCTTGGTGTTGGCCTTGGTGTTTGTCTTGGTGTTGGTCTTGCCGCTGGTCTTGGTGTTGGTCTTGGTGCTGGCCTTATCGTTGGTCTTGGTGTTGGCCTTTCTTTTCTTATTAAAAGTGTTTTTTCATTCAATTTTTGGAAGCCTGTTTGTAACTGGTTTACTGCTAAAAATATCTCCTAAAAATTTCTTGTTTAGAATCGCGGGCTTCGGCCCGCTTTATTTTTTATCCCACACATAACTTTCATAACATTATGAAAGTTATGTGTGGGATAAATTTCCTTTTAATTTCGGCCCCCGCGGCGTGTCTTCAATTAACCAACCGAGAGATTCAATTTTTTTGCGGAGTTCGTCGGATTTTTTGAAATTTTTTTCTTTGCGGTATTTTTCGCGGTCTTTTACTATTTTCAAAATTGCTGCTGGAATTTTTTCAGATTTTATTTTAGCCAGATTTAATCCCAAAACTTTATCAAAATCAATAAGTAAAGCATATTTTGTTTTTGAATCTAATTTTTTAGATTTTACAATGTTCCACAAAAGCGCTAAAGCGCGCGGAGTTTCCAAGTCATCGTTTATATAATTTTTAAATTCTTCAATAAAACGTTTTCTCAATACCCTTACATTCTCAAGTTTGTTGGTATGTTGTGTTGCTGTTTTTAAATTTTTTATTGCCTCTCGCAAATTATCAAGCGCGTTTTGCGCCGCTTCCAAACTCTCCCATGTGAAATTTAGTTTTGAACGGTAATGGGCGGTTAAAACCAAATAGCGAAAAACCAATGGATCAAAATTGCGTCTTTTTAAGGTATCCAAAGTAATAAAATTTTTTTCAGATTTTGACATTTTATTTTGATCAATGATCAAAAATTCGCTGTGAAGCCAAAATTTAGCCAACGGTTTTCCAAAAGCTGCTTCGGATTGGGCAATCTCATTAGTGTGATGCGTACCGATATGATCAACGCCGCCGGTGTGGATATCAAATGGCTGACCCAAGTATTTTGTAGATATGGCGGAACATTCAATGTGCCAGCCGGGAAATCCCAAACCCCAAGGAGATGGCCAGCGCATACTGTGATTTTTGTACCGGCCGGCTAATTTAAACCACAAAGAAAAATCAGCCGGATGTTTTTTCTCCGGATCTTTTATAACTTCTTCGCGCGCGGCAGTAATTTTTTGGTGCATCGGCTGGCGTGAAAGTTTATTGTAATTTTTGAACTTAGCAACATCAAAATAAATCGCTTTTGAAGTTTCGTAAGCATATTTTTTACCAATTAATATTTTTATTATTTTAATTTGATCAACAACTATTTTTGTGGCGGGGACGATAGTTTCCGGTTTTTTTATATTCAACTCCTTAATGTCGTTTAGAAAAGCACCTGTATAAAACTTAGCAATTTCCCAAACAGATTTTTTTTCTTTTTTTGATTCCAGCTCTATTTTATCTTCGCCAGTATCGGCATCTGAAGTAAGATGGCCAACATCGGTTATATTCATAACTCTTTTTACTTCATATCCATTGTATTCAAGAGTTTTTTGCAAGACATCAGCAAACACATAAGTTCTTAAATTGCCGATATGCGCGTAATTATAAACTGTCGGTCCGCAGGTATATAAACCAACGCGCTTATCGCGGAGTGGTTTAAAAATTTGTTTTTTTCTTGTAAGGGTATTGTAAAGTTTTATAGCCATTTGCGAGTTTTAAAATATGTAAGCATTACCAAAATTGTGATTACCACAATTCCTAAAATTATCCAAAAATCATTTTGGCGTCCTAAAATCGGGTTGGTGCCTGTGTTAATCTGAAGTATTGTGGCAACCAGCATTGCCGGAAAAGTTAAAAACGACATAATCGTGAATGTTTTAACTATGGTGTTTGTCTTATCATTAATGAGATTGATATTTGTTTTCTCAAGCGCATCTAATGTATCGGCATAATTGTCAATTTCATGCCATAGGCGATTATAATCACCGATTAAGTCGGTGAAATAAACTTTGATATCCATGTCGTCGGACCATAAGATATGGCTTTTTTCGTGTAAAGAATTAAAAATTCTATAAAGCGGGCGAATAGTCATCCTGAAATCAAGAACGTCTCTTTTTATGGTTGATACTTCTTTTATCATGTCTCGGCTTATATTTTTAAAAATATTGTCTTCAATCATACTGATATTTTTAGAAATATGCGCCAGCTGCCTTTCTGCGAAACTTAAAATATCTTCAATAATGAAGTAAAGCAAATGTCCGCTGGTGGCACTAAAAATTCTTCTCTTCATTTCAATTTTTTTCAAACTTTCTGAAAATATGTTCAATGGCTCGATATGTTCATTATGAAGCGTTATGACATGGCTTTTAGTTATCAAAACATCAAGTTCAACCGGCTCGGTTGTTCGTTTTTTTAATTGATATATTGGAGCGTACATTACAAGAAATAGATAATCGTTAAATTGCTCCACCTTTTCCCGTTTTGACGGCGGAATCAATTCTCCCAAAGTAATCGGATGAAAATTAAAGTTAGCCCTAAGCCATTCAATGTCTTTATGGGTCGGTTTTTCAATGTCGATCCAGGTTAAATTATTTTCAGTAATTGTATTCATTTAAAAAAATTAATAATATAACCAATTCTATCATATATTAAATACCGATGCCATTATTTGGTCGCACAGCAATCCTATAGGAAGCTTATGCGACAAGTGTACAATTAGCACTCCATTGACAACATTGCTAATGGGATATATACTGATATTTGCAATGAGTTTAGGCAATAGGCAACAGGAAATATTTGAAATTGTAGTTGAGGAATTTATAAAATCGGCGCGGCCGGTCGGTTCCGAATTTTTAGCCGAAAATTATGATTTGAAAATTAGTTCGGCTACGATTAGAAATGATTTGGCATATCTCGAAGAATTGGGATTTTTAGCCAAACCACATACATCTGGCGGGCGAATCCCAACGTCTCGCGGTTGGCATTTTTTCACTCATGAAATTCGCGAACCGGATGAATTTTCAATGGAAGAAATGGCGCGGCTTAATGCCTTAACGAATAAATTGTTAAATACTTCGCAGGAAATAATGTTATGCGTCTCAAAAATATTTCCGGAAGTATCGGATGAATTTTTTAAAAAGTTTATAATTGATAAATTATTTAAAGGAAATAAATATGGCAGACGAAAATAAAAATATTGAAAATTTGATGAAGCAGAGTGAAGAATATCTCAATGGCTGGAAACGGGCGAAGGCGGATTATTTAAACCTAAAGAAAGAAATGGAAGCGCAAAACAAAGAGATTAAAGAATGGATGTCTAAAATAATGATACTCCCGCTACTTGGCATTGCGGATAGTTTTGAAAAAGCGTTTCGCGAAACGCCGGATAATTTAAAAAACGACCCGTGGGTTAAAGGAATTGAAGGTATCAAAAAGCAATTTGAAGATTATCTTAAGTCGCAGGGAGTGGAAGCGATGGCAATAAAAGGAGAAAAATTTGATCCGGCAAAACATGAAGCAGTGGAATCTATGGAGGGAGGAGAAAGCGGCACAATCGCAGAAGAGTTGCAGAAAGGTTATCTAATGAATAGCGATGTATTAAGACCGGCAAAAGTAAAATCATATAAATAACTAAAATTAAAAGCTAAAAAATATGACAAAAATATTAGGAATAGATTTAGGCACTACCAATTCGGCGATGGCAATTACCGAAGGCGGCGCCCCGAAAATAATCGAAAATAAAGAAGGCAACAGAACCACGCCCTCAACAGTTGCCGTTTCTGCAAATGGCGAACGTTTAGCCGGACTATTGGCGAAGCGTCAAGCGGTGGTAAATCCGGAAAATACTTTGTTTTCAATTAAAAGATTAATAGGCCGTCGGTGGGATGATCCGGAAATTTCACGCGATTTAAAATGGTTGCCTTATAAAATGCAAAAATCCGCTTCAGGCGGAGTTGAAGTAAAAATGGGTGACACTTCGATGGGCTCAGGGCAAGCTAAATGGTATCGGCCGGAAGAAATTTCAGCGATAGTTTTGCAGAAATTAAAAGCGGACGCAGAAGAAAAACTCGGAGAAAAAATAACCGAAGCTATCATCACCGTTCCGGCTTATTTTGACGATTCCCAAAGGCAGGCGACTAAAAACGCCGGAGAAATTGCCGGTCTTAAGGTTTTAAGGATTATTAACGAGCCGACAGCGGCGGCTTTAGCTTATGGCTTGGATAAAAAGAAATCGGAACAGATTGTTGTTTATGACTTCGGCGGCGGCACTTTTGACGTTTCAGTTTTGGAAATTGGCGATGACACCATTGAGGTAAAAGCCACCGGAGGCGACACACATCTCGGCGGCGACGATTTTGACCAACGGATTACTAATTATCTTACCGATTTATTTAAACGTGAGCAGGGGATTGATTTGTCAAAAGACACCATGGCTTTAGCGCGCCTTAAAGAAGCGGCGGAAAAAGCCAAGCATGAACTATCAACTGTTATGGAAACGGAAATCAATCTTCCATTTATTACTTCCGGCGCTTCCGGGCCGAAACATTTTGTCACCAAAATGACGCGGGCAAAACTGGAGGAATTAGTCCATGATTTCATCGCCACATCGCTTGAATTAGTTAAGCAAACCGTGAAAGAAGCCAATTTTTCTTTAAATGATATTGATGAAGTGGTTTTGGTCGGTGGCCAAACAAGAATGCCGGCGATTACCGAAGCGGTAAAAAATCTTTTCGGCAAAGAGCCGCATAAGGGCATCAATCCCGATGAAGTAGTTGCGCTTGGCGCGGCGGTTCAGGCCGGTGTCATGGCCGGCGATGTCCGCGATATTTTGCTTTTGGACGTTACGCCTTTAACACTCGGCATTGAGACATTGGGGAGCGTTGCAACGCCGATGATTTCAAAAAACACCACTATTCCGACGGCTAAAACCCAGATTTTTTCCACCGCGGCCGATAATCAGCCGCAAGTGGAAATTCATGTTTTACAGGGCGAGCGACCGATGTCGGCTGACAATAAAACGCTTGGCAAGTTCACTTTAGATGGTATTCCTCCGGCGCCGCGCGGCGTTCCGCAAATTGAAGTTGCTTTTGATATTGATGCCAACGGCATTTTAAACGTTTCGGCGGTTGATAAAGCGACCAGTAAAAAACAATCAATCACCATTACCGCTTCAACCGGTCTTGCCAAAGAAGAAATTGAAAAAATGAAAAAAGACGCGGAAATAAACGCAGTCGAAGACGCCAAGAAAAAAGAAGCTATAGAAATTAAAAATGGCGCCGAGTCAATGATTTATATGTCTGAAAAAGCATTGAAAGACGCCGGTGACAAAGTTAAACCGGAAGACAAAAAAACAATAGAGGAAAAAATAGCAGCCCTTCGACAAGCTCAGGGCGGGACGGATATTGAATCAATAAAGAAAGCGTCGGCCGAACTTTCAACTGAAATCCAAAAAATCGGAGAGGCGATGTATAAGAAAGAATCCTCCTCTACTAAAGCTACGGAGAGTGAGGAAGCTCCAAAGGAAGCACCTAAGGAAGAATCTAAATCTGAAGAAAAAAAAGAAGAAAATAAAAAATAAAAGCCCTAAAAAGGGCGTAAAAAGTAAACCAGGGTATTATTAATTGAGTGAATGGCGATGGCTGGCCAAAGCGATCCGAAAGAAATAGTGGCGGCGGTATTGGCTAATGCCAGCGAGGCCACCCAAATTATTTCAATAATGCCAAGCTGGGAATAATCATGAGACAAAACGAAAAGAGATAGAGAAAGTGCGATGCCTGTAGCACGGCCAAAAATCGAACCGGTTATATAAATAATTAAAAATCGGTAGTAAATCTCCTCGCTAATCGGCGCAAAAAAAGTTATTACCGCAAAATCCCAAAAACTTGTTTTGAATGAAAAAATTATTTGAGAAAGGCCAAATAAATATCGGAGTCCGTGAAAACCAAAACCTAAAATAATTATAGCCGAAAAGTAAACTATTAAACGAAGATAAACATTGTCAATTTTAATTTTCTTATAGCCAACGGGCGATGCCAAAACAATGTCAGCTATTTTACCCCCTTTCCAAATAAAAAAGAAACAAAACAAAGTAAATCCGCCGAATCGGGCATTATAAGAAAATAAATTATCCAGAATATCTGTTATTAAGTAATAAGATTCGCGATCGTTTATAAATGTGTAAATGTACAAAATAATGCGCCACGTAAAATTCATAATGGGCGCGACAGTAAAAAGAGCAATTATTATCAGCAATAGTTTTACGGCCGGATTCCATGATTTAATTAATTTTCGGATATTTTCGTCTCTAACAGGTGTTTGCATTTGAGACTATCCTTTCGGGTAATATTTATAAAAGAGCTTTAGATGTTAAATAACACAATAATAATAATATGTCAAAGGATTATTATCAAGTTTTAGGGGTGCCGAAAAGCGCGAGTGACGATGAAATCAAGCGGGCTTACAGAAAATTGGCACACCAATATCATCCCGATAAAAACAAAGGTGACGATAAAAAATTCAAAGAAATAAACGAGGCCTATCAGATATTGGGAAATAGAGAAAAACGCGAACAATATGACAGGTTTGGCAGGACATTTGACGGCCAAGAATTTTCTGGTGGGGAAGGTTTTGGCGATTTTGGCGGTCTATCGGATATTTTAGAAGAACTTTTTGGCTTCGGTCGTCGAAGCCGTGGCGGCGAAGGCGGTTTTGATTTCAATTTTGGGAGAGGAGGTTTTGGCCGCGCGTGGTCAACAATCCAGACAACTTTAAATTTAGATTTTATAACCGCCGCCTTAGGGGGCGATATTGAAGTTTCTGTAAGAGGTGAAAGAATAAAGTTAAAAATCCCGGCCGGCGTTTCAAACGGCGAGGCCCTGGTGCATCACGGAGAAAATAATGATATAATTTTTGTTATAAATATCAAAACGCCGAAAAATTTATCCCGCAAAGCCCGGGAATTAATGGAAGAGTTAAAAAACGAAATTAAATAATTTTTTATGTCTTATATAGATACTTTCCGCGAAACCCTAAACCAATTTTTAAGCAATCCCGCGTGGGATGTGTTACTGCTGTTATTTTTCTTTTTTTCGGTTTTTGTTTATGGCTTAATAGTTGGACGAAACCGGATAATTGTGTTACTTTTAGCGTCTTATCCGGCTGCTTTGATAAATGAGTATATTCCGTACCCTAAAAATTTTTTAAACAATCTTAATGTTGCCCAGACAATTTTTTTGAAGGCGTTTGTTTTTTTTGTTTTGGCCATTTTTGTTTTTTGGATTTTTAAAAGATCCGGGTTTTCCAGAAAAGAACTAAACAAAAAAACCGGCCAGGTTTTATTTTTAAGCTTTTTAAACGTTGGTTTGTGGGCCAATATTATTTTTGGCTATGTTCTCAGTTTTAACGCGGAATTAATAAAACTTGCTCCTTTAAATTTGTTATTTTTTGGTTCCACTCCAGCTCATTTTATCTGGCTTATTTTGCCAATAATTATTTTATATTGGCTGGAAAAAAATTAACGCCCTCATAGCTCAATGGTAGAGCAGTTGCCTTTTAAGCAATTGACCCAGGTCCGATTCCTGGTGAGGGCACTAGAACCAGGCTTTTTTCAATTATTGTTGTATGTCATAATGTAGAGTATAATAGTATTAATTATGATAACAACTATATTAGGTAACCATAGATTATGGCAAATAGTGCGTTGGAGCGCGGTTGCACTAATCATTTTTTTATTTTTAATTTATCTACTGAGTCAATTTGTCAAAATTGGTTTTTTTGCAAGTATTGCCACTAATTTATCTAGTGGTACTTCATCTGTAAATTCACAATCCGGTCCCTTTTTGGACATAAAAAATTTCGGCTGTGTTGGCGATGGTTTAACCAATGATACTTCTTGTGCTCAAAGATGGGTCAATGCCATTGTAAGCAGCGGAACGCCAGGATGGGTTTCTCCCGGACGCTATCGAATTACAGGCCCGATTTTTGTTTCGCTTTCAGATGATAGGTCATTCGCTATTTTCGGCCCGAATAAATCGCCCGGCGGTAAAAATCTAGGGGCGTCATTTATTTTAGACAGCAATCTAGCTAATAATAACACAGCCCTGCTGAATATTAACGGCAATCTGCAAAGTAGTCATGTTTCTATTGTAGGCGTTGGATTTGCAGGGAAAAACAAGACCGGCTCCGGCATTAAAATCAGCGAAGTTTCTGAACGGGTGACTATTGAGAGAGTTCGAATCACCGGGTTTTCCGGTCGAGGTCTTTTGACGGAGCAAGTAATAGGCGTGAATATCATTGGATCCCACTTTGAACAGAATGGCATTGGATGGGAATTGGTCTCAACAATGGGACAGATGGGTGAAGGAACAGTAATCGGGTCAAAGTTTGCTAACAACACCGTCAGAAATGTATACCTAAACAAAAACTCATCTTTTATAACTTTTATTGGGTGTACTATATACGGTTCAAGCGGGGTAGAGTTAGCACACAAAGTTTTTGGCATCGGATTTTACCAGTGCAATTTTGAGAGTGGTTCTCCGGGTATCTATGTGGCGCCTGAGAGCGAGGTTACAGAGGTTATTATTGAAGGAAATGCTTTTAATCCATCGGCTGCGAGCGGCCAAACGAAGTATGGTATTAATATTGCCGGAGCTATTCATAATTCGCGCATTCAGAATAATTCAGTAGATGGCCAGCCCGCCGCGGGAGGCACGGTTGTGGGCATTAGAATAGAAAAGATGACCAATACCATTGTTGGCCCTAATCGTTTTAACAATGGTGGGTCTGGCACAATGATAAATTATAGCGGCAGGAATAGCGGTATTTTTGTGAGGGACCATAAGGGCGGCAGCCAGATGGTGCTTTATCAAGACCAAAACAGCGGGTCAACTGTTTTAAGGGGTGGTAACGGAGATTACCTGGCGAGTGGTGCAATCCTCAATTTGAATAATTGGGTGGCTGGATTGGCAATTGTCAGATTTGGGGAATTTGTCTGCATTGTTGCCGCAAATGATGGTTCGACCGCTCTTTTATTTGATGCTGGCAAACGCTGTTCCGCTTCTTTAAACAATTCTGGAACTATAAATATATACTATGATGCTAACGATTCACGATATGAGATTCAGAATAAGATGGGATCGGCAAAAACTATTAGCGTAACGTTTATCGGCGCTGATTAAATAGCTGGGATATAGGAAATAACTACAATGATTAAATTTGAAAATGTCAGTAAAATTTATAATTCCCATTCAGTGGCATTAAAAGACGTTAGTTTTGAGGTTAGTCACCATGAATTTGTTTCGGTGGTGGGAAAATCGGGAGCCGGCAAGACCACGCTTTTAAAACTTTTGCTTGCCGAAGAAAAGCCGACCGGCGGCAAGATTTTTTTCAACCGGCAAAATATTCCCACGGTAAGCCAGAATGAACTACCGATACTGCGCCGGCAAATCGGAGCTATTTTTCAAGATTTCAAGTTGCTTCCCAATAAAACCGCTTATGAAAATGTCGCCTTTGCCATGCAGGTTGTCGGCAAAAGCGAATTGGAAATCAAAAGTGATGTTCCCAAAGTTCTTGATTTAGTTGGTTTGAAAGATAAGGCCAATAATTTCCCGCGCGAACTTAGTGGCGGCGAGAAACAGCGCGTAGCCATTGCCAGGGCCCTGGTTCACCGGCCAAGTGTAATTGTTGCCGATGAACCGACCGGCAATTTAGATCCGATTAATACCTGGGACATCATCCGGCTTCTTATAAAAATTAATGAATTGGGGACAACAGTTATATTGGCGACCCATGATAAAGAAATTATTAACGCCTTGGAAAAGCGCGTGGTAAGCTTGGAAGGAGGCGTGGTCGCGAGAGACGAAAATCCCGGGAGATACATCTTGTCATAAATTTTAATTTTCAAATGACATGATTTTAACATTAAACAGAATAATAAAATCGGGGTTTGTGAATTTTTGGCGCAATGGCTGGCTGTCAACGGCGACGGTTTTGATAATGACCGTAACGCTTCTGGCCTGGACGTCAATCTTTCTTTTAAATGTGATGTTAACATCGGTTTTGGGCGTGCTTGAGGAAAAAGTAGACATCAGCGTTTATTTTAACTTAGACGCGAAAGAGGCAGACATTCTTGCCTTAAAATCAAAACTGGATAATTTAGAAGAAGTAAAAAATGTTGAATATGTTTCTACAGGCGAGGCCTTAGAAATTTTTAAAAAACGCCATTCGGATGATGAAATATTGCTAAAATCGGTTCAGGAGCTTAGTGATAATCCTCTAGAAGCTAGCTTAAATGTTTTGGCGAAAGACGCTTCAAAATATGAAACGGTTGTTTCTTTTCTAGGCCAAAATCAATTCGAGAATATTATCAGCAAAATTAACTATGCGGAAAATAAAATTGTAATAGAGAGATTGGGCAATATAATCAGCGTTTTGCGCCAAAGCGGTTTGGTCGCCGGTTTGATTTTGGCTCTTATTGCGTTTCTTGTGGCTTTTAACACCGTGCGGCTGGCGATTTATTCATCGCGGGAAGAAATCACTATAATGAAGCTGGTTGGCGCCTCCAACAGATTCGTGAGAGGTCCGTTTATCGTTGAGGGAGTTTTGCATGGGCTTGTGTCTTCGGCGTTTGCTTTCATGGTGATAATTCCCGGCGTTGCCTTTATCGGGCCGAAGTTATTTAATTTTTTGCCGGAAATTAATCTGGTAAATTATCTCGGCGACAATTTTTGGCAATTACTATTTTTTCAAACCTTGGGCGGCATAACGCTCGGCGTATTTTCAAGCTGGTTCGCGATACGGAAATACCTTAAAGTATAAAGTGGATTTTTTGGGTTTTTAATGTTAAAATAACCCCGCCTTCAGCTAAATGGCGGGGTTATTTTGCGGGGTCATCTAGCGGTAGGATACATGACTCTGAATCATGTCACCCTGGTTCGAATCCAGGCCCCGCAGCCATTCGACGCGCCCTCGCTTCGCTTCGGGCTTGCTCAGGGCAAGCACGAGGCGCGGCGAAGGGTGGTGAGCTTGTCGAACCACAATAATATTATGTATTATCTTTATCTAATTCTTTGCGAAAATAGCAGTATTTATACCGGAATAACTAATAATCCTAAAAGAAGGTTAGTTGAACACAAAACTAAATCAGGTGGTTGGCATACAAAATTATATCCAGCAGTAAAATTATTAAGAATTGAAAAATTCAACACGAAAGAAGAAGCACTTAAACGCGAAAAGCAAGTCAAGGGTTGGCGCAGAGAAAAGAAATTAAATTTGATTAAATTCGGAAAACCTATTATAAAATAACCATCATATGCTAAGTCTTGAGCCCATCGGGTCTGAGACCCCTTAGGGTCGAACGACTTGTCGAAGGGCTAAGTCCTGAGTTTGTCGAAGGGCTAAGTCAAATGACTGAGATGCGTTAATACAAAATGGAAAAACAATACTTATCACGAACGTGGGTTAATCCGAAACTCAAAGCTGATAAATCTCCTATTCACGGCGATGGTGTTTTTACTGGTGAAAAAATATTAGAAGGAGAAAAGGTTATGGAATTTGGCGGCGAGTTAATTTCAAAGGAGCAAGCATTTTCAGGAAATTATAGGAGTCGATCTATTTGGCCAGTGGCCGAAGATCAATATCTGGCATTGCCGAAAAACGATACCAAAGAAAGTTTGGATGAAAATATTAATCATTCCTGCAATGCTAATACTTGGCTTATTGATGAAGTCATCATCGTCGCCAAAAGGGATATAGAGGTGGGAGAAGAAATAACCCTGGATCAAGGAACGTGGAATTTTGACGATAAGGCGTATACTGACAATGAAAATCCTTGTTCTTGCGGCGACACCGATTGCCGGAAAATTTTAACCGAAAATGATTGGAAAATTCCAAGCGTTCAAGAAAAATACAAAGGCCATTTTCATCCCCTAATCCAAAAAATGATTGATATTTCTTGACCGAGACGTCTCAATTTAGTATACTCAAACAGGCCTAGAAAAGCCCATAACAGTCGCATCCTGGGCGGTTCCAGACCGAACTATACAGCCGTCATATGCTAAGTCAAATGACTGAGACACCTCAATTTGATATACTAAACAAAAATAAATTTTGATAAAATATAAGTTATGGAAGAAATAAAATCATTTGAAAAACAAGAAAGCGCGGAGCAACGCCTCATTCGCTTACTTAAAGAAAAGGGGACGGAAGATCCTGAAACCAGAGAACTTTTAGACGCGTGGACGCGTGAACAAGAAGAGCGCATCGAAGAAGGCAACGATCCTGCCGCGAAAATCGAATTCAACTTCAAACGGGCGAGGTTGTATTTTGATGCCGGCTATGTAGAGGAGGCGCTTGAAAACCTTGAAGCCGACAGAATGGAGGCCTGGAATGAGAATAGGGAAGAACTTTATGAAGCAATCATGGCTGAAATGGATATGATGGAAAGAGGTTTAGAAAAATGACGCCTCAACTTAATATACTGAAATAGCTTTAGAAAGCCCTTAACGGTCTCATTGTGGGCGGTCCCAGACCGAGTTAGTCAGCTAATGAAAATAATCGCTTGAATAGGCGATTATTTTTTGCACGGATAGTGGACGTTAGAACTTTTTTCTGATTAAATAAATATAAGTAATTTATAAATATGGAATTATCTATTTTGTTTTTTCTTTTATATATAGCGATTGTCGTAGCCATTGGCGTTGTTTCTTCAAGGAAAGAAACCGAAGATGACTTTATGATTGCAGAACGCAAAGTTCAAGGAGTTCAGGTTGCCGCCACAATGAGTGCCAGCTCTTTTGATGGTGCAACTCTTGCGATTTATCTTGCATATGTTTATCAATATGGCTTTTCGGCTATTTGGCTTTTTATTGGAATAGCCATCGGTTTTCTGTTTGTGAGAAAGTATGCTTGGAAGATTAAGCAAAAAGCAGATGAATTAAAAGTGTATTCAATGCCTGAATATTTTTTCAGAGTTTTTGGGAAGAGAAATGGCTTGATGTTTTCACTATTTATTGTGCTTCAGTTTTTCTTATTGCTAACAGTAAATTTTATTATTAGTGGTAAAGTTCTATCAGCTATTTTCCCAATTCCATATTTTCTCGCTGTCATAATTGGCGGACTAATAATTTTGACCTATCTTTTGTTAGCTGGCTTTAAGGCGGTAGTGCGTACAGATTTTTTCCAAATAATAATCATGTTCATTATGACCTTGTCAGTTGGAATTTTCCTTTTCGGTAAAACTAACATTCCAGTTTCCGAATTTAACCTTGGTACGCTCGGAATTGGGAATATACTCGGTTTTCTTATTCTTGCTGGCGTTGGGATTATGGCTACTCCTGATTTGTGGCAAAGAATTTTTGCAACCAAAGATGAAAAGAACTTAAAACGAGGGTTAAATTATTCCGCTATCATTTTACTCATTCTTGGAGTTGTTATCAGTGTTGTTGGTCTTGCTACAAAACAACTATTTCCAAATATTGTGCCTGAAGACGCTTTAGTAACAGGATTTTCACAACTGCTTCCATTTGGACTTAAAGAGTTTGGAATGGTGTTGCTCTACGCAGTGGCGCTTTCGTCATCAGACACTGCCACATTTGTCATTTCGTCAATTTTCACTCGTGATCTCAAAAATTACTCTCAAAAGTACAGCGGAGAATCAATGAAAAAACTTACTCGTTTTTTTATGATACTACTTATCGCTTTAGCGGTACTCATTGGTATTTTCTATCAAAATATCTTGGCACTCGGCTTTTCTCTCGCAAGTTTGGGCTTGGCTCTATTTCCAGTAATTTTCGGGTCACTCTACTTTAAGCTAAAACAACGAGCAGTTTTCTGGAGTTTGGTTATTGGATTTTTGAGTATTGTAATTTTGTTTGCTACAAATCAGCTTAACCCCGAAAACGCCGTTATTTCATTGCCAGTTGTGTTGTTTTCTTTACTAATTTTTCATAAATTATTCAAAACTACCACCCCCTTACAAA
>JACPHB010000019.1 GCA_016188835.1 Parcubacteria group bacterium
CAACAAAAATAAAAAAAGTTAATACTCCGGATTATCAGTATCAAAACCCGCTAGTGGGCAGATTTATAAATTATATAATGCGCCAAGGGAAAAAATCTATTGCCCAAAAAGTGGTTTATAAATCTTTTGATATTATAAAAGAAAAAACCAAAAATAATCCGTTGGAGCTTTTTGAGCGTGCGATAAAAAACATTTCACCATCGCTTGAAGTTAAATCGCGCCGGATAGGCGGCGCTAATTATCAAGTGCCCCAGCCGGTGAGAGCCGATAGGAAAATTCAGCTAGCTTTTCGCTGGATTATTAAAGCGGCTAACACAAAAAAAGGGAAGCCGATGGCTGCTAAGCTGGCGGAAGAGTTTATTTTGGCAAGCAACAATGAAGGCGCAGCCGTAAAGAAAAAGTTAGACACGCACAGGATGGCCGAAGCAAACAGAGCCTTTGCTCACTTTTCATGGTAAAGTTATTAAAATTAAATTTTTTAAAGAAAATTTATGAATGAATCACAAGAGTCGCAATCGGGACATACTCCCGATGAAAAATTTAAGCTGGGGATACCTCACGAATACCTCACGAAGAAAGGTTGCCCGAACATGAAAAATTCAATCAAAACCATACAGATGAGTGGTTAAAAATATCTAAAGAATTAGAAAATGATAAAAATTTAGTTGGTGAATATGAGGAATTTTTAGAGAATGAGATAAAAAGAGGGGCTGTTAAAAAGGAAATACCAGCAAAAAAAATATCAGCCGAACAAGATGAAATAGAAAAACGAGAAGTAAATAATGAATGGACATTAGAGCATTTAAATGAAATAGAAAAATCTAATCCAGACAAACTTCCTAATGTATTTTTTGGGTTTGTAATATTGAAAAAAATACTGGCTACCGAACTAAGACAAAAAGACGAAATAGAAAAAGCTGAGGATCTAGAGACTTCTATAAAAGAGTTGGCCAGTGCATATAAAGGTAAAAAGATATCTGGTCTCTTAATAGAATTTATGAAAATTTTTAAAGAATATAGTATACCCGATTCCTTATTAAGGATTGACGTTTTAAGTGAAATGGCAAGAAATTTTCAAGAGAATTTAAGAATGCAGGACTTCGAACAAGAGGATTCCGGAAATAATTTTTAAAAACTGTGGATCTATCACTTTACATCGCCTGTGTTCCCTCCTAATCTCTTTATCTGAATCATTAAACGATGGAAAAAAAACATTATCAAATTGAAAAAGTTAGAAACATAGGAATAATAGCTCACATAGATGCAGGCAAAACAACTGTAAGTGAGCGCGTTTTGTTTTACACCGGCATATCCCATAAGATTGGTGAAGTTCACGAGGGCGCGGCAATTATGGATTGGATGGAACAGGAACGGGAGCGCGGCATCACCATTACGGCGGCGGCGACAACGACATTTTGGACGCCAACCCGTTTCAGCGACGACAGCGAGCGTGAGTGCCGTATCAATATTATAGATACCCCCGGCCATATTGATTTTACCGTTGAAGTTCAGCGCTCACTTAGGGTTTTAGACGGCGCAGTGGTGGTTTTTGACGGCGTTGCCGGAGTGGAACCGCAATCGGAAACCGTATGGCATCAGGCCGACAAGTACGGTGTGCCGCGGATTTGTTTTATCAACAAACTTGATCGGATGGGAGCTTCTTTTGAAAAAAGCTTGGCGTCAATCCATGAACGCCTCACTTTAAACGCAGTTCCTTTGAATTTACCAGTCGGCATTGAAGAAAAATTTGAAGGCGTTATTGATTTAATTGAAGAAAAAATAATTAATTTTTTAGGCGAACATGGCGAAAAACTTGAGTTTGCGGATATTCCGGAAAATTTAAAAGAAGAAACCGCCAAAGCCCGCAAATATTTAATTGAAAGAATTGTTGAAAGTGACGATGGATTAATGGAGCGTTATCTTGGGGGTACCAAAATTTCTATGGATGAAATCAGGCACGGTTTAAGAAATGCTTCTTTAGCCGGCAAATTGGTTCCGGTTTTTTGCGGCTCGGCCCTAAAAAATAAGGGTGTTCAACTGATGCTTGACGGTGTTGTTGATTATTTGCCAAGCCCGCTCGACTTGCCGCCGACCAAGGGCCATGAACTCAAAAGTGGCGCGGAAATTTTTCGCCGTCCCGATGACAACGAACCCTTTGCCGCCTTAGCTTTTAAAATCGCTTCCGATCCTTATGTCGGCTCTCTTACTTACTTTAGAGTTTACTCCGGCAAACTCACAAAGGGCTCTTATATCTTAAATTCAACCAAGGACTCAAAAGAGCGTCTTGGCCGGATTTTATTGATGCATGCCAACGAGCGGGAAGAAATCGACGAAATTAAAGCCGGCGAAATCGGCGCTGCCGTTGGTTTAAAAAATACTACTACCGGCGATACGCTTTGCGATGAAGAACAGCCAATAATATTAGAACAGATTACTTTCCCGGAACCGGTTATTTCCCAAAAAATTGAGCCGAAAACCAAGGCCGACCAAGAAAAAATGGGGATTGCTTTAAAGCGATTATCGGAAGAAGATCCGACTTTCAGGATTAAAACCGATTTTGAAACCGGCGAAACCATTATTTCCGGTATGGGAGAACTGCATCTTGAAATTCTTGTTGACAGAATGCTTCGAGAGTTTAAAGTTTCAGTTAATGTCGGCCGACCTCAGGTGGCTTATAAAGAAACAATTAAAAAAGTTGCCGAAGCTGAAGGAAAATATATTCGCCAGTCGGGCGGTCGGGGGCAATATGGCCATGTTTGGATTAGAGTTGAGCCCGGCGAACGGGGTAGCGGTTTTGAATTTATAAATGAAATTAAAGGTGGTATTATCCCGCAGGAGTTTATTCCGGCCGCCCTAAAAGGTCTAAAAGAAGCTATGGAAAAGGGAGTTAAGGCTGGTTTCCCATTAGTTGACATGAAAGCGGCACTTTACGACGGTTCTTATCACGAGGTTGACTCTTCGGAAGCGGCGTTTAAAATTGCTGGTTCCATCGCTTTGCAGGAAGCGGCCAGGCGCGCTAATGTAGTATTACTTGAACCGATAATGAAAATTGAAGTAATTGCGCCCGAACAGTTTTTTGGCGACATTACTGGCGATCTAAACAGCAAACGCGGTAAAATTGAAAAAATGTCGGAACGGGCAATGATGAAGGTAATAGACGCGCTTGTACCGCTTTCGGAAATGTTCGGCTACGCCACCAAATTGCGTTCCATGAGCCAGGGCCGCGCCAATTACACAATGGAATTTGACCGCTATGAGGAAGTGCCGAATAATGTCGCGGAATTGATTATCGCTGGGAAGAAATAAAATTATGTATGAAACAATAAAAAAATTTTTATCTGAAGGCGGAAAGTGCCTTTTGATTGAAAATGGCAAGCCGATCGGCGTTGTTTTGACGATGGAAGAATATGAGCTTCTGCGGGGCAAACCACAAGTTTCAAATTCCAAATCCCAAATAAATCCCGAAGCCGAAAAATTAATTATGTTAGAAACCGAGTTTCCAACATTATCTTCGCAAGTTGAAGAAATTCACCCCGTTAGAAATAGCCCGCCCCAATGGCCCTCTGGGCGCGCAAGCGCGGGCGCGATTTCTAACGGAGTAGATTTTCCTTCGGCTTCGGCCGACCCTTTCGATATTAATCTCGCCGACACCGGCGACGTTACCTTAGAAGACCTCGGCCTTGATGAACTTCCTTGACTGCATAAAATCTCTCGAGATGGCTTATGCGGTCGGAGATTATACTAAATTGCAAAAAAATAAAATTACGGCATTTCGCGACGATCGTCTAAAAGTGCGGTGATTTTTTTTTATTCGCTTTACAGGCAGTTGACATATTTTTATATATTGACTTTTTAATAATTATTAATATATAATTCTAATAAAGATTAATATATAAAGATATGAAAAAAACATATTTGCAAAATGTAGTTTGGAAAGAGGGCAAATACTATGTTTCCCAGTGTTTGAATGTGGACATTTCCAGTTTTGGCAAAACCAGTATTTTGAAGACAAAGACGCATCTAAAGTCGCGGTGGTTGAAAAGCCGGCAATTGTAAGGCGCGAGTTACAGTATGCCTAAACTTTATTCCTCAGAACATGTCATTAAAGTCCTTCAAAGCAAGGGCTTTGTTTATATTTCTCAAAGGGGAAGCCATGTAAAATTTAGAAAATTTGGCAAACCCAGCTGGACCGTAATTGTGCCGGCAAATCGCAGGGAAATTCCACTCGGCACTTTTAGGTCCATTTTACGTCAGTCAAATTTAATTGAAAAGGATTTTATATCATAATTTCCCCGGAAAGTTGTGATACAACAGATAAAACATCGGCCTTGACGAATTGCCTTATTAATGATACTATGTAGCCACTTATATCTTTTGTACATTTTCAAAAAAATGAGGGTGGAAAATGAAAAAAATCAGAATGGCATTTTTAGCTATGTTTGCCATTATTGCGTTTGGGGCTTGTACAGAGGTGCCAGTTAAACAAGTTGAACAGTGCGCGAAAGTTGTAGATATAGAAATGTTTAGAGAATATTTTATCGGCAACTTTTTTGGTGGACCTGTTTATGTTTATGAAATTCTTGACAACGGCAAGCGGGTAAAAATTGATGAAGTTAATTATTACCACCAGGTTAATACACAATGGCTTAGGAACATAAAAATGATGAAAATCGGGACGAACCATTGCTGGATTGAATATGAGAAACTAAAGTAACAGAGACAAAGAGAACTTAATTAAAAATTAGGCCGCGATTTGCGGCTATTATTTTTATCCGCAAAATAAAATTACGGCATTCCGCGACGATCGTCTGAAAGCGCGTTAATTTTTTGTTGTTTAAATAGTTTGGTTCGTGGGGAGTATAGGGCATAAGATTACGTATTAAGAAGCGATCGATTTTAAATACGTAATTCTTTTGGACCGAAAGTTGACAATAAATAAATGCCTTGATATAAATCAAGTATTCTAGATCTTTATTAAATTTATACCAAATGGAAGAGAAGTACGGACAATGAAGCGGAAAGAAAATCGAAAATAATGGAATTATAATGAGCATCGTTGATGATAATGGCAATGTTATCGCCAAAAGAACCGTACCGCTTTTGAAGAAGTAATACTTTTTCACTTTTAATAATCAAAAGGGCCTAAATTAATCAGGCCTTTTTATGTTGTTGACAGATTTTTATATATTGACTAAAATAAGATTTGCGTGTTAAAAATAGAAAAAGGTATGGCGACCCCGCACTAATTTTGCGGGATAAGCCATGGCGGCTTGCTTTGCCCCAAAAGGGATGCCGCTATTCGCGGCACGCAAATCGCGAAAAATTAAAAAGGTCACCAATTATAAAGATTATAAATAATTAAAATTAGACAAAATTAGGGAGGGGTGCTCATAAATTTATCTAAATTTATGTTCACTTCGTTCCAAAATTTAGAAATTTATGGCAGAAAAATTTGAAAGAACAAAACCCCATGTTAACGTCGGCACTATCGGCCATGTTGACCATGGGAAAACCACGTTAACCGCGGCAATTACCAAAATCCTTCACATGAAGGGTTTGGCGAAAAAAGCCGAAACAGTTGGTGATATTGACAAGGCGCCGGAAGAAAAAGCGCGCGGTATTACGATTCAATTGCATCATTCCGAATACGAATCTGAAAAGCGGCATTATGCCCATATTGACGCTCCGGGACATCAGGACTACATCAAAAACATGATTACCGGCGCGGCTCAAATGGATGGCGCCGTATTGGTGGTGGCGGCAACCGACGGCCCGATGCCACAAACAAGAGAACACATTCTTCTGGCGCGCCAAGTCGGCGTTCCGGCAATCGTGGTGTTTTTAAATAAAGTAGACATGGTTTCCGACCCGGAACTTGTCGATTTGGTTGAAGCCGAAATACGCGAACTTTTGACAAAATACAAATTTCCCGGCGACAAAATTCCGGTAATCCGCGGCTCGGCTTTGAAGGCCTTGGAAGCCAACTCTCCCGATGACGAAGCTGCCAAGCCGATTTTAGAGCTTGTTAAAGCGCTTGACGAAAACATTCCCGAACCGGTTCGTGAAGTTGACAAGCCATTTTTGATGCCCATTGAAGATATTTTTTCAATTGAAGGCAGAGGCACGGTGGTAACCGGCAGAATTGAAAGAGGAATAGTTAAAGTAAATGAAGAAGTGGATGTTATAGGTCTTAAGCCGAATCAAAAAACGGTGGTTACCGGTATTGAAATGTTTAATAAGTCGCTTGATGAGGGCCGAGCCGGTGATAACGCGGGTATTCTATTAAGGGGCCTAAAAAAAGAAGATGTTGAACGCGGTCAGGTTATTGCCAAACCCGGTTCGGTAACTCCTCACACTGAGTTTGATTCCGAGGTTTATATTCTAACGAAAGAAGAGGGCGGTCGGCATACACCTTTTTTCAGCAACTACAAGCCGCAGTTTTATATCCGCACTACCGATGTTACCGGAGAAGTGGTTTTACCGGCCGGTGTTGAAATGGTAATGCCAGGAGATACGGTGAAATTCAGCGTTAAGCTAATCGCGCCGGTGGCTCTCGAAGAACAGCAAAGATTTGCTATTCGGGAAGGCGGCAAAACGGTCGGAGCCGGAGTGGTAACAAAAATAAACAAATAATAATTAACAGGCGTCAGCAGTAGAAAATAAAATTGTTCTTTTTAAAAAGGAAATGGTTAAGAAAAAAGAAGTTAAGAAAAAAGAAAAAGAGGAAATAAAGCAAAGAATCAGGATAAGAATTAGGGCTTATGATAACAAAATCATTGATTCTTCGGCTCGGCAGATTGTGGATACGGCCGAGCGGCAGGGGGCTGAAGTGATAGGTCCCATTCCGATGCCGACCGAAATTAAAAAATACACGGTTAATTCTTCCACTTTTGTCCACAAAAACAGCCGCGACCAGTATGAAATGAGGGTTCATAAGCGCTTGATAGATATTATCAGTCCCAGCGCCAAAACCATTGATGCTTTGATGAATTTAAATTTACCGGCCGGGGTGGACATAGAGATTAAAATGTGAAATGGGGATCAAAAACTAAACGGTCGCCTCAGGCGACCGTTTAGTTTTTGAAATAAAAATATGAAATTTTTACTTGGAAAAAAATTAGGAATGACACAAGTGTTTAAAGAAGATAAAGTAATTCCCGTAACTTTAATAGAAAGCGGGCCGAATTTTGTTACTCAAATTAAAACCAAAGAAAATGATGGTTACGCGGCGGCGCAAATGGGATTTGGGGAAACAAAAAAAATCAACAAATCTAAAACCGGTCATCTTAAAAATTTGCCGAAATTGAGATGGCTTAGAGAATTTCGCGTTGACTCTACGGAACTAAAAGTCGGTGATGAAAAAAAGTCGGATGTTTTTTCTGTAGGCGATAAAGTAAATGTCGTGGCTATTAGCAAAGGCAAGGGATTTCAAGGGGTGGTAAAAAGACACGGTTTCCACGGCGGGCCAAAAAGCCATGGCCAGAAAGACCGCCACCGGGCGCCCGGTTCCATCGGTTCTTCTTTCCCGGAGCATGTTTTTAAAGGAAAGAGAATGGCCGGCCGGATGGGCGGCGACAGAGTAACGGTGAAAAATTTGGAAATTGTTGAAGTTGATAGTGAAAATAATTTAATTGCCTTAAAAGGCGCGGTGCCGGGAAGGCGCGGGACGTTAATTATATTAAAAGGTTAAGGTTCTTTAATATTTTGCCAAATAAAAAATACTTTCGCTCATTCTCGCTCCGCCAGCGCGGTGCTCCGAGGTTTCGGCCGTTTTGGGTCGCCACAGGCGACCACCATGCCAAAACGGCCTCAAAACCCGCGAAAATATCTTTTATTTGGCAAAATAACTTTAGTTTATTAAAAAAAACACCCCCGCGTTGCGCGGGGGCTGGTCGCCGAAGGCGACCCGAGAGGAGGAAGAACTACCGCCAGGTGCACCCCTGATATCGGGTGCAGACTAGCACGCCGGGATGGGGGCTGGGGATCCACCGTCCGTACTGGTAGTGGCGGTGGTAGTACACCACTGGCGGTGGCGGTGGGTAGTAGCCAATATCCGACACGATGGGTTGGAAGGTGATTGTGGTCCCATTACATCCTTCCATCGTGATCGCCAGTAGGATTAAGAAACCGAACACCAAAAACGCATACCACGCTACATACCATACCAGCCTAATCATCGTCTTCTCCTTGGCGCCCGTTAGGGCGCCTGTGGAGGAACCGGAACGGGTGCCGACGGCATCGGCGGGTCCACCCAGAAGTGGGTGCAACCCTGGTACCTGTCGCACACCACTCCCTCATGGTAGGTCGGCACCGGATGATGGACTGGCTGCGGCGCGCGGACGTTGACGTTGACGTTCACGTCCACCTGAACCCGCTGTGTCTGCGCGGGGACTGCCACTACCGGAGCCGGCTGGGTAGGAACCGCTATTGCCGGCGTGGCTCCGACGCTCGCCGGAGGCGAAGTCGGAGTCCCGACATGAGGCGTCGGGAGAGCCTTCACCTGCGGCTTGGGAGCTGCGATGCGACGCGTCTGTTGCTGCACGGGCTGTACTGCCTGCCGCTGAGGCGGCAGGAGCACGCGCACGCTCTCGTGCGCAACGATGGCCGGTCCGTAGCCGGCGAGGTTGGCTGCGAACAGAGTGGCCAGAGCACCTACCACTACCCAGAACAGGGCGGCGGAGAAACGTCGAGCGGATCGGCGCCGAGGCGCAACGGCAGGAGCCGGCGCAGGCGCGGGTGCCGGAGGAACGACGGGAGGCGCGGGAGGCGCGGGAGGCGCGGGTGGGACTGGTGGGACTGGTGGTGCTGGCGGAGCAGGTCGTCGTCGAGGTGGCATCTTTCTATCCCTCCTTTAGGGATTTCGCCCTTCGAATTCCTCAGGGCAACCCTGAGTGAAATCGAATGGGTCGAACGGTTATGGGTTTAGGTCTGATTGACAAACAACTGATTCTTATAGTAACATTCTATCATATTTTTTAAATTATGTCAAGTTTTAAAGTATATAATCAAGAAGGAAAAAATGTATCAGAAATAGAGCTTAATGAAGCCATTTTTGGATTGCCTTGGAATGATGATTTAGTTCATCAAGCAGTGAGAGTTGCTTTCGCCAATCAAAGGCCAGTTTTGGCTTCAACTAAAGATAGAAGTGAAGTCAGAGGCGGCGGCCGCAAACCTTGGCGCCAAAAAGGCACCGGCCGGGCCCGCCATGGTTCGATACGCTCTCCACTTTGGAAAGGCGGAGGCGTTACTTTTGGGCCGACAACCGAAAGAAATTTCAAATTGAAAATAAATAAAAAAATGGCCCAAAAAGCATTTCTCTCGGCGCTTTCAATAAAAGCGAAAGATAATGAAATATTGATTTTAGATGATTTAAAATTGCCGGCGCCAAAAACCAAGGAAATGGCAAAAATAATTAAAAATTTCCCACAAGTAAAAACCGCTTTATTGGTTATGTCAGAATCAAATGAAAATGTTAAACGAGCGGCCGGAAACTTGCCAAACCTCAAAATTATCAATATAAATAATTTGAATATTTTGGATGTTTTAAAATATCAATATGTAATTTTAACTAAAAGCGGAGTTGAATACTTAAATAAAAAATATGCCTCTGTTAAATAAATTATTTGGAAAATCAAAATCTGCTGTTGAGCGTGTTGAAGTTCCAAAAAAAGCAGAACCGGTTAAGAAAGTTGCCGAATTGAAGCCGGATGGCGCTCTGCTTTCTCCGCTTGCTACCGAAAAAGCCGTGTCTGGCCAAAGTTTAAATAAATATGTTTTTAAAATTGCTTATTCCGCCAATAAAATTGAAGTTGCCAAAGCGGTCGGTAAAAATTACAATGTTAAAGTCGTTTCCGTAAATATTATTAATATCCCAAGAAAAGCCAGGCGAGTGGGAAAAACCCAAGGATTTAAAAGCGGTTACAAAAAAGCGATAGTAACTTTAGCGAAAGGACAAACAATAGAGATTAAATAATATGCCAATCAAAATTTACAAACCAACATCGGAAGGAAGGCGCGGTATGACCGGCGTTGATTTTTCTGTTTTAACCAAATCTTACCCTGAAAAAAGCTTGACTTTTGGAAGAAAAAAAACTTCAGCCAGAAACAACAGGGGCCGAATCACTGTGCGGCATCATGGTGGCGGTCACAAGCAACTTTACCGACTTATTGATTTTAAACAAAATAAACATAATATTTCGGGTAAAGTAACTTCAATTGAATACGATCCCAATCGCACCTGCTTCATCGCTTTGATTGTTTACAAAGACGGTGAAAAAAGATATATTTTAGCTCCTAAAGATCTTAAGGTCGGAAGCTCTGTCATTGCTTCAGAAAACACCCCCTTAACTACTGGTAATCGTTTAATGCTTAAAAATATTCCGGTCGGCACCTTTATTCATAATGTTGAGTTTTTCCCTGGCAAAGGGGGTCAGCTGGCCAGATCAGCCGGCAATTCGGTTCAGGTTATGGCTCAAGAAGGCGGCTATACCCATCTTCTTTTGCCGTCATCTGAAATTAGAAAAGTCCCCGATAGCGGTTACGCTTCAATAGGCGTATTGTCAAACACCGAAAGAAACGCGATAACCATTGGCAAAGCCGGCCGTTCCCGCTGGATGGGCATTCGGCCAACGGTAAGAGCTTCGGCGATGAATCCGGTAGACCATCCGTATGGCGGCGGCGAAGGCCGGGCGCTAAGAGGCACGCGGCGCCCAAAAACCAAGTGGGGAAAAATTACCGGCGGCCGAAAAACCAGAAATAAAAACAAAAGGTCAAACGCGTTTATTATTAGAAGAAGAAAGAAGTAAATCGTAATATATGTCAAGAAGCGTAAAGAAAGGGCCTTGGGTTGATCCAAAACTGCTCAAGAAAATAAGCAAGTTAAAAGTTGGCGATAAGACGGTTGTTAAAACTTGGTCGCGCGACTCTATGATCTCGCCGGAGATGGTCGGGTATACTTTTGGTGTTCATAATGGCAAGATTCATATTCCGGTTACCATAATTGAAGAAATGGTCGGCCATAAGCTTGGCGAATTTGCTTTTACCAGAAAATTTGTTCGCCACGGCGGCAAGATACAAAAAGAACTTGAGATAAAAGCCGCGGAAGCCGAAAAAGCAAAAGTCGCTTCGCCTGCGACAAAATAAAAATATGGAGTACAAATTTCATTTAAACAATTTAAGAATAGCGCCGAGAAAAGTCAGGTTAGTTGCGAGTCTTATTAAGAAATCACCGGCGCTATTAGCGCAAGCTCAGTTAAAATTTCAAAGCAAAAAAGCGGCCTTGCCCATTTTGAAACTATTAAAATCTGCGGTAGCTTCGGCGGTAAATAATTTTAATTTGTCTTCGGAAAATCTATATATTGCGAATATTTTTGTTGATGAAGGCCAAAAATTAAAAAGATTTCGGCCTCGGGCTTTCGGCCGAGCGGGCGCAATTCACAAAAAAACGAGCCATATAACGCTGATTTTAGAAGAAAAAATAAGCGCGGCTAAAAAGAGAAAAAAGCTCGCCAAAATCAAAGCAATAAAAGAAGCGGAGATGCCGGAAGTAACGGGAAAAATAGAGACCGAAACTCCTAAAATACCAAGGAAAGAAATTATTAAGGAAATTAAACCTGTTCGAAAAATCGAAGGATTTGCAAGAAGGATTTTCAGGAGAAAAGCAATAGGATAATATGGGAAATAAAATTCATCCAACAAATTTTAGAATCGGCGCAATCTTCAATTGGAAATCGCGATGGCTTTCAAAAAAGTTTTATCGCTATTTTCTGGAAGAAGATCTTCGAATCCGCGAATTTTTAGGAGTATTATATAACCGTTCCGGTTTGGGAGAAGTGGAAATCGAACGTTCCGGCGATTCCATTACGGTAATTGTAAATACGGCCAAGCCGGGCTTAATTATCGGCCGTGGCGGTACCGGTCTTACCGATTTAAAGAAAAAAATAGAAGCGATAATTAAAAAATTAAGGGAAAAATCCCACTATGGAGAAGGCAAATGGGAATTCAAACTTGCTGTAAACGAGATAAAAAACTCGGAGACCGAAGCTAAGATTGTAGCTCAAAATATCGCTTCGGATTTGGAAAGAAGAATTCCTTTTCGCCGAACAATCAAAAGCGCCCTGGAAAGAATGATGGCGCAAAAAGGAGTTTTAGGCGCCAGAATTGCTTTAGCCGGCCGGCTTGACGGTAGTGAAATGGCGCGGCGGGAATGGCTTAGCAAGGGAAAAGTGCCGCTTCAGACAATTCGAGCTAATATTAATTATGCTCAAGAAGAGGCCTTAACTGTATATGGAAAAATAGGCATAAAAGTTTGGATTTATAAAGGCGAGATATTCTAATTATGTTAATTCCAAAAAAAGTAAAACATAGAAAATGGCACAAAGGGCGAAGAAGATTCAGCGGGGTTGAAACTCGCGGTGTCGCGTTGGCTTTTGGCAGTTACGGTTTAAAATCATTAGGGAGGGCCTGGCTTACGGCGCGCCAAATTGAAGCAGCCCGCCGGGCAATGACGCGATATGTTGCTCGCGGCGGAAAAATATGGATAAGAATTTTTCCGGACAAACCGATTACCCGGAAGGGTGCTGAAACTCCCATGGGGGGCGGGAAGGGCAGTGTCAGCCACTACGTAGTGCCGATAAAACCGGGCCGTATTCTTTTTGAAATGGACGGCGTTTCAAAAGATTTGGCGCAGGAAGCTATGAAACGCGCCGCTTATAAATTGCCGCTAAAAACAAAATTTATTAGTAAGGAATAATTTTAATGAGAAGAAAATAAAAATTTTAAAATTGCTTAGCCCCATTCGCCTTCGGCGAACGGCTCGCCCCCGCCTACAATTTTAAAATTTTATTTTCTTCTCATTAAAGTGAATCTATGGCTAAAACATTAAAAGGAACAATAGTTTCCGACAAAATGAATAAAACGGTTGTTGTAAAAGTGGATGATTTTAAAAAACATCCGCGTTACGGCCGTTATTATAAATCCAGCAAAAAATATAAAGCCCATGACGAGAAAGGCGAATTTCATGTTGGCGATAAAGTTTTAATAAAAGAAACAAGACCGTTGTCTAAGGATAAAAGTTTTGCGGTAGTAAAAAAGATATGATACAACCAAGAACAATTTTAAAAGTTGCCGATAATACTGGCGCTAAAACAATACGGGTTTTTAAAATTTTGGGAGGCACTAGGCGCCGTTACGCCCAGCTTGGCGACACCGTGGTAGCTTCGGTTCAAGAAGCCGAACCCCGCAAAGAAGTGAAGAAAAAAGATGTAATCAGAGCAGTTATTATCCGCCAAAAAAAGGCCTATCGTCGTTCCGATGGCAGTTATATTCGTTTTGACGATAACGCGGCAGTGATAGTTGATGGTTTAGAGCCAAAAGGCAACCGTATTTTTGGTCCTGTTGCGAGGGAACTTCGCGATAGAGGATTTATAAAATTAATTTCACTTGCTCCAGAAGTATTATGAAAATAAAAAAAGGCGACAATGTAATAATAATAGGAGGCAAAGAGAAAGGAAAAAAAGGAAAGGTGATTAAAGTGTTCCCCCAAGAGCAACTTATTATTGTTGAAAATATTAATTTAAAGAAAAAGCATCAAAAACCGAAAACCGGCGGCAAAAAGGGAGAAAAAATTGAAACACCGCGGCCCATATCGGTTTCATCAGTTATGTTAATTTGCAAAAACTGCGGGAAGCCGGTTCGCACGGGCTATAAAATTTTAAATGGCCCGCCTGATGGCGAGGCAAGTAAAAAAATCAGAATCTGCAAAAAATGCGGATTAGAGGTATAAATTTATGGCAAAACAACCAATATCCATTTTACAAAAGGAATTAGGAATAAAAAATGTTTTAGCATTGCCCAACTTGCAAAAAGTTGTTGTTAATGTTGGCCTCGGGCGGGCTCTTAAAGATGAAAAATTTTTAGAGATTGCGCTTCGCGATTTAGGGTTAATAACCGGCCAAAAACCAAAAGTTACCCTGGCTAAAAAATCAATAGCCAATTTTAAAACCAGGGAAGGCGCGCCTATCGGGGCAATGGTTACTTTGAGAGGGAAAAGAATGTATGATTTTATTTCTCGCCTAATAAATATCGCATTGCCTCGGACTCGCGATTTTCGGGGCATTAGCGCCAAGTCGCTTGATAAAAACAACAACTTGACAATAGGAGTAAAAGAACATACTGTATTTCCTGAAGTTTCGGGGGAGGAAGTTAAAAATATTTTTGGGTTTGAGATAACACTGGTCGTTAAAGCCAAAAATAAAGATGAAGCCATGGCTTTATATAAATCAATGGGATTCCCAATTAAGTAATATTTAAAAATGGCGAAAAAATCACAAATTGAAAGAGCGTTAAAGAAGCCGAAATTTACGACCCGAATTATCAGGCGCTGTTTTAGATGCGGCCGCCGGCGCGGCTTTATAAGGGACTTTGGACTTTGCCGGATATGTTTCAGGGAATCGGCCCGCCGCGGCGAAATCCCCGGAATTAAAAAATCCTCATGGTAAAAAAATATGAACGATTCAATTAGCGACATGTTAACAAGAATAAGAAATGCGCAAAAAGCCGAACATAAATCGGTTGCTATTCCTTTATCAAAAATAAAATTAGAAATAGCCAAAATTTTGAAAAAAGAAAATTATATTGATGATGTAAAAAAATCTGAAAAAAAAGGAGAAAAAATGCTGGAAATAAATTTGAAATTTCCGGCGACAATAAATGAAATTAAAAGAATCAGCAAACCGGGCCAGCGTTGTTACGTTAAAGCCGATAAAATAAAACAAGTAAAAAGCGGTTATGGCATCTCTATAATTTCAACTCCCAAAGGATTGATGACTAATAAAGATGCTAAAAAATCCGGTCTCGGCGGCGAAGTAATTTTAGAGATTTGGTAAAAAATATGTCTAAAATAGGAAAAAAGTTAATAGAAGTTCCGAGCGGCGTGAATATTACCATTGAAGATAATCTCATTAAAGTTAAGGGGACGAAGGGGGAATTGGAATATAAAATACCGCGGGAATTAAAAGTAACGCTTATGGAAAATAAGATCGCTGTTTTGCCTATTTCTAAATCCAAAAGAACACCGGCGTTATGGGGAACGATAAGGGCGGTAATTGCCAATATGATAAGCGGCGTTACAAGCGGATTTGAAAAGAAATTAGAGATTGAAGGAATCGGGTTTAAGGCCAAAGCGCAGGACAATGATTTGGTTTTTAATCTGGGGTTTTCTCATCAGATTGTTTTTAAAGTTCCCGACGGCATTAAGGTTGACGTTTCAAAAAACACAATTACGATAAGCGGAATTTCTAAAGAGCTGGTGGGCCAAACAGCTGCCAATATCAGAGCGCTTAAAAAACCGGAACCATACAAGGGCAAAGGCATTCGTTACGCCGGAGAGGTAATAAAACGAAAAGTCGGTAAAAAGGTTGCCGGCACGACAGGGTAAAAAAATTTCTAATTTCTAATTTCTAATTTCTAAATAAATCTTAATGACCAAAATTCAAAACAGAATTAAAAGACATAGAAGAATCAGAGCGAAAATTAAAGGAACCGCTGAACGGCCGCGGCTTTCGGTTTTTAAGTCCAACTATCATTTGTACGCGCAGATTATAAATGATGACGAGGGGAAAACTTTAGTTGCCGCTTCAGGTAAAGAAATAAAATTAAAAAACCAGACAAAAAAAACTTTGGCCTATGAAGTAGGCAAATTAATTGCCAAAAAAGCCGTGGAAAAAAGTATTATAAATGTTGTTTTTGATAGAAGCGGCTATAAATTCCATGGTATAATTTTGGAACTTACCAGGGGCGCTAAAGAAGGGGGACTGAAGTTTTAATTTCTAATTTATAAACAAAAATGGTTATAACAAAAAGAGACAATTTTAGAAGAAGGCCAAGAGAAAAGTCTGAATTTGATCAAAAAACCCTAGATATTAGAAGGGTCACTAGGGTAGTGGCCGGAGGCAAACGGTTCAGGTTTAGAGCCACGGTGGTGCTCGGAGATCATAAAGGAAGGGTCGGTGTTGGCGTTGATAAAGGAGCGGATACTTCGGAAGCGATAGAAAAGGCGGCGCGGGCGGCAAAAAAAAATTCAATTGTTATAACTATAAAAAATGGCACCATCCCACATGAGATTATTGGAAAATTTTCAAGCGCAATTGTATTGCTTAGACCGGCTAAGGAGGGTCATGGCATTGTTGCCGGCGGGCCGGTTCGAACCGTTGTTAATTTAGCTGGTATCACCAATATTTCTTCAAAAATTCTGGGGACGACAACTAATAAGCTTAATAATGCGCGAGCGACGATAGAAGCATTAAAGAAGTTAAAAATGAAAAATGAAAAAATTGAAAATTAGGGAGTAATATGCAATTGCATCATATAAAACCAAATCATAAATTAAAAAAGAGAAAGCGGATTTCTCGAGGCGGAAAACGCGGCGGTTATTCCGGGCGCGGCATTAAGGGTCAAAAATCCCGAGCTGGCGCCGGAATTCGACCGGCTATTCGCGATGTAATGATGAAATTGCCGAAACAGCGCGGCCGGGCCAAACACGCTTTCAAAAGTTTGTTTATTAAACCGGTAATTTTTAATTTAACAGATATTAATAAGCGGTTTAAAGAAGGCGATATTGTAAGTCCTAAAACTTTAAATTTATCTAAAGTGAAAATTTTAGGTAAAGGAGAAATTAATAAAAAACTTCATTTTCAAAATATATTGTTTTCTAAATCGGCAAGTGAGAAAATTAAAAAAACAGGAGGAAGTATAAAATGAAAATTATGAGAAGAAAATAAAAATTTAAAATTGCTTAGCCCCATTCGCCTTCGGCGAATGGCTCGCCCCTGCCTACAATTTTAAATTTTTATTTTCTTCTCTCCATAAATAATCATTATGTTAAATAAAATAATTCAAATATTTAAAATTAAGGATTTAAGAAACCGGATTTTTTTCGTTTTAGCTCTCTTGGTTGTTTTTCGTTTTATGGCGATCATTCCGGTTCCCGGAGTTGACGCAATGCGTCTTAAATCTTTTTTTGAGGGCAATCAGCTTTTTGGGTTGCTCAATATATTTTCCGGCGGCGCTATGGATAATTTATCCATTGTGATGCTCGGCGTTGGCCCTTATATCACGGCTTCAATTATCATGCAGCTTCTGACAATGCTAATCCCGGCTTTAAAAGAGCTTTATCATGAAGAAGGCGAGATTGGCCGCCAAAAGTTTAATCAATACACAAGATATCTAACCGTTCCTTTGGCCGCCCTGCAAGGTTATGGCCTTTTGGTTTTATTAAGAAACCAAGAAATTATAACTACCCAAAGCAGTTTAATATTTTTTTCTTCAGTTTTTGCGGTTACGGCCGGTTCGATGTTTTTAATGTGGCTTGGCGAACTTATAACTGAAAAAAATATTGGCAATGGCATTTCGCTGTTGATATTTGCGGGTATTGTTTCCAGCCTTCCGATTGATTTAAAACAAACCCTCCTTACTTATGACGCGTCTTTGTTTTTTACTTATTTAGCTTTTGCTGTTGTTTCTATTGTAGTTATTGCGGGAGTTATTATCGTTACCGAGGGGGAAAGAGCCATCCCGATAGCTTATGCCAAAAGAATTCGTGGCAATCGCATTTTTGGCGGCTCCATGGCTCATTTGCCGCTAAGGGTTAATCAGGCCGGCGTTATCCCGATTATTTTTGCTCTTTCAATTTTGCTTTTTCCCCAACTGATAGCGCAGGTTATCGGCGGGTTTGATATTATGTGGCTTTCCCAAATTGCCCGTTCATCGGCGGCGTTTTTGCAAAACCAATTCGTTTACGGTTCTTTTTATTTCATTTTGGTTATTTTATTCACTTATTTTTATACGGCGATTACTTTTGATCCTGATCAAATTTCTCAAAATTTGCAAAAACAAGGCGGATTTATTCCCGGGATCAGGCCCGGCGGTTCTACTGCCGAATTCATTAAGAGAATTTTAAATCGCGTGGTGTTAATAGGTGCAATCTTTTTGGGGACAATAGCTGTTTTGCCGATTGCCGTTCAGTATTTTACCGGCATTGCCACTTTAACCATAGGCGGCACCGCTCTTCTCATTGTGGTTTCAGTGGTTTTAGAGAGTATGAAACAAATCAAATCCCAACTTATAATGCGCGAGTATGAGGGCTTTTAAAATAGCGATAATTCTTCTCGGGCGGCCGGGTTCGGGAAAAGACACCCAAGCCGAACTTTTAGCAAAAAAGTTCGGCTTGGTTCATATTATTTCTAGCAAAATAATCAAAAAAGCCCTTGTTTTAAAACAAAGAGAAATTAAACTTGACGGCAAAATATATAACGTTCAAAAAGAACGAGAAAATTTACACAATGGCAGATTAACCACTTTCACCTTTGTTTCCGCTCTTATCAGTAACGAAATCAGAAGTATTTTTAAGAAAAAGAAAGGCATTATAATGAGCGGCTCGTCGCGCTCTAAAACAGAATTCGAAAAAGAATGGCCGATTTTAAAAAAACTATACGGCGATAAAAATGTTTTTATTTTTCATATTTGGATTTCTCCAAAAGAGGTTTATGTAAGAAACTTAAAACGTCATCGCAAGGATTTGCCGGAACTTGATACTAAAAAAGTTATAGACAGACGCCTTAAAATGTTTAACAAATATACGCTTCCGGTCATTAAATTTTTGGAAAAACAGAAAAAAATCATAGAAATAAACGGCGAGCAATCAATAATGAAAATTCATCAAGATATACTATGGCAATTACAATCAAAACAAAAGAAGAAATAGAAATTTTAAATGGGGGCGGGAAAATTTTAGCCGATGTTTTAAGAGAGTTGGCGAAGCTCGCTAAGCCCGGCGTCAGCACGGGTTTTTTAGACCAGAGGGCTCGGGAAATGATTTTAGCGCACAATGCCGAGCCGGCTTTTCTAAATTATCATCCGGCTTTTATGGATAAGCCCTATCCGGCTTCTCTTTGCGCTTCGCTTAACAATATTATAGTTCACGGCCTGCCAAGTGAAAAAACCATTTTAAAAGACGGCGATATTTTAAAACTTGACCTTGGCGTCAAATACAAAAATCTATTTACTGACGCGGCCATCACAATCGGAATCGGAGAACTGACAGAAGAAAAGCAAAAATTAATTGATATCACTAAACAGTCGTTAGAGCTGGCAATTAATGAGGTGAAGCCGGGAAATCATATCGGCGATATTGGTTTTGCGATTGAAAATTATGTTGAAAGTAGCGGTTTTTATGTTATTGAAATTTTAGTCGGCCATGGCGTTGGCCATGCTATTCATGAAGAACCGAATGTCCCTAATTATGGAAAAAGAGGCAAGGGCCCGATTTTACAACCCGGAATGGTTTTAGCCATTGAACCCATGGTCGCTTTAAAAAGTAAAGAAGTTATTTTGTCAAAAGATGGTTTTGGCTATGAGACGCTTGGCGGCTCCCTTTCCGCCCACTTTGAACATTCAGTAGCAGTTACAGAGGATGGAAATGAAGTATTGACAAAATAGTTTATTTATGCTATAATTTAAGTGGTAAATCAAGAAAGGAGGCCATTGTCATGGCCAAAGATCGTTTCATGCGCGAGATAAATATTCCAGATTTTGACGAGTTTCTCTATGTAAGGGGCATATTGCCCGACAGTCTATTGGTTCCGCTTCTCAAGGAGGCCTGGAACCAGGGCGTCGAGTCAGCGTGCCTGTACTTCGGCAACCAAGAGGGCACTGATCACGGTGCTCTGGAGGCTGTCACGGCATAACCTCAACAGCTGGCATCTTACTGCCACCGCCATGTCTTCGGACCTCTGGCAGGTTTCTTTTTTTATTTGCAAATATACTTTAATATCTTCTTTGTATCATAAGCTTCCTATAGGGAAATTATAATGCGTTAAGAATTAAAAAATCTTACATCAAAATGAATGTAAGATTTTTTAATGTGGAGCCAAGGGGGATTGGACCCCTCAATCCGAGAGTCAACCACGAATTGCCTCACCAAAGGTGGCCCCTCGTGCTCCACGGCGCAACTTTATCAAAAATAAATACAAAAAGAAAGTCCGAGACGAATCTCGGACTTTCAGAGCCACAATCGCAATTCGTGGTTGACTTATTGCCATTATACCAAATCCATCAACCATGTCAATACTCCTCTTGTGGGGAACTAATCGCTACGCCAACATGGGTAAGGTCTTGCTTTAAATTACAAAAGTAGAAAATAATATCGTGGTATGATATTTATATTATAATGAAGATTTTAGCTATTGATTACGGGAAAAAATGGATTGGGTTGGCAATTTCTGATGATGATCGGAAAATGGCTTTTGCTTATAAAACTTTGGAAAATAATCAAAAGATTTTTTCTGTTTTAAATGAAATTGTAAAAAAAGAAGAAATTTATAAAATTGTCATCGGTTTGCCTTTGAATAAACAAATGAAGCCGACGTCGCAGACGGCGGAAACGGAGAAATGGGCGCGCAAACTTATTAAAAATGTTGCGACCCCGACGCCTTCGGGTCGGGGCCCCGACTGGAACGTCGGGGTTGATTTTGAAAATGAAATTTTTACCAGCATTGCGGCAAATAAACAAGGAGCAAAAAACCAGCATGCTGCCGCCGCGGCAATATTTTTACAAAGTTATTTAGATAGGAATAATAAATAAATTATTTTTTATTGACAGAAAAATTATTATAGATTAGTATAGTATAGCCGAACATAGGACAGTGCCGGTTCCTTAATGAAATAAGCGGGAGATAATAATGGGCGTAAATGTGGAAGTAAGGGATGGCGTTGAGCTTTGCGAGCTGATTGAAAAAATCATTTTTGAAAACGAAGAAAATGGATGTTCTATTAGCGATCTTTGGAAGCGTTTATACGAAATAGTTCCCCAGGGCCAATTGTGGAGTCGTAATGTTGAAGAAATTCTGAACAAACTTGTTGTGGAAAGAAAAGTAAAGCTCTGGTTCCCGCTCTCTGCAGAATGTTCCAAACTTTACACCGTTCATTTTATTCCCCGTTAATCATATCTATTTTTTATCTGTGCAAAGCTCGGCTTTGCATATTTTTTTATTCTTATATTTGGAAAATAATTTATTTGTTTTTTTAAGTTTGAATTTTGGCTACTAATTCTGATATAATAAACACAATGTCCAAATATCTTTCAGTCATCATTCCGGCTTATAACGAGGAAAATCGCGTCAAGGAAACTCTTGCGGCGATTTATAATTATTTATTGCGGCAGAATTACACTTGGGAAGTTATTGTTGTTTCTGATGGCTCAAAAGATAGAACGGTTGAAGTGGTTTCTGAATTTATCAGCAATAAACCCGGAATTAGTTTGATTACCAACACCAAAAATCACGGCAAGGGTTATGTGGTGCGGCAGGGGATGCTCCAGGCGGAAGGGCAGTTTCGGCTTTTTACCGATGCCGACAATTCCACCACAATCGAGCAAATAGAGAAATTTTGGCCGTATTTAACCGATGAGGGTTATGATATAGCCATTGGCTCAATCGAAGTTTCAGGCGCTCAAATTAATGAACGAGCTCAATGGTACCGGCGTTTTTTGGGGAAATATTCCAAATATCTAATCAGAATTGTCGCCGGCTTATGGAACATTCACGACACCCAGAGGGGCTTTAAATTATTTACCGCCAAATCGGCGAATAATATTTTTTCAAGAACAAAAATTGACCGCTTCGGTTTTGATATAGAAGTTCTGGCTTTGGCCAAGAAAATCGGTTATAAAATTAAAGAAGTTCCCGTTGTTTGGGATAATCCATCAGGTTCAACAGTGAATTTAAAAAGTTATTTCGAAGTGTTAAAAGATTTATTTAAAATAAGATATTATATTTGGTTTAAAGTTTATGACATCAAAAAAATTTAAAGTAAAACCAATTTCAGAGTTGCGCCAAGATCCGGTTTTTGGAGATTGGGTGCTTTTGGCGCCACTTAGGGGCAAAAGGCATGAATTTAAGGGGAGAGTAAAAGTAAAGCTTCCTAAAAATAAGTGTCCCTTTGACAATCTTTCAAAATTCGGCAATTTGCCGCCAGTGTTGGTTTACCCCGCTAAGCGGGGTTGGTTTTTACAGGTGATTCCAAATAAATATCCGGCGGTCGGGCACGGAGAATGCAGTTTAATTTTTAAAAATGGAATTTATAAATCACGGCTCGGCGTCGGCTTTCATGAAATTGTTATATTAAGGGATCACGACCGCTATCTGGCGCAGTACAGCGTTTTGGAAATAAAAAAAATTCTTATGGCTTATCGCGAGCGTTATTTAAGTTTAACCAAAGACAAATGTGTTAAATATATTTCAATTTTTCATAATCACGGTAAAGAAGCCGGCTCCACCGTGCCTCATCTTCATTCCCAAATATTGGCCCTGCCTATCGTGCCGCCGGATGTAAGCCATAGCATTAATGGTTCGCGTCGTTATTATCATGAATATAAAAAATGCATTCATTGCGAGATGTTGCGTCAGGAGGCAAAAGATAAGAAAAGAATAATTTATGAAAATAATGATGCGATTGTTGTTATTCCATTTGCTTCAAAAGTAAATTTTGAAACGAGAATTTTTCCCAAAAAACATTCTGCTTATTTTGAAAGAATGAGCGACAGTGAACTCTTATCTTTTGCCGATGCCATGAGATTTGTGTTTTTTGGACTTTATAAAAAGCTTAAAGACCCAGCGTTTAATTTTTTTATTCATACCGCGCCAAGCGGCAAAAATCATGATTATAATCACTACCATTGGCACATGGAAATTTTACCCAAATTTGAAACAACCGGCAGCGTCGAGTTGGGCACCGGTTTAAGTATAATTTCGATAACGCCGGAGGAAGCCGCTAAAATTTTAAGCAAATGATAAACGAAATAATAACTTTTATAGTTGCCGCTCTTCCTTTAAGCGAGCTTCGTGGCGCCATTCCTCTGGCAATTTTAAAATTCGGTTTCAGCCCCCTTAAAGCACTTTTGATAAGTTTTTTGGGAAACATCCTGCTGGTTCTGCCGCTTTTGTTTGGTCTTGAAAAAATATCGGGATATTTAAGTCATAAATTTTATTGGTTTAACAAATTTTTTAATTGGCTTTTTGAAAGAACGCGGCGCAAGCATGGAGACCATTTTCATTACTGGGGGGATTTGGCGCTTCTTGTTTTCGTTGCAATTCCATTGCCCTTAACCGGCGCTTACTCCGGCGCGGTTGCGTCTTTTGTTTTTGGTATTCCAAAAAAGCATGCTTTTTGGTCAATAGTTTTAGGGGTACTCATCGCCGGTATTATCGTGACGGCTTTAACAGTATTCGGTGAAACCATGTTTAAACAATTATTTTTCTTATAAATTTTAGAAATTTATGGCAAAAAAATATATTATAGCAAACTGGAAAATGAATCCGTCTTCTCAAGAAGAGGCCACTCGATTAGTTAAAGGCGTTTTGGCTCAAGCGCTTCCAAAAAATATTGAATTAATAATCGCGCCGCCGTTTATTTATCTTGATTTGGTAAAGAAAAATTTAAAAAAAGAAATAAAATTAGCAGCCCAAAACATTGGCTGGGCCGAACGAGGCGCTTTTACCGGAGAGGTTTCCGGTTTGATGCTTAAAAATATCGGTTGTGATTACGTGATAATCGGGCACTCGGAACGCCGTCATAAAATCGGCGAGACCGATGAAATGATAAATTTAAAATTAAAAGCGGCGTTTAAAACCGGTTTAAATCCGATTTTGGCGGTTGGTGAAAAAGAATGTAGCGATGACATAATTCAGATTCTTAATTCTCAAATAAAAAGCGATCTGAACGGCATTGATGTCTCGGAAATCGGCCGGCTGATTATTGCTTACGAACCGGTTTGGGCAATTGGAACCGGTGTTTCGGACACGCCCGATCACGCGCTTTCATCGGCTCTTCTTATCAGAAAGATAATCGGGAATTTATACACGCCGGATTTTGCGGTTGATTTGCCGGTGCTTTACGGCGGTTCGGTAACTGCTGAAAATGCCGCCGATTTTATCGGCCAAACCGGAATTAACGGCGCTTTGGTTGGCAGCGCGTCTTTAAATATTGAAGAATTTTTAAAAATAATTAAATCTGCGGGATGAACAAAAAAATTATTTATGTTATTTTCATGTTTTTTGTCGCCGCTTTTGCGGTTTCAACGCTTGTTTTCTGGTGGCAGATAAGAACCCCGTTTTCCAGATCTGTGGAAATTAAACTTTTCAAAGTTCTAAAGGGCGAATCGGCTAAAGTTATTGCCGAACATCTTAAAAATTCCAATCTTATTGAAAATCCGTTTTTTTTCCAACTATATGTTTTTTTATCCTTGCGGCAATACGCGTTAAAATCCGGCGAATACGAGTTGTCTCAAGCGATGTCTATCCGAGATATTGCCGACACCATAGTTTTGGGCGGAACCAATGAAGTTTTAATCACTATTCCCGAAGGATTCACTTTAAAACAAATTGAACAGCGGTTTATTGCGGCCGGATTGGCTGAACAGAATGAGTTTGTAAGTTACAAATTTTCTGACGATACTCCTGCGATACTTTCCGACAAGCCGAAATCAGCTTCCTTAGAAGGTTATTTATTTCCGGATACCTACCGTTTTTTTAAAGACGTTAAACTGCCCGACATTGTAAGTAAAATGGTCGTTAATTTGGATAATAAATTAACGTCGGATTTAAAAATAGCGGTAAAAAATTCTTCTTACACTTTTTATGAAATTCTTACCATGGCGTCGCTTATTGAAAAAGAAGTCAAAAGTGATGCCGACAGAGAAATTGTTTCCGGTATTTTGTGGAAGCGGCTGAAAGCTAAAGTTCCACTTCAAGTTGATGCGACTCTGGTTTATATTACCGGCCGCAAAGAAATTTCTGATGCTGACAAAAAAATAAATTCGCCATACAATACCTATTATTACCGTGGCCTTCCTAAGGGGCCGATCGCCAATCCGGGGCTTCCCGCCATCAGAGCCGCCATTTTCCCGAAAAGCAGTTCCTACTGGTACTATCTTTCCGCCAAAGATGGCGCGACGATATTTTCCAAAACCCTGGAAGAGCATAACAGCAACCGAGCGATTTACTTGAAATAACTACTATTGATTCCGAGAATCAATAGTTGATATGGCTTATATAAGCCATATTTTGGTAATTATCGCAAAAACTATTGCTTTTTTATATGAGTTGTTGTATAATTGGATAGTTAATTTGTTCTTATTATAACAAGGAGAGAAACGATGATCGTCAAGATGAGAATTGAGCATGTAATTGAAACTATAGTAGAGGCAATGCTTCCGCGATTTTCCGATGATAAAAAGGTTCTCGCGATGAGTATTTGCATCGGGGCGACTAAACCTGACAATTTTAGAAAAGAAGTGGTGCACCGGGCTCGTATATTGTTTCACAGACCCGGTAATTACACTAAAGTTTTATGGAACATTACCGATTCCCAAAAAGGTTACAAAGGCATTCCTATTTGGGCGGTAAAAAGCGATCATGATTCCGAGTGGCGAACAGATGGGCTTGCAAGCCCAATGTTTCGCCTTGGGTTTCAGATGACTAATGAGCTCGATCCAAAAGCAAGGCCGATTGATTGCGAAGTAATCGCGCGATTCGATTGGGGAGGCGAGCCTAAGATCATTATTATTAAGGATTATAAATATGATCGCAATAATCGCACTTTCACTATTCAGTGGGAATAAATGTTTCCCCGTTCTTCATCCGCATCTGGCGGAGAGGGGCGGGGGTTTTTATTTTTATATTCTCAATAATTTCCTTTTTTATCCTTTTTATTTTTTTAGTTTAAAATTGTCTCGTAATCACAATCTCCCTATAGGGAACTTGTGATTACTAAAGAATTATGAGATGATTAACGATAATTAATAATGTAAATTATGTTAAGAGGCAAATCACTAACTAGAGAAATTTTATTTATGTTGGCCGCTGGTCCAATAATTTTATCTTCATTATTTTTGCCAAACGTAGCCCAGATTTTAAAACCATTGATTAAATGGCGGAAGAATTGGGATAAAATAGATCGCCGACTTATTCATAATGCGATAAGGCGATTGAATCAGAAAAGATTAATTGAATTAATCCAAAGGGGCGACAAACTTTATATACAAATTACAAAAAATGGCAAAAATTTAATTAAAAATTTTGATTATGATTACCTTATTCTTCCTAAGCCGAAAAAATGGGATAAAAAATGGCGACTAGTTATTTTTGATATTCCGGAAAAGAAAAATAAAGAACGGCACGCCTTTTCTGCAAAACTAAAAGATTTGGGTTTTTATCCTTTGCAGGAAAGTAATTTTATTTATCCTTATGATTGCCAAGATGAAATAGATTTTGTATGTGAATTTTTATCAATCAATCGTTATGTCAATTATTGTTTGGTTGAATCTTTGGGTAAAAGAGAAGGAGATTTGCGTCAATTTTTTAACCTTTCTCTTTCGTAGACTTTTTTTATTGCCATTTAATAGTTAAAAATTTCTTGTATCATAAGTTTCCTATAGGGAAGTTATGATACAATGATGGTGGGAGTGGGTATTAGCTAATTTACAGATATTAATAAAGCTGTTGATTAAAAAACTACGGGTTAAATTATTTTATTGGCTTATATAAGCCATATTTTATTAATTATCGTGAAACTATTGCTTTTTTGTCTGTATTATGGTATAATTAAGTCAATAAAAAATAAGCTCTTTATTATCTTCACAAAGCGATTATTCTAAATATTACTGCAAGATAAAAGACAGTTGATTCGCTTGGTACCGTGTAGTATTTAGAATTGTCGCTTTGTGAAAAAACTCAAAAAAACCTTAAGTCATAGTAAGGGAGGATGACGATGGAACGGTGCAAGGTATGTAGAGAGAAACATAACCCTGAACGTCCACATTGCCCGCGGTGCGGACTAGCGATGGTTAAACAGCAGAGAGATCGTATTTTCGGCTGGGGATGCGGGAATCAGTGGCATGGCGGATGTTCTTTTTGGATTCCATATGACCCGCGTCAAAACAGGGACCGAAATTACTGCCTGGAATGTCACGGTTTTGTTCTGCACCACTTCTGGATCTACGACGAAAACAGTGAGCAATATGGGAAGCGACGTCAAGGAGAATGGTTCTGCGTCAAGTGCTTCGGGCCTCTGCCCGCAGATCGGGAGAATGTCCAGAAGTACACAGGGGCGTTGAATCCTCCAACTCGGCGAAAGCGCAAGTGATCTCAGCAACCCTGCCCTCCATCCGCCAACTGGCGGAGAAGGGCGGGGGTTTTTGTTTTAAATTCAAATCTATGTTTAAGTTATACTAAAAAAACGATCGTTTTTATAGGATAATTAACCATTTTAATTTTTTGTAAAATTAGAGATGGTTTGTATATTTATAAATTAAAAATAAGTGGCAATAAACGAGAAAATCTGATATATTTACAGCAGATTTATGGTAATAAAAAATTTAACTAAAACCGGAGCCAAGGAAAGAATTGAGAAATTGAAAAAGGCGATAAATCATTATCGCTACTCGCGGCTGGTTTTAAACAAAGAATTGATTTCACCGGAAGCAGAAGACACTTTGAAAAAAGAACTTTTTGATTTGGAGGAAAAATTTCCGGATCTCATAACTTCGGATTCGCCGACCCAAAGGGTCGGCGGCAAGGCGCTAAAAAAATTTCCGAAAATCCACCATACAACTCGAATGCTTTCATTTAATGACGCGTTTTCAGAGGAAGACATGGAAGATTGGTTAGAAAGAAATCGAAAAATTTTACCAGAAGCAAAATTTGATTTTTATGTTGAGTTAAAGTTAGATGGTTTAGCAATCAGCATGATTTATGAAAATGGCATTTTTAAAACCGGCGCGACTCGCGGCGATGGCACCATTGGCGAGGATGTAACTGCAAATTTAAAAACTATAGAAGCCATCCCGCTTCAGCTTTTAGAACGCGATGAAATTTTAAAAAATCTGGAAAAACAAAAACTTCATCATATTATTACTCGCTTTAAAAAATCATGGCCAAAAATTATTGAAGCTCGCGGCGAAGTGTTTTTGAATAAAAAAGATTTTGAATTACTTAATAAAGAACAGGTTAAAAAAGGATTGTCGCTTTATGCTAATCCCAGAAATGTCGCTGCCGGTTCGATTCGCCAGCTTGACCCGAAAATAACTGCGTCGCGCCGTTTGGACTCATTCGCATATTCTCTAAAGACAGATTTAGGCCAGAAAACCCATGAGGAAGAACATTTAATTTTGTATTCTCTGGGTTTTAGAACTAATCCAAACAATAAATACGTAAAAAATCTTGATGACGTTTTTAAATTTAAAGAACATTGGGAGAAACATCGGGAAAAATTGTCTCTCGAAATCGACGGCATTGTCGTTATTATAAATTCCGAAGAATATTTCAGACGGCTCGGTGTCGTCGGCAAAACGCCTCGAGGGGCGATTGCTTACAAATTTTCTCCAAAAGAATCGGAAACAGTAGTAGAAAATATCATTGTTCAGATAGGGCGAACGGGAGTCTTAACGCCAGTGGCGATTTTGAAACCGGTCCAAATCGGTGGTACGACAGTCAGCCGGGCGACGCTTCATAACGAGGATGAAATTAAGCGGCTGGGCATTAAAATCGGCGATACGGTTATTGTCGGGCGCGCTGGCGATGTTATTCCAGATGTCAAAAAAGTTTTAAAAGAAATGCGAACCGGAAAAGAAAAAGAGTTTCGTTTTCCAAAAGAATTTTGCGGCCAAAAAGTGGCGAGAGCTGAGGGCGAAGCGGCTCATAAAATTTTAAATCCCGAAAAATGCGATTTGGTAAATCGCCGCCGGCTTTATTATTTCACTTCCAAAGCGGCTTTTAACATTGATGGCGTGGGGCCGAAAATTATTGATTCACTTCTTGATAATAATCTAATTTCAGATGCTGCCGACCTATTTGATTTAAAAACCGGTGATTTAGTGCCGCTGGAACGTTTTGCCGAAAAATCGGCGCAAAATGTTGTTGACTCTATTAAAAAAAGCAAAACCATCGATTTATATAAATTTATTTATGCGTTGGGTATAGAGCATGTCGGCGAAGAAACGGCGGTTGATATCGGAAAAAAAATGGCAGCGCATAAAACTATAAATCGACCGCGAGACATTGTTGATGTCTCGTTAAAAATAAAATTGGACGATTGGCAAAAAATTTCCAATATCGGGCCTACTATAGGAACCAGCGTTTTCAATTATTTCAGCGATAAAAACCAGATTGCGTTTTTGAAAAAATTAGACGTTGCCGGAGTTAAAATTATTTCTCCAAAAATTACGGCGGAGACGCAAAAATTAAAAGATAAAATATTTGTTCTAACCGGTAGGCTGGAAACATTGACTCGCGACGGCGCAAAAGACAGAATAAGATTATTGGGCGGTGATATTTCTTCATCGGTCAGCAAAGCGGTTGATTATGTGGTCGCCGGTTCCGAGCCGGGAGAAAAATATGACAAGGCGAAAAAATTGGGTGTTAAAATAATAAATGAAAAACAATTTTTGAAAATACTAAAATAATATTTAAAGTATCTAATAGAAAAAAAGACA
>JACPHB010000018.1 GCA_016188835.1 Parcubacteria group bacterium
TCGCCGGTGCCTAAAATTAAAGCATCGAGTGTGGTTTCGCTAAGTCGTATAGCGTCAACGGCAATACCGACATCCCAATCGCCTTTTTTCATTCCGCCGGGAAAAATCTGAAGATCTTTCATTTTTGTTTCAATGCCCATTTTAGTCAGGGCTTCAAAAAAAGCCGTTTCTTCTCCCGTTTCTGTTTTTATAACGTAAGCTAAGGCGCGCACCAACTTGCGGCCCGCTAAAGCCGCTTTCAAAACTTCATTAAAATTAACCCGGGCATTATAAATATTTTTTGCCGAGTGGTAAAGATTTTGAACATCAAGTAAAATCGCTACTCTCTGGTCTTTGTGTTTTATTATAGGCATATCATGGCAATCAACGAATGAAAAAATATTATTTTTTTAACTCTAATTTTTTCACTATTGAATTATATCTTTTTTCGTTGGTTTCTTCCAAATAATTTAAAAGCCGCTTTCTTTTTGAAACCATGCCCAAAAGGCCGCGGCGCGAATGGTTATCTTTCAGGTGTTTTTTCAAGTGTTTCATCAATTTCTTGATTTCTTCGGTTAGTATGCCAATCTGAACTTCGGCCGAACCGGTGTCAGTATCGTGGGTTTTGATTTTTTCTATTATTTTCTGTTTTTCCTTGGTTTTTAACATTATAAAAAGATGATATCACAGCTATTGATTTTCGTAAAGATCGGAATTTATTTTCTATTATCCTGAACGCATAGCTTGCCTATAGGATAAATTTGCGTTCGGATGAAAAAAATATATATATTGAGCAATGTCGCAAAACATTTTATAATAAATTCAAATGTTAGATATAAAAACGCTTTTAAATGATTACCTTGACCATTTGGAAATAGAAAAAAATCGGTCAATAAAAACGCGGGTTAATTATGAGCGGTATTTAAAGCGCTTTTTGGAATACTCCAAAATTTCTAAGCCGGAACAGATATCACAGGATTTGGTAAGGCAATATCGGCTTTGGTTGAATAGACAACCCGTTCAATGGATTCGGCAAGCTCACCACAAACCTGGTGTTTTGAAAAAGAATACCCAAAATTATTATTTGATCGCTCTACGCAATTTTTTAAAATATCTGGCAAAACGCGATATTGCAACCCTTTCGGCGGATAAAATTGAGCTTGGCAAACAGTCCGAGCGGCAGGTTATTTTTTTAGAAAGCGGTGAATTGGATCGCCTATTGCATTCGGCCGAAGAAACATCGTTTAAATCTTTGCGCGATCGCGCCATTTTAGAGCTTTTGTTTTCAACGGGCCTTCGGGTTTCGGAACTTTGCGGTTTAAATCGCGATTCAATTAATTTTAAGTCCGGAGAATTTGCGGTGCGCGGCAAAGGCGATAAAATTCGGCTGGTTTTTATTTCCGACACTGCCAAAGAAGCGCTTAAAAATTATCTACAGAAGCGGGAAGATATGGACGAGGCGTTATTTATTCGGCAAACAAAAAATCCGGCAAAGGAAGACAATTTGCGGTTAACAACTCGCAGTGTAGAACGATTGGTAAAACACTATGCGGCCAAAGCTGGGTTAACAAAAAAGATTACTCCTCACTCGTTAAGGCATAGCTTTGCAACTGATTTACTGATAAACGGCGCCGACATCCGTTCGGTTCAGGCGCTATTGGGGCATTCAAATATCACCACTACCCAAATTTATACCCACATTACCGATAAACAATTAAGAGAAGTCCATCAAGCGTTTCATGGGAAAAAACGAAAATAAAAAACTCCATAGGCGGACACGTGTCCCATGGAGCATATCTACTACCCTCTATCTATGTAAAACTTCGCTAATATCTATTTCGCCATAAACAACCATGGCTTTACTACGATCACAAGGAACTTTTTCGTCGGGTCTTATTTTTTTCATGTAAAATTTGCGCCAACAATCCCGCTGTTTTTGAGTTTCTTCCAACTCTTTTTCAAGCTTGTAATTTTCTTTAATTAAATCGGCAGCAACTTGAATCCCTTTAGCAACACGGCCTTCTAATTCTTTTATTTTCTTATTGGCGATTAATATTTCGCGGAGCTTACTATAGGGATGTGCCATTCGGTTTCCTCCGTTTCTCATTTTACCCATTGTTTTCTATGGCCGCTTTAATATGTCTAATTGCTGAAGTTGGTATCCGATTTTGAATATTGTAACGAATGTAGTTTATTAAAGATCTATAGCGAATACAGTTCCGACACCGATGCCGAGAACGTTTGTTCTTTTTCTTCTTATTCACACGAGTTACTATATTGGGGGGAATTAAAGAAATCCCACATTTACCGCCCCATTTATAGGCCATATTTACCCTCTCTTCTTGTTTATATAGTTTATATAATCTTACAAAGAACTCCTGAATCTAATTTTTCTATTATAACTCCTCATCCTTATTCTGTCAATGCTAAAATAAAACGGCCAAATGGCCGCTTTTAAACTTTTATTTGCTTACTACTTCAAATGTTTCGGAATTAGCGGGGCAAACAAATACGGATTATTGGAAGCTAACCGCATCATCTCACGAACCAGTTTATTTTGCGCGACAGCGAGAATCCAGGATAAAGACCGAAGATTGTTATTGATTTTTTGATAAGTTAATATAAGAGAAGCATCATCAAATTCAAAATACTCAAAAAAGTCGACTTCTCCATACATTACCCTTAGTTTCTTTTTAAATATCAGATCATCTTCGAATTCGCTCTTTGAAAAATCAAAACTTCTTTCAGAAAACTTTGCGATGAACGTCTTTATTGATACAATACTGCCTGCAAGACTACCGCTATTTTCTTTCCAAACAGACGACATACTACCTGCTCCAGAAAAATTTGCCGGGTGCTCTAATGTCCCGATATTATAGCGCGACTCATGATCAATTATTTCGGTAAAAAATTCGAAATCTACTAATTGGTCATTATAACGAATAGGGAATGGAAGCGTCGATTCATAATGCCAGCAGTTAGCATCCGGCATATATGAACAATCAACCACTTCAATCTTACACGGATCGCCTAACGGAAAATCGAGTTGGGGTTTGACTGTCATTTTCCGATATTGCGGAAAACGATGCCCACCTTCATAATTCGGATCATTGGTAGCCCACGGCTGCACCATCAAAGTTCCGAGTTCGTATTGAATTTCTTCTTTCTTTGATAAAATGAGTTCTATTTTTCGGGCCTGTTCTTTTGAAATTGCATCTCGCTGATAATTTGCGATATTATACGGATAACTGACTTTCTGACCGAATACGCGAAAAAAGCATCCATCTTCTCTGGGCCAAAAAACTTCGAGTTCAATGTCGCCTTTTGAGCTTTGGTCATCTAAACGCTTTCCCCAAACCATGCCGTTTCTGGCAATAACAAAAACCAAACTTTTTCCGGTATGCAAATACGGAAAAATTTTTGGTTCAAAAACCTGTAGGCGGCCCGAAGGCGCCGCACTTCCTCCGTCAAGACCACTTATACCCATCGCGCGCCTCTTTTTCTACAGCCGAGGTTGGCTGTCAGACGGCTGGTTTTACCTTGCACTTCTACAGGGGCAAGGCTTGCCTGTCGAGCCCACGTTTGCGGGTGAGACACCGAGTAACATCGAGGTGTCAAGGAACAACGCTCCGTTACTATCGTAACGCTTTTACATTAGAATACGCCAAATGATTTGTCAAATTTTTATGAAATTAATTAGTCTTCGTAATATTCCAACGATCGTTGCTGATTTCCGAATACAAAGTGGGCGCACTCCGATTCGAACGGAGGGCCTTCGCAGTGTAAATGCGACGCTCTAACCAACTGAGCTATGCGCCCATATTTCTAAATTTACATAATAAAACCTCCAAATGCAATGGAGGTAAAATTTTTTAAGTAAAAACTTTTTGGATTTTTTCAAGCGCGAAATCAAGTTCTTTTCTGCTAATAGTAAGAGGCGGACTCATGCGAATAGTGTACTTCCGAGTTTCTTTACAAAGTATTCCTTCTTTATAAAGCAGCTCACAAAAACTGTGAGCTCTTGGGCTAGTACTGTGGACTTCAATGCCAACCCAAAGACCAATTATTCTTACTTCTTTGATGTGCGGGCTTTTTGCCGCTATCCCCTTAAGTTTATTTTTAAAATAAAATCCCAATTCAGCTGCCCGCCTGTCCGGCCGATAGCGCCGCATAAAACGCAGTGAAGCCCGCGCCGCGGCACAAGACAAGGGATTACCGCCGAAAGTTGAGCCGTGGTCTCCCGGTTTTAAAACATCCATTATTTCAGGCCTGCCGACAACCGCGGAAATCGGCAATCCTCCACCAAGGGCTTTTCCCAAAATTATCATATCCGGGCTAACACCGTCGTAATTGCAGGCAAACATTTTTCCGGTTCGGCCAAAACCGCTCTGAATTTCATCAAGGACGAACAAAACATTTGATTTATTACAGATCCTTCTAACTTCGGCAAGATAACCGCTGGGCGGAATAATGACTCCGCCTTCGCCCTGCACCGGTTCAACCAGGAATGCGGCAGTATTGGTGTTTATTGCGGCATTTAAAGCGGCAATATCGGCAAAAGGAATTGTTTTAATACCGGGAATTAAGGGACCAAAATGATTTTTGTATTGAGCCACGGTTGACATGCTGATGGCACTTAAGGTTCTGCCATGGAAGTTGTTTTCACAGCAAATTATTTCTGCCTTGTCAGCGGCAATATTTTTTCTTAAATAGCCCCACTTGCGCGCGATTTTTAGCGCTGTTTCAACCGCTTCGGCGCCGCTGTTCATAGGTAAAACAATGTCAAATCCGCTTAAGCCGAAATTACTGCAAAATTCAGCCAAATCTCTGGCAAAAAGAATTTTTTGCTCTTCCCAGAAACAATTGGCGTTGCACACAAGGCCTTTTGCAATCTGTTTTTGGATAGCTCTAATTACCGCTATGTTGCCATAACCCGCATTTGCGGCCGAATAGCAGGCAAGCATATCAAGATGCATGTTTCCGTTAACATCTTTAAGATAACAACCCGACCCCTTTTCCAGCACAAAATCATCCGGAGGAGCGTAATTTCTTGGAAGATGTTTGTAAGCCAATTCAACCAAATTTTGCCTTCTCTTGTTCATTTCGAATCCTCTTTTATAAAATTTTAAAGTGCTTTTATACTAATAGCATATAACTTTAAATTTTACTGTCAACATAACTATTGATTCCGAGAATCAATAGTTAATGGCGCAAAAAGAAGAAGCCACCGAAGTACTTCTTCGGTGGTTCGCGACTTTTCTGTTGCCGGGCTGAAGTCGCCTTGCCCCGCGGTTGTCGTTTGCGCTGACACGCCGCATAGGATGATCGACTGGTGGAGGGACAGTCGGATCTTCTGTTGCCGCGCCGTCCTCACGGCGCCGGATGATCGGCTGTTCCCTAGGCGGTTTCCCGCACAGAGACTCCGAGAACTTGGCTGAGGTAGTCACCCACCCCTACCTGTTTCCCGGTCGGAAGCTCGATGTCTACATACTGTGCGACTCCTGACGGAGCCCACTTATATCGGACACCTGCTTCCTGAAGCCGGCGATCTACTGCCCGTACTCGCTGTTCGCACAGCGAGCATGGCCAGCAGCCTGTCCGCGCGATCTCCACCATCAGGGCATTCCCTGTATGGAAGAAGATGCGCGGGTAGGACCAGTTTCCGATCGCGACGCGACCAGATCGGCTCATGTTTCACCTCCTTTCGCTGTGTTATTCCCCCAGATCCCGGTCTTGCCGCGCCCTCTCGCGTGCCAAGCCAGGTTATCTAGAGTACGTTTTACTGCTTATTAAGATACTTGCCGTTATTGTTATATATTTTACCACATCTAAAAATAAATGTATTAAATTTTTACAAATAGTGTATTTTTGAACTATTAAAATATTTAAATATAGTAAAAAATTCCTTAAAATAAAGCATTATTGACAAATATAATAATGTGTAATACATTTAATACATAATATGACAAAAATCAATATTTTGAATAAAATTGGCCTGAATGACAAAGAATTAAAAATATATACCTCTCTTATAGAGCGTGGGCCCCTATTGATTACCCAGATAGCAAAACAGACAGGTCTTTATCGCCCCGCAATTTACAAAAACTTGCCCAATCTTATGTTCAAGGGGCTAGTAACGATTTCTCACAAAGGCAAACAAAGGTTTTACATCGCGGAAGAGCCGGAAAAATTAAAAAATTTAGTCAGTGAATTAACAAATGAATTAGAAGATATTATTCCGGAATTGCGTGCCAGCTATAACGCAAGAGAGAAAAAACCATTGGTGAAATTTTTAGAAGGCAAAAATGCCATTACTTTCGTGTTAAATGACTTGGTGCATAGTTTAAAAAGAGGCGATATATTTTATCGCTATAGCTCGGTGAAGGATTCAAAAAAGAGCTCTGAATATTTGCCGCGCGATTATAGAAAAATTCGCGACCAGAAACAATTGCAGCGATTTGTGATTACCAACGAAAACACAATGATCGGCAAAAAACCTCGGTTGGATCGAGCGGTTAAATTCATTCCCAACAATTACGGACTTTTTGATTATGATATCACCCAAATCATTTATGGCGACAAAGTGGCGTTTTTAGATTATAATACGGAAACAGTTTTGATAATCGAAAATCCAATCATCGCGGAATTTCAAAAGAAGATTTTTAAATTACTTTATGATAAATTACCCGATAGTTCTTGGTCGTAGGATCTAAGTAATATCACTAATAATAAAATGGGAGAAAAAATAATAAACATTGGCGAAAATTTAAAGAAAGAATTGCCAACTGAACCAAAAATTGAGGTCGCGGTTGAAGAATCGGAATCGGAACCGTTGCAAATCACTGCGGAAACAATACTCCGAGAGGTTATTAAGAAAGAAATCGTTTCAAAAATTCAAGAGAATTTTAAAAAAAGAAATCTTACAGAAGAACTGCCGGCCGAAGAAGAAAAATCCGAAAAAAGGGCAGCGTTAGAATTTGAATATTTACGGCACAATCTTTTACTCAGCAATATCCTCGACAAAGTTACCGAAAGAGGGATTTTGGGTAGCGTAAAAAAAGATTGGCATATTATTATGGAAGAAATTAGAGGTGAACTCTCGCAATTAGCCCCGGAAAGCCAGGCGGCAGTAGAAGAAGCAATAGAAGAAATGTTTCAAAAGAGGCAAAAAATAGAAGAGCATTTAAGGAATATAGAATCCGATGAAATATTTTCCGAGCTTATCGGGGATGGTAAAAAACACAGACCAAAAGGGACTGTAAGCGCAAAAACTTTGGGTGATATTTTAACAGTATATTTACCGAATAAACTTGATTTTGCAAAAGTGTATAGCCAATCGGCTGCGGTGTCTGAAGAAAATATTAAAGAATCTTCTAAGGTTGGAGGATTTACTCATAATCGGCGATTTAAGGAGTTGGGCGATGTCGATGTTATTGTATTTCCAGGATCGGCTTATAAATCAATGTTGTCGCATGAAGTAGCTCATCGTATTTCTTACCGTCTTTTTGAAGAGAATGCGCCGTCAATTCAAGAAGTAAAACGCTCGGAGTATAGTGAACCGCGACGCCTGCTTGATGACGTCTTTATTTTTTGGACTACTAATAAGTTAAAAGATGAATTATGGAATCTCACGTTGGAAGGATTGATGCACTATGATAATTCACCGGAAAAAAACGTGGAAAAAATATTAAGCAAGCATACTGATTTTTTACTTAAACAAGAGAAGAAAGGATTATACGATTATCCTGAACAAGAAAATCCAGGAATACTAAAAAAGTTAAAAGAGCTTTTTCCCGAAGAAGATTCTGAGTCTCTTGAAAACCTTTATCAAGAATATTCGTCCCGGTATTATGAGTTCGCGGCCCACCAAGTTGATTTTGTAAAAAAGCAAATGTCGGAACTTAAAATCCAATGGATGCGATATGACTTTCTTAACCTTCTTCGGTTTGAGGACATATGGAAGTGGCAAAGAGTCCCGCGTTTTTTGAAAACAATCGGCAAAAATTTTGACGCTCTAAAAGAAAAGTGGGGGTTTGATTCCGAAAGCGTTATAAGAGCGTTAAATGAAAAACGTTTTTGTTCAAAGGACGAATTTTTTGGTCAATATGCTTATTGGGGTTATAATTTAGACAGTGTAGAGGCGTTAATGAAGGCCGATGATACCACAAGAGCCTTTGTGCTTTTACAATGGGCAAATTATATTTCTAAACAGCGCAAAGGCGCGTTAAATCAATAATTAATTTAAAGCAATATTTTCAATATGCTCTATTTGAGCATTTTTTGTTTCAAAGTCCAGTTTTATTGCCAAAACGTCAATTCTCCAATCTTGACTTTCTGGAATTCTATGCTCTTTTAAATAAGTTGCGACAATTCTTGATAGTTGACGCTTTTTATGTCTTGTTACATTTTCTTCCGGCCGCCATTCAAATCTTTGATTTTGAGTTTTGACTTCGAAAAAAACCAGTTCTTGGCTCTTTAGAGCCAAGAACTGGTTTTTTTTAACGTTTTCCGACGCAATTATATCAATTTCGCCCCATGGTTTCCGGTAGTTTCTCTCTAAAATGCTATAATTGTGGTTTTCCAAGTATTTTGCCGCAATATCTTCCCCTAATTTTCCTATATTTTGTTTTTCGGTAGTCATTGTTGCACGCTTGTCCCTTACACTTGTTTCACGTGAAACATGTGTGATGGGATGTAACATATCATCTGTAACGCAAAAAATCAATCCATTCGACAAGCTCAGGATTGATGCTGAGCAAAGTCGAAGCATCAAAAAATTGCATTTTCCCCGCATTTTGTTTATTCTTTTATTAAAAACTGGGCCTTTAAAAATTTGGAGGAAATACAATGGCCGAAGAGGAAAAAGAGGGGTATTGGACGCCGCTCGAGAAAAAATGGCGCGATTGGTTTTTTAAGCGAATCAAGGTAACCGATGTTTTTGCGGTCATAGGAATAAGGGCAAACCATTTGACCGTTTTAGGATTTTTTGTTCTTATTTGGGCGATTTTTGACCTATTTTACCTCAAAAATAACATTGGGCGCCAAATATGGTTTTTAACTTTAGCGTGGGTTACTGATCTTTTAGACGGCCCTGTCGCGAGAAACAACAATAATGTTACGGCTTTAGGAACATTTTTAGATCACACTAGAGATTTTTTACTTATTTTATGGATGATATTTTTAAGCATTTACGTAACAAAATCGCTCGAATGGCCGGCATTGTTTATTATGAACGTAGTTCTATCAGTAACCGCAATATGTATGTTTTTGATCTTATTGGGAGTGTGGCTTTACCAGCGAGAGAAGCGCCGCGAAAGGCGAGATCAGCCGTATTTTGAGTTTATGAAAGAATTTCTATTGAGCGATTTGGTGACAACGCTTGGGGCGCGGCTTCACACCGGTATCACCGCTTTTGGCATGGTTTTCTACTTAGCCGGCGTAATATGGAAAAACAACTTTTACTTTTGTACCGGCATTATTCTTTTAATAATCCAACTTGTTTCTTTAGGATTCTACCTTCATGAAGTTTTTCAAGCGGAATATGAGGACAAAATATATCGCATGCGCTTATTTTTAATGAGTAAAAAACTAAAAATCCCCGAATAGCATTTGCTATCGGGGGTTATTTTTTTGGCGTTTCTAATGTTTCATCCCATCACACATGTTTCACGTGAAACATGTGTAAGGGACAAGCGTGAAACATTAAGGGGATGAAACTCTTAAGGGATTCACAAAAAATATGGCTTAAGGCGGCTAATGGTCTCTTGCCATAGTTGTTTATCGAGTTCCGGGTGGGTCCATAGCCAATTCCCGCGTTCGGGGTGGCCGTCAAGTTCAGCGGCTACGATGCGCAAATATTGCGGTGGCGCTGGCGGATCTATTACGGCCTTAAGCAGGCCTTCCGGAGTGCTCCAGAGGAGATATTTCTTTCCTTTGGTCATATCATAGTTGCATTTAAGTGTTTTGAGCGAATCCAGAAAGCAAATTTACGCGCTGGGGGAAATCATGGTAAATTTTGCCGCACATACGAATCTTGGCTGGTAAAAGGTGAAGATGGGCATGCTGAACCGTTTGGCACACAATACCATGTTCGAAGATAATTGGCTTTATGCCGTATTCTATATTAATAGCGTTGTTTGCAGCGTGAAATGCGCTATCAATATCAACAATCTCTTGTTCTTTCATTGCTCCGATGCATGGCACGTGCCGTTTAGGGACGATAAGGACATAGCCGCCCCTTATTTGACCGAGAGTAGCAATTAAATACCAAGCTTTATTTTCAGCGATAATGCGCTCTTCAAACTTAGTTCGGTCGCAGAAAGCGCAGTTGTTATCCATCTTGGCAGATGAGCTCATTTTCTCCTCTAATTTTAAGGTTCTATTCTTTCAAACTAAAGATTAACAACTATAATGTTTCACGTCAATAATGTTTCACGTCAAACAAAAAATCAGCATTTTTGCTATTTTCTTTTTTGCTTGACATACTAGTTTTAATTTTATTACTATTAAGATTACTTTAACATAATTCCTTAGGGAGGCGCGTCATGAAATCAGGTCCTTTGGCTCCAATTACGTTTGAAGCATTAAAGGCAATTGATAGGGTAGCTAAAATTCTTAAAAAAGCGCCTAGAGATGAATGGGAATTTATACTATTGCAAGCTAAAGAAAAAGCTGACAAAAATTAGATTTAAAATAAATTTCCCACAAAACGGCTATCTAGGCCGTTTTATTTTGTTAATCATTCGTAAAGATTGCTGTGGGTGTCGATTGTAATGAAATGCGCGACGTGAGAATCTATCTCCTCATAAATTACCCGTAAATCTCCGCCAGCGTTAATACTGCGATAACTCCGGTATTCTCCCCGAAGGGAATGATTATTAAGCAAAGGATGAAATGGATTTTTGAGAAATAAATTTATCTGTTCTCTGAATCTCCGCCGTTCTCCATTACGAAGTTTCTTGTATTGCTTTTTAAAATTCCGATGGAGGATTATTTTCATGAGTTAAGATAGACATTCATTTCTTCTGCAGTGGAAAACGCATGAGAGATATTTTTTCTCTCACAATAGTTTTTGCTTGCGCGGCGCAGTAATTTTGCGGTCTCTTTATTGGGTCGAAGCGGTATTATAAAATTTATCCGTTGTTCGCGGCCCAGTTGTTTGAGATACGCGTTGATAATAGTGCTCAGCGGGATGCCCAGCTCTTTGGCAATTTTTTGCGCCCTCTTCTTCACGTCAACATCGGCCTTGATATTAATTAGTGTTTTCATATATCCATTGTATATACAACGGTTGTTTTGTGTCAAGTCAGTGTCCCCTCGAAGGGAATCGAACCCCTATCAACGCCTTAGAAGAGCGCTGCTTTATCCATTAAGCTACGAGGGGAAATATAAAAACAAATAAAAGTATATAACAAAATAGGTTGAAATTCAACTGATTTTTTGGTATAGTAAGTGAAAACCCTCCTTCGTGGTTTTTAGCGGGCCTTGCCCGCCGAAGCCCGCTACGGCGGGCTAAGGCGGGGAGTAGTATAGTGGTAGTACGTATGCTTTGGGAGCATATAGTCCGAGTTCGATTCTCGGCTCCCCGACCAGTTGAGTTTTTATTGCGTTTAAGATATTGTAGGGATATTAAAACCGATTAAAAAATGAACATTTTAGAAACAAATCAAAATGAAATAAAAGACGAAGAAATTTTAACTGCTTCCTTAAATAAGCCGGCGCTTTTTAAAATTTTGGTTGACCGCTACGAGGAGGCCTTTGTAAGAAAAGCCGTTGGTATTTTAAAAAATCATGAGGAAGCCGAGGATATTGTTCAGGAAACATTCGTTAAAATTTATCTTCACGGAAAAAAATTTAAAAAACTCCAAGGCATTGAGTTTAAAAGTTGGGCTTATAAAATTTTAGTTAACACGGCCATCAGCCGTTATCGGAAAATAAGCAAAAAGTGGCAAAAGGAGTCCGCCGATCCCTTAGACCTTGAGCTTGCCAGCGAGAAACATCTTTCTACCGAAGACATTGTTTTAGAAAGCGAAACCAAGTCCATTACCGCCGATTTAATATCCCGTCTCCCGAAACCTTTGGCCCGTCTGGTATCGTTATATTATATTGAGGATAAGCCATATAAAGAAATAGCCGAAAAAGAGTCGCTTACTATCCCGGCGTTAAAAATGAAGCTATTCAGGGCAAAAAAAATACTTAAGGATTTAGTTAATAATGATAAAAACAAAACATGACTGATTTAAAAACAAAAATAATGAGAAGGGTGTATTTTATTTGGTTCGGCAGAAAAGTGTTGCCGTATGTTATTTCGGAAATTGCCGCTTTTGCCGTATTCATGTATTTTTTGGGCGAACAGGTTTATGTCGCGAGAGTTATGGAATACGCGACATCTATTTTGTCAAACAATATGGCCCATCCAACAGTATTTGCGTCTTTTGCGGTTAACTTATTCTTAAGAACTCACCTTGGCGTGCAACTTTCAATTATAGGGTCTGCGGCAATGATTTTTTTCTTATTCAGAAACATAATCAGCTCCGCGATCCAGCTTGCTTTAGCAAGGGGCGAAACCGAGTTCGATAACAAGACGTTATAAAATTATAAAGGTCGCTTTATAAATATTTAATAATTCCCAAAAACCCCGCTTCCGCGGGGTTTTTGGGAATTTGATGAAGCGGGTAAGGAGAATCGAACTCCTGTCATCAGCTTGGAAAGCTGAGGTAATGCCATTATACGATACCCGCAAATTTTATTATATTTTATCGGATTTTTATTAATTTTTCAACATAAAAAGCCCTATTTGCGGGCTTTCTTTTTCTCTTTTTTAACTGTTTTTCTTTTTCTATATTGTTTTATTAATCTACTAATATCTCTTAAAAACTGATTGTAATTTTTGGTGTTTGAGCGATTCTTACCATCTGCAGACAATTTTTTCGTTTTCATTTACAATATTCCCAAAAGTTTAGCCAATAAAATCGGCAACCAAGCTGCAATAGATCCGAGTGCTGTAAAAAACCACACAATTATCACCCCAAAAGACAGGGCTAACATAATCAACAACACAGCTCCACCTGTCAATATTAATATTAAACCCCAAATGTTGTTAAGGAAACGAATTAACCGATTGCGCTCCACCATTGCTATCACCGCCACTCTCTTAATAAAAAACAAAGAACTTATTTTATTTATAGCATATTGTAAAATAAAATCAACATGAGGCGATTTTTTTATCAAAAATTTGGCTGTTTCGGAAATCAGCAACGATCGTTGGGATATTACGAAAAATAATGTAAGTATCAAAATTCTGTTACAGGGTTGACGATTTTATGATTTTAAACTATTTTAAAAGCAGATTGTTTTTTAAAAATTAATCTATAGCGTCGACGGAAAGGGAAAAAATGGATCCGAGACAGCTGATTTTAGCGAACCTTGAACGAGCCCGGCCATTTATGGATATGCCGGACAATATCTATCAGAAACTTCTAAAACCGGAACGCGCTTTGGACGGCAGAATTGTTATTCCCATTGATGACGGTACCGAAGCGACTTTCAATTATTACCGTGTTCAGCATAATTCCCATTGTGGCCCGACCAAGGGTGGCATCCGGTATCATCCTGACGTCAATCGGGCCGAAGTGGAGTTTCTTTCCATGGGAATGACCTGGAAAACCGCCGTGATGGAACTGCGGTATGGCGGCGCCAAAGGCGGCATCGCCCCCTGTTATGAAGGTCTTTCACCCGAACGAATCGCGTTTTTGCGCGATTATTTCCCGAAGAAAATGTCTCTGCCGGTTCTTGAACGGCTGACGCGCGAATATACCGAAAAAATCGCGCCGATTATCGGGCCGTATAAAGACATCCCGGCGCCCGACGTCTATACCAACTCTCAAGTGATGGCTTGGATAATGGACGAATACAGCAAAATTGTCGGCTACACTTGCCCCGGCGTTGTTACTGGAAAGCCCATTGTTTTAGGTGGCTCTTTGGGCCGCAACGAAGCAACGGCGCGCGGAACTTTCTTTACCGTTCTTGAAGCCTTGCGGCACTTGGGTTATGAAAAAATGGGAACCGTTGTTATTCAGGGGTTTGGCAATGCCGGTTCTATTGCCGCGAAATTGTTTTATGAAACCGGTAATTTCTTAATAACTTCCGTTTCAGATTCTAAGGGCGGCATTTATAACAGATGCGGCCTCAATCCGGATGATGTTTTAAAGTTTAAAAAAGAAACAGGTTCGGTGGTTGGTTACCCAGATGCCGATTTCGTAACTAATGAAAAACTTTTAACTCTTCCCTGCACGATTCTTCTTCCTGCGGCGCTTGAAAATGTTATCACAAAAGATAATGCCGATAAAATTCAAGCCATAATTGTTGCCGAACCAGCCAATGGCCCGACGACGATTGAAGCCGACGATATTCTTTTTAACCGCGGCATTTTCAGAATCCCGGATATTTTAGCCAACGCCGGCGGCGTAACCGTTTCTTATTTTGAATGGGTTCAAAATTTGCAAGGGCTTGATTGGACCGAAGAAGAAGTCAATGCGCGTCTTGAAGCCAAAATGAAATATGCCTTTAATAAGGTGCTGGCAGAAAGCCAAGCTAATAAAGTAAGCATGGGAACCGCTGCTTACATCCACGCCGGCAAACGGCTGGTGGAAGCCGGTCGGCTCCGCGGCTAGTATTTAAAACCAAACCCCGCCCTTCAGCTGAAGGGCGGGGTAATTTTTATCTGACTGCTTCTTTTAAATTTTTCCCCGCTCGAAATTTCGGTACTTTTACAGCTGCAATCTGAATTTTCTCGCCGGTTCGCGGATTAACTCCGGGCCGGGCTTTTCTTGATGAAACGGCGAAAGCGCCGAATCCGGTAAGCGACACTTCTTCGCCCCGCGACAGGGCGGAAGTGATTTCATCAAGCATGGCGTTTACCGCCCTCTCGGCTTCGGCTTTGGTGGAACCGAGTTTTGCCGATACAACATCAACTAATTTGTCTTTATTCATATTTTTAATACTTCGACTTTGCTCAGCATTAACCCTGAGCTTGTCGAATGGGTTAAAATTTATTATTTTATTTATTAAAACGACCAGTTGAAATTATACCACAATTTATTTCGCGTATTCCACTGCCCGCGTTTCCCTGATAACGTTAACCTTGATTTCACCGGGATATTTTAATTCGCTTTCAATTTTTCTAGCCATTTCTTTGGCAAGCTGAAAGGCCTTTAAGTCATCAATTTTTTCCGGATGGACGAAAATTCTGATTTCTCTACCGGCCGAAATAGCGTAAGATCTCTCAACGCCAGAAAAAGAATTAGCGATAGTTTCCAAGTTATTCAGCCGTTTTACATAATTTTCAACCGTGTCGCGTCGGGCACCCGGCCGGCCGGCGGAAATAGCGTCGGCCGCCGTTACGATAAATGACTCGGGCGTCGCGAAAGGATAATCTTCATGATGCGATTCCATGGCTCTAATAATAGCTTCATCAATGCCATATTTTTTGAGAATTTTTCTTCCGAGCTCTATATGAGTTCCTTCAATTTCATGGTCAACCGCTTTACCGATATCGTGTAAAAGCGCGCCTTTTTTTGCCACCTCAACATTGGCTCCGAGTTCTTTAGCCATCATGCCGGAGATATGTGCCATTTCAATTGAGTGGACTAAAACATTCTGGCCGTAGCTGGTTCTGAAAGCCAGGCGCCCGAGTAGCATGGTAACTTCTTTGGGCAAATCAAAAATCCCCATTTCATACAGCGCAGCTTCACCGGCTTCCATAATTTTTTTAGTAACTTCTTTTTTCGCTTCTTCAACTTTTTCTTCAATTTTTGCCGGCTGAATCCGACCGTCAGCCATAAGCTTTATAAGCGCGGTTTTGGCAATTTCTCGCCGCAATGGATCAAATGAAGAAAGAGTGATTGATTCCGGGGTCTCATCTACTATAACCTCAACGCCGGTCAATTTTTCCAGAGTTCTGATATTTCTTCCTTCTTTGCCGATAATCCGGCCCTTTAAATCATCGGAAGGGAGAGCTACGGTTGAAGTAGTGATTTCACTTATATGCGACCGGGCATAGCGCTGAACCGCCACCGTCATAATTTCCCGAGCTTTCTTTTCCAATTCTTCAACACGGTTTTTTTCAAGCTTGGCCACCGCCAGTATCAGTTCGTTTTTATGATCTTCTTCCACTTCTGACAGCAATTTTGCCTTTGCTTCTTCGCGGCTTAAGCCGGAAACCTGTTCCAGAGCTTCTTGGCTTTTTATTTTTAAATTATCGGCTTCCTGCCTGATATTTTTTATTTCATTTGCTTGACGCTCTAAATTTTCACGAATGCTTTCTAATCCGGATTCTTTTTGATCAACTTTTTTAATCTGAAGATTAAGGCGTTCTTCCTGGCGCGACAAAATCGCCAACCTTTCTCTTTCTTGGCTTTTTGTGTCCTCAAGAATTTTTACCGCCTTATCTTTGGCTTCAAGCAAAACCTCCCTTGATTGATTTTTGGCTTCTTCAAGCTGAACCTTGATTTTAGCTTCTATTGAGTTGGCATTTTTCTTTGCTACCAATTGGCGGATGATGTAGCCCGAAACTATCCCTGCCGCCAAAGCCAGGGCGCCGGTTAAACTCAAGTAAATAAGTTCCATATTGGTGATTGTTAGTTAGAAAACTAAACATAGTTAAATTTAGTATTGATTGTATGATAGCAAATAAAAAATTTTCTGTCAATTTTTATCAGATATATAAAAATAAAAAAACCGCCGCGGTATATACCTCGGCGGTAAAAATTATTTAATTGCGTTGCGTCATACTTATAGTCATAAATCCTGCGAGAGCGATCATTCCTAAAACCATCCAGATATCCGGTAATTCCTTATTAAAGTGCCAAATCCAGAAAGTTGCCGAGATCCTGTCTGCGAGCAGAAAGGTTAGGCTAATAATCCACCATCTATTTCCAAACCAATCAACTCTGTCATAAACCCAATATATTGCCATGGTCAGCATTACATAAAGCGGGAAAAACTGAAGGTAGAAGGCGATACGGAATGTCCAGATGGAATTAAAGCGGTGACTCAAAACTTCCAATTTTCCGGCTTCAACCAGCACTCTCTGATAAAATACCGGTCCGGAAAGAGCGGCGGCAACGATAATGCTTATTGCTAGAGTCAGGAGCCAGTACGCCAATATTTTCAAGGCATTCTCCGAATTCTTTTTTGTTCTTTTTTTATGTCGATACGAGCATGTAAAGCGGCTAATTCAATGACACTTGGATTTGTTGCCCACGAAGGACGTGGAACATGATACATATTTCGTATTAAAGAATTTATATGGTCATGCTCTCGTTCAGTAATCTTTGCTCTCTTGAAAATACCCAATAAAACCTCATCCGGCGCAGGACGAATGCCACCCATGTTTTTACTCCTCATTTCTTTACAAGTTATCGTAATATACAGGAAGCTCTTCGGGGTCTCTAAGTTCTTGCTTAAACGGTTTAGCAGGGAATTTTGCTACTTCTCTGATGTGGTAAAGAACGGTGACTTCATGAATATCTCCCATTGCATCAAGCATTTTTTGAGCTTTAATTTTCGCTTGCTCGTCATTATCAGCTTGGATTAAATATTTCCCGGAATAAATTCTCAAAACATATCCGATCATGCTCCGATCCTTTCTTTTTTAAAGAACGTTAATTAAAACAAAAATAGCACCAAAGTGCTATTTTTGTAAATACAAACAATTAAAAAGCCGTATTGTTAATTACGGCTTAAGAAGTTCCGCTTTCAAGTATAATAAATGGCTCTCTGACACCACCAGAAAATCTTTGAGCGGCTTCCAATGCTAACTGCACTCTTTCTTTAAGATGTTTGCTTCCCTGAGAAGTATACAGAGAGCCCTTCGCAAGATCAGCTCCGCAACCAACTGCATAAAACGAGTCAGCGGGTTCTCCGACTTGATAATCGTTATGCACCACGAAAATTCGTCCAAGGAGAGTCACGATAAAAGTTCCTCCGCTCTCTTGCTCTTTTTCTTTTTGGGCCCAACCGCCTTTTTTCAGGCATACCCTGAGCTTGGGAATGAATCTTGTAATCATAAATCCGTACAAATCCTCTTTAGCTTCTTGAGTAATCTTTGGCAACTCTAATTCATATTGGATTAATTCTCCCATCCTAAAACTGGTCGTGAATCCAAAAAGCCACTCTGTACCAGATTCATCTTTCTTGCTAAATACTTTTCTGTCTTTGCGCACAGTTAAACTTAAGTCCCCAACACCAGCTGAATCTCCACCAATTACTACTGTCTTTCGTCTGTCTGTTGCTACTGCAATACAAGTCATCGGCGCACTCCTTTTGTTAATTTTCAATTAGAAACAAGATATTTAGAAACAAGATATTATGAAAATAATATCTTGTCAACTCTTGAGCGAGACATTGCACGACGTTAGAATCTTTTATCGGCGGAAACTACCCACTTGCCATTTAGATATGGATATGATACCAATAGTTTCAGAATATCCCATTTTGAAAGCAGGAGGTATCTATGGAGCTAAACCAGTTCCTTGTAAGTGCGAAAACAAATACTTATGCGTCTGAAAATGCGGTCAAGAGAATCCTTGAAGATGGTGCCCGTGAATTAGTTTATGAGAACGGGATTTTCAGATACAGAGATAGATATTATGGATTTAATCCTTTCATTGGCGAAGAACTTGTGTGGGAGAATGGAAAACTCGTGTGGGTAATGAACTATTTTGGAGGAGTTTATCATGAAGTAATTGACCTTGTGAGGTCAGAGGAAATTTACGATTTCTTGAAGTTGTCATTAAGACAGGTGCCAGAAGATAAACCATTTCGTGGCCCCACCAGAAGATTCAAAAATAGCAACTTTAGCAACTTTGCTTATAACAATGAGGTATGGGGTAACATTTCCTGTTTTCACGGCACAGAACGGATTATGTGGATAGGAGAAAAGAAGGAAAAATTATGGCCCTATCAACCGCTTTATGCCCTTGTTTATCACGGTGGAACTATGGGTGAAAAAGGTTTAGAATGGCGCAGTTACTCTGGCTAAGTAAATTCCCGGCAATCTGTCTGGTTTTTCTTTTATATCAGAAAACTGAAACACCACACATCTATGTGGCATTTCTTATTTTCTATTTTCTTTCGGTTTTCTTATCGACGACTAAAAATGTCCTTCAATTTCCTTCTTCCACCTCCGTTCTTCCAGTATCGTTCCCGTTTCTTTGCTTCTTGCTCGGTTTCAAATTTTTCAGAGAATAGCAATTTTAATGGTAGTCTGTGTTTCGTGGCGATTACCTGTCCAGAGTTATGTCTTTTTAATCGTTCCTCAAGATTACTGGTGTAGCCGACATAAGTTCTGCTGTCTTTTGAGCTTTTTAGAATATAGACAAAATACATAGAGGTGAGCGGGCCGCCCAGCAAAACTGGGGCGAGCCTCGCTCAAAAATTATTTATAATTTTTGAGCGGGTGACGGGAATCGGACCCGTTTCTTGTCCTTGGCAAGGACACATAATACCATTATACGACACCCGCCTTTGCTCGCAGTAGCGAGCTTCGGCGGGGCAAGCCCGCAAAAGTCGCGAAGGCGAGAATGCTTAATATTTTATCAAAGTTTGGCCTTTTGGCAAGAGTTGCCAAAAGATATATTTTGCATTATTATGATAGTGGATAGTGACAGTGGATTAGTTGTTATTAACTTAACTTAACTATGCGTACAAAAATAAAGAAAATTATTCAAATTTTGGCTTTAATAGGGCTTTTTGCGGCTTTTATGCCCGGTTCTTATGTTTTAGCCATTGAAAATTTTCCTTTAACCGCGGCGGCTGATAAAATTGCTCCATTAAAAACTTTGCCAGCCGGTTTTTACCAATTCAACAATCTTGAAATTTTCAAGAGCCCTGCGGTCGACGAGCCGCCAACAACCTTGGAGGTTATACAGAGAAACGAAAAGTCCTGCGTTGTTTACGAAAACGGGAAAACTAATTTGCCATTGCCTTGTTTATTTCATAATAATGAAAATAATGTCTATCTGATTCAGATTGAAGAAAGAACCACGCTGGTCGGCAACAATCAGGAACCGGCGTTGCTTTCTGATTTCCAAGCCGGCGAAAAAATCAATGTTTTGGGCTGGCTCGCAGCCGATTCAAAAACTGTCAGGGCGGCCGTAGTTAGAAGTTTGGCCGTAAAAGATTTTCATCAGTCGTTTTCCGGGACTATTAAAAAAGTTACAGGTGACGGATTTATCATAACTTTATCAAACGGAGACGAAATTTTGGTAAAAACTCCGATTGTTGAGGGAGCCCAGGTTACGGTTAAAGGAGTTTTTGACAAAGTAAATAACACGATAAACAGCGTGCTCTCAATTCTTATAAGGCCGACGATTGTTATTTTAGAAAAGCCGGTTGCCGAGCCCGAAACGCCGCCGGCCGCGCCTTCGACAAGGCCGTCAACGTTATTTAAGAATTTTCTTAGAGTTTTCGGGTTATAAACATGATCATTGATGGTAAGAACTTGGCCGGAGAAATCTTGGCTAAGCTTAAAAAAGAAATCCAAAAACTGCCCCGACGCTTAAGCGTCGGGGCAGTTTTTGTCGGAAAAAATCCGGCGTCAGAAAGTTTTTTAAAACAAAAAGCTAAAATTGCGGAAATTTTAGGTGTCAACTTTAAAATTTTTCGACATGAGTTGAATATTTCAACAGAAAAATTAGCCAAGGAAATTATGAAACTAAACAAAAATCAAATCAAAAATAATTATCCCACTTCCAGACGATCGTCTGTAAATGGGATAATTGTCCAACTTCCTCTACCAAAGCACATAAAAATAGAATCTGTTTTGAACGTTATAAATCCCAAAAAAGACATTGATGCTTTATCTAAAAATCCGAAAGTTTTAGCTCCAACGGCTGAAGCGGTTAAATTTATTTTTCAAAAATACAAAATAAATTACAAAAATAAAAACATTTTAATTGTCGGCCGCGGCCGATTGGTCGGCAAACCAATATTCAACTGGCTAAACGCAAATAAATCCCATAGGCAATCTTTGCGTTCGAAGTGTTCAAGCGTAAAAGTTAAAATAATTGATGAAAGACAAAAAAACAATCTCACGAGGTACACTAATAATTCCGATATTATAATAAGCGGGGTTGGAAAAGCCGGTTTGATAAACGGGAATATGATTAAAAGGAACGCGGTTTTAATTGATTTCGGTTTTAGTAAAAAAGGAAATAAAATTTTCGGTGATTTTAATTTTGCCACTTGCGCCAAAAAAGCCAAACTTATCACTCCCGTTCCCGGCGGCATGGGCCCGATAATGGTTGCAATGCTTTTTAATAATTTGATTAAGCTAAATAAAAACCCGACGTAATGTCGGGTATTTCTTATTAAATTAAACTTTTCTCTCGAAGATCGCATAAGCGCGCGCGGTTCCAAGAGCTCTTTCAGTCGAAATTGCAATCCACTGGTTAACAACCGGTACATGGATTTTTTTAACTCCGAAATTATAAATTTGAACAGCACAGCGCAAGCAGGTGAAAACCGGCTCTCTTTTAATATAAGGCAATCCATTATTATAAAGGCCGGCCACATAAATTTCACATGCACTAAGAGGTAATTTTTCCTTAACAGCTTTTGCCAAAACAAGTTCTTCCGCATGTCCGCAGGCGCCAATCATTGATTCTGTTCTTGATGGAATATCAAATCGGATACAATACGGCTCACACATGGATTTTAATGGCTGAATTGTTTTATTACAACCCTCAATCTCTTGCCAATATGCCACGCCCACGCGTTCATAATCGTGGTAATATCTTAGAAAACAGCCAAACCACATTTTATGACAGGGAGAATCTAATGCTACATAGAAACATCGCTTATAAATAGAGTCGTCAAAAAGCGGATTGTTATTGCTTAGCGCTTTTGCCAACCGAAAAGCAAGAAGTTTATAGCGTTTCATAATTTCCCGCGGTTTTCCAGTTTTAGGGTCGTACAAAATATATCGGCGGGTGCTTTGTTCGGCAACGAGACCGTATGGGTATTCGTTGCCAAATTGCGGCGCGGTAAAATCAAGTTCTTTGGTTAGGGCACCTGTTCCGTCAGGAAATCTGTTCCAGTAGTGAGTCCGCATGTGGGCGAATTTTGGAATGTGGGTAATCGGGGCGCGCATCGGTTCTCCGCCAAAAAGATTTTGGGCAACAAGAGAAACAACGGCGCAGTGTCCCCACAAGGGATTTTCAAGCGTCCAGTTATCCGGATCGGATGAAGTTTCTTTATCGCAAATTGACGGAAGCAACTCCTTGAACTTCTCAATCGTGATTTTCATTTCTACTCTTTTTCTCCTTATTTTATAAAGGTACGAATTGCGAGTATTTAACTATAAAAAGATAATTTGGTCAATAGCGCAACTCTTATTGAAGATACCAAAAAAATAGTGTAAAATTCTTTTTGTTATTTATAAGCCGGGTTAGCTCAGCGGCAGAGCGCTTCCCTGAAGAGGAAGGCGTGCCCAGTTCGACTCTGGGACCCGGCACTTATTTTCCAAACATTTTAGTAATGCTTAATGGATAAAAAAATTCCCCCGGACAAACCGCAGGGATGTTTTTAACTTTTACTATAATTAATATGCCCAACAAAACTCATAAAAGCGAATCCTGTTGCGGCGCTAAGCATTGTGATAAGATACTTTTCCGATATGGGTGTTATTAATTCGTTAACAAACAGGAGAATGGTGAAAATAATAATGCTCGCGGTTTTCCATTTTCCTCCATTATTGGCTCCTACCGAAAAAATGTTTTGTGAAGGGGCAAACCAGGCATAGAGTCCCCCGAACATAAGGATGCATTCAAGCGGCACGTAAATAAAAATAAAAAGATGTTGCAGAAACGGGGAAAGCGAGGAGTAAAAAAATAAAGGCAGAGGGTCAAAAAATAATTTGTCGGCCAGTGGATCAATCAGCTTCCCTGTAATCGTTACTTGCTTTTGTTTTCTTGCCAGCCATCCGTCTATCGAATCGGTAAGTGCGCCAATAACGTATATAACCGCTCCCGCAAACGTCCACTGCAGCCACAACACGGCTAAAGCCGTTAGTGGGAGGAAAAAGAATGGCCGCGAAAGAGATAAAATATTCGGCAAGTTTCTAAACTCGCTCCATTTCATCCGATTTTCCTCCGACTTGATTTTATATTAAATTAAAGAAACTACCACAAGATATATCTCATTGTACTTTTTTTAGCAAATAAAAAAATCAGGGGGCGGTTGGAAGGGATCCCGAAGAAGCGCTCCGCGAACACGAAGAGCGGCTTGCTAAAGCTACGGAGCGTCTCAGAGAAAGTCAAAAAGAAGAGGCCATAAAAGACCTTGAGCGCGATATGAATAAGCGATTTTTAGATAAGAAAAAGGAAAACGAGTAGCGCGGAAAATTAAACCCCCGCCCCTCGACAATCTTGGAGCGGGGATTTTAAATTTTGGACTAAATCCGAGCCAATTGAAATCAAGTTATTATTTTTCTATATCGAGTTCAATTTTCTCGATAGAACACCCGATGTGGTTTTGTTTTTCTGGATTTTTGCCGGTTTTTTCTTGGTACATTTTATCTGCTTCAAGTATGTCTTTCGCGACACATTCAAACACAACTTTGCCTCCCGCGGAATTATCGTGATAAATATATTTTCTTAACTCTCCGCCGTTTTCTATTTTTGATTCTTGTTTCTCTATAGACATATGTAATTTCAAGTGGATTTGGTGGGATATTCTAAACTTTGCGCGAAATTTCTTTGAAAGAAACTGACCGCCTCCGCTTCGCTCCGGCGGAACGCTCGGGCGCGGCGGAATTCCCCCCACACCTCCCTTCCGCCGCGCCCTCGCTTTGAAAGCCGCCGGAATTTATGCCAACGAAGTTGGCGCGCCGCCAGTTTTAGTAATTTCTTTAAGTGCTTGTTTAGATTATTTTATAATCGTATTGATAATTTGTAGAATGTCGTGTTTGTGGCTTTTAGATAGAATGCCAAACATTTTTAGCATTTCCAAAAATACCTTGATGTTGTTTTTTGAAATTTCAAAATGGGCAATTTCTTTCACTTCTGCACATCGTCCGATTAAATTATTTTCTGTTTTTAATTCTGTAATTGGAAAACATAAATATAACATTGGTTGTGTGCCAACCGCATACTGCTTTTCTGTAATTTTTATTTCGGTAACTATTTCATATTCATTAAATTTGTAAATCAAAAGAGGATATTTAACCTGAGTGTATTCAAAATCAAATCCGTTTATGTTTTTTTCAATTGGATGACTACGATCAATTTGCAACTCAGAATTATTATCAATCAAATTTTGGTCTTGTATGGAATTAAGATAAGCAACAACATTTTCCAATTCTGCTTTGGTAATGACATTCCATTTATAAAAATACCAGATATATTCTGATAATTCGTAAAGTGCTTTGACTTTTCCGTTTGCTCCAATAAATTCAGTTTCGGGTAGCGATGATTCTGCAAGTTTTTCTGTTTCTTTTTTAACCACATCATAACCGATTTGCCATTCAACATAGTTGCTCAACAAGAAACCGTCTCTTTTAACCGCAACTGGCGTTCCATACTCATTCAAAATTGATCTATTTTTAATGCGTATTTATCCGCTAACAGCGGTCAATAAAATCGGTATTTCTATTGTTTGTTCGTCTTTTTTTAATTAAAATTTGTTGCATATTTTTTTCCGAATTTACTTTCTAATAATTCCCTAAAATAGTTATCTATTTTTAGTTTGGCATCGGGAATTTCTCTAAACTTAAATTTATTTTTTAATACCGGATTTGTGTGAACGCTTTGGGCGATAAAACATTCTTTTATTTTTCCGAATTTTTCATTATCAATTATCACATCGCAATTTCCAATGAAATATGGCATTCTGTCCGTATATTGTTTAAAAATATCGATGTAGCAATAATAAGGCAGTTTTTCCATTAAGACATAAACAGTATTGTAAGTATCTTCATCAATAAAAGTTCTGTTTCGTTTAAGAGCATTTATGTCCCTTAGTGTCCAAAACTTTGCTACCGGCTTGTCATTTTTATTTAAAAATTTTTTATTTGGATATTTTTGAACGTAGTTTACTATCGTATCAAAATCTTTTAAACGAAAGACGCCATCTTCCTTTACTTTAAATTGATAATTTTGAATATAATCATAGCCCATTCCTTCCGCCTCCCCCTTATAAAGGGCGATCAAAATCGGAAAGGCCATTCCGCGAGAAGTATCAGAAAATTCATGACTGCTTATGATTATTCCGTCAATTAATTTATAGTTTTTGGCGAATTTTGAAAGCAGGGCAAAATTGGCTTTTTTGATTAAATATGATAAAGGATGCAAAACACAAACATAATCCGCCTTTAGTTTGTCGTAAGATAATAAAAATGACATGCCTAAATCCCTAGTTTTTATGTCGGCATCGATTTTGTCCTGAATGGAAGCATCTTTAATGGAATTGCGAATTATGGAAGTCGTATCGTTATATGGCGGGTTGCCTATGATTATAATTTTTTCATCATTCTTAATTGTTAAACTCGGACGACTAACATTCAAAAGAGAATTTTGACAGATAAAATCAACTTTGCCAATTATTTTTTTTGCTTCAGAAATGGCTTTTTGATCGATATCGGCTCCAATCAATCTTTTCGCAATATTGTTTCTTGTCAAAAACGAACCGTAACCACAAGAAGAATCTATTATTGAAAAATATTTAATATCTTTAATATTTTTTTGTAAAATAGAATAAGCCAAATCAACAATAACCTCGGGAGTATAATAAGATCCAAGATTAATGGCATCTATATGATTTAGATGTTTTTGGTTTCTATTCATATAACTTTATTATATCAATTTTTTCTAATTTTGAATAATCTTTTTTGCTTCTCTCAAATTCTTAATTTTCTCGTAGTGTGTTTGTATTTTGTCGTCCATTAAATAGGCAAAAAGGTAGGTTGCTTCCACTAAACTATAATGGAGATTGAAACTGTCGTCCGCAAATTTTTCTAGAGCTTTGTTAAATTTATCTTTATCTTTTTGAAGATTAAAGAGCGCTAACTCTCCAAAGGGTCCGCCATGTACTCCCGATGATAAATTTGTATAGTCAATTAATCTCTGTAGTAAATACTCCTTTTTGAAACGCTTTACTATTTCATCTTTCTCGTTGTTATTATTTGCTATGAGACAAAAGAAAATTTGCTCGATGCGAAATTCTTTTCCGACTTCGCGAATTGCTTGGTTATGTTCCCCTTTTGTATTCCAGTTGGTTTTTTCTGGATAAACAGCTTTGCTGTAATTATTGATTTTGGTAAATGATTCAAGATCTTCGTTCCCTTTAAGGGTTTTGTAATATCTTTTGCCAACATCATCACTATCATCGTTTAGGGATCGTACATAAATATAAAGGTGCCTAAAATTATGTTCAATCATGGAACGAGATAAAATTGCCGTAGCATAAACATTTTTACTTCCGGATAATTCTAAAATTGCGCTATTCAAATAGCCACTTTTAGGGATGAACGATAAAAGAGCTTTGCTTGTATATTTAAACTTCGTTTTTTCAAAAGATTTAATAATCACAGGTAGAGAAGATTGGATTTCCTCTGCAAGTTTATTATTCAAGCTAAAAAGATTTTCAATTTTGCTAGTTTTATTTGCCATAATCACTTCATTAAAACATCAAGCGAAACGCCCAATGCGTCCGCAATTTTTTTGACAGTATCAATGGTGGGGTTGGGCGTTGCACCCGCTTCTATTTTAGCAATCGTATGAAAAGCCAAATTCGCCTTTTTTGATAAGACATCTTGAGAAATCCGAGCTTGTCGAGGGGCGGGGGTTTTAAATTTTGGACCGTGCGGGGATTGAACCCGCGGCCTCCTCGATGCCATCGAGGCACTCTACCACTGAGCTAACGGCCCGATTTATAACAACCTAAAAAATATCAACTTTTTACTAATTTTTCAACTCTTCAATTTCTGCTCGTCAAATCTATGTTTGTCTCTTTTCATTATTTTTTTAAAAGTTTTCTCAATTGCTTTATCCAAATCAATATTATTGGAGTTGGCAAAACAAATTAGAGTATACAAAATATCGCCGACTTCTTCCTCCAAATTCTGTTCCATTTCAGTTTTCTTTTTCGGCTTTTTCCCATAGAGATGATTAACGACTCGCGCCAATTCCCCACCTTCTTCAAAAAGTCGAGCTAAAATAACCAGCGGCGGCCAATACGGCCATTTATTTTTTGTAAACCATTTGTCTAATTCTTTTTGATATTTTTTCATAAATTTTTTATTTATGCCCTCGAGAAGAATCGGACTCCTATCTTACCCTTAGGACGGGTCTGCTCTGTCCATTGAGCTACGAGGGCTATGAAAACTATTTTACATATTTACAGTTATAATTTATACTATAAAATAGTAATAAATACTAATAATAAATTTCAAATAAAAATTTATGCCAGAAAAATCACCGATAGTTAAAGTGGTAAAAAAGTGCGCGCCGGCCGTGGTCTCAATAATCATTGCCAAAAATCTTCCCAAATTGGAAAATTTTCCAGATTTTTCCCCTTTTCTGCCGTTCAATTTCGATCCGAAAGAACTTTACAAACAGATTCCGCCGGAAATGTTTGACGAGCATGGCCGCGTAAAAATTGGCGGCGGCTCCGGATTTTTCATTTCGGAAGATGGCTTCGTTTTAACCAATAAACATGTCGTGGTTGATCCTAAAGCCGATTATACCGTAGTCGGGAGCGGAGGAAAAAAATATCATGCCAAAGTGGTCGCTCGCGATCCTATAAACGATATTGCTATTTTAAAAATTGAGGGCAAAAACTTGCCGTATATTGAACTTGGCGATTCTACAAATCTTGATTTGGGGCAAACGGCCATTGCTATTGGCAATGCTCTCGGCCAATTTCAGAACACTATTTCTTCCGGAATTATTTCCGGCCTTTCGCGTCACATTACTGCTCAAGCCGGGGTGGACGGCCAACAACAGGAACTGCGGGGAGTTATTCAGACCGACGCCGCCATCAATCCGGGAAATTCCGGCGGCCCCTTGGTTGATATTAACGGCAAAGCCATCGGTATTAATTCAGCAGTGGTTTTTGGCGCCCAAAACATTGGTTTTGCCATTCCGGTAAATGCCGCCAAAAAAGCTCTGGCAGACATTAAAAAATACGGTCGAATACGAGCGCCGTTTCTGGGCTTGAGATATATTTTAATAGACCCGGTTTTAAAAATGCGTCACAATTTACCGGTTGATTACGGCGCGATGGTAGTGCCGGAAGCCACGCCGGGCGATTATGGCGTTTTACCCGCCAGTCCGGCCGAAAAAGCCGGTGTTCTGGAGCATGATATCATTCTTGAAGTTGATGCAAAAAAAATAACCAAAGATCTGCCGCTTTCCGACGTTATTCAAAATCACGAAGTGGGAGATAAGCTACGTTTGAAAATTTTGCGGCGCGGCGGAAAAGAAATTGATGCGACCGTTGTGCTTGAAGAAATGAAGTAAAAAAGTGGGAGGCTAACGGGATTCGGACCCGTTCTAAGACGGCCACAGCGTCTTGTGCTGCCATTACACCATAGCCTCCACGCAGTACTTTCTGCGTTTTTATTCTTCCATTAAATACACATCGGCGCCTTCGCTGACTTTCTCGTCAACTTTCATTCCAACAATATCACCCTTTTTTGCCGATTCGATTTCTTTGTGTTCTATCTGCATCGATTCAACCGTTTGCTCAAACTCATTCTTGCCGTTCTCAAATTTAACCTTGTCGCCTTTTGACAGTTTCCCGGCTAAAGCAATAATAGCGACGCCGATATTGCCGTAATAATGGGTAACCGTTCCTACTTTTTTCATAAAATGAATTTAATACTAATCATAATTAGTATATATCACGAAATTTAAAATGCCGCAAATTATCGCCCTAAAAATAAGTTAATAATCGTACCAAATAAGGAATACTGAAGCAATGTTTGCGGTTGGCCTGGTAAATAAGGGTACTGCGGATATTGTTGTTGATATTGCTGCTGCTGCTGTTGCTGCTGCTGCTGCTGTTGAGTTTGTTGTTCAATTTGTTTTTTAATTTGTGATTCGTCAGGATATCGCGGCGGCGTTTGGGAACCGTCCTTGGGCTGGCATGATTTCATTTTAGCTTCGATAGCCGGATTAGATTGCCCCTGTTGTTGTTTTTCTCCTCCTCCGCCTCCTTGGCCTAAAGCGCTAAGGCAGGAAGTAAACTCATCGCACGGTTTTGCAATACAGGTGTTAATTTTTTCATCCGCGCAGGCCTGAATTTTTGCTTTCAGCTTCGGATCTGGCTCGCCTTGCTGTTGCTGCTGTTCGCCCTGTTTTCCACTGCCTTGCTGAAGAGCATTTACACAAGCGTCAAATTCGGAACAGGACTTAGCGAGACAAACGTCAAGTTTTGCCTGAATTTCTTCCTTCTGACAAGCCATTAATCTTGATTCAACATCGAGCGGTAATTCGGGCTTTTTACCTTTATCCTCATCGCCCCCCTTAGAGCCTTCTGACATTTGGGCTTTAAGACAGGCGTTTACTTCGCTACAGGTCGGCTTATTGGTGCATTCGCGCAGTTTAACATCAATGAGTTCCTTCTGACAGGAATCCATCCGGGTTTTAAGTTCGGGAGGCATCTCGCCCATCGGCTGATCGCCTTGCTGCTCTTTTCCGTTCGGATTAAGGCAAGAAAAGAACTCGGTACAGGTTGACTTACTTACACAGGTATTGGGATCAAAGTTAGGATCAATGCCGCAGGAGTTGAATTTATCTGTTATTACCTTGGGGAATTCCCGTTTTTGGGATTTTGCGGGGTCACTGGGTTCAACCCCCTTGGCAATGCCCATTAATGGCTTGCTTACCTCTAACATACAGCTTTGGACCTGACTACATTCTTTACTGGCGCACGGTTCAAACAAAGCGGCGGTTCCTTTTAGAAAACACCCCTCCATTTTTCCTTTTATGCCTTTCATTTGAGAACATGGAACGGCCATTCGTCTCAAACGTCCGATAAAGTCCGGCCCGAGTTCCGCCGTAATACAGGAATCGGCCACGGGCAAGATCTTAAGAAAATCTCTCAATTGATCGGTGGCCTGGTCGGAATATTTCTTCACGCAGGTCTTTGCTTTTCTAATTTTTTCCACAATCGCAAGATCGTACGGCATTTTTCCGGCTTTCATTTGTTCAAATAGGTCCGTTCCCAAATTAGTTACGAAACAGGAGATTATATTATCATCGGCTTCCGCGAAACACTGTCCGACATCTCCCGCTGCTTGGGCTTGCTCTGCCTCTTCCTCGGTAATTAGTCCGATTTTCAAGGCGAAATCCGTGCATTCTTTTTGATTTTCAAGTTTTTGGCAAAAATCTTCACAGGATTCTTTGGAACGGCAACCGCCCGGCCCTTTGCCGCCTGATTTTCTTATAATCTCAAGTTCCTCCGGCTTGATAACTCCAAGTTCCAAACCAAGCTCCATGCATTCTTCAAAATTGCCTTCACTGGAGCAGTAGGATTCGCATTCGTTTTTAGACCTGCATCCGCCGGGCATCTTACCGGCTCTCATAAACGGCAGAATTTTCTTTAATATTTCAAGTTCGTCAGCCGGAAGCACTTCATACTTGACCGCGAATTCCATGCACTCAAGAGCGTTGGTCGGGTCTTGGCAGTAGGCCTCACATGCTTCTTTGGTGTCGCATTTACCTGGCGTTACGCCCTGTTGTATCAGAGGAATATATTTTCTGGCTTGCGTCGCTTCTTTCGCGCTGATAAATCCTGCGGCTTCGGCAAAATCAACACACTCTAAGGCATTTGCCGGCGCTTCGCAATATTTCAAACATTTTTGCCTGGTATTGCAATTGCCGGGAAAAGGCACGCCCGAATCTTTAGCGGCAAGAATTTGGCGCAATTCTTTATGCGCTGTCTGAACCTCCGAGGCAGTTAGCGCCCTGTTGTATACAGAGACCTCTTCAATGAGACCGGAGAAAAATTCTCTCGGGTAAAACCGGTCATCCCACGCTCCGAGCGTGAAAGGGGCCTCGCTCGTTGTCTCGGCTTTTGAGGCCTTCCGGACTACAGCACCTTTTGACTCGCCATCAACATATAATTTTACATTGTCGGAACTGTCTCTTGTGGCAACAACATAGTGCCAGACCCCGGAACTGATAGGCGCGGTAATTAAGCTCTGACCCTCGGGGTTGGTAGTCGCTCCGACAGAAAATTCCAAAATTGATTTTCCTTCATTAGTTCCAATTCTCAACCAATACCCCACTCCGGGGCCCTTGATCGGATAATCGGATTTTCTGATAATGTTGTTTATGGATGAACCCCCGCCATCCCACTTAAACCAGGCATTCAATGAAAATGGGCCGGTTCCAAAATTTAAACTCGCGGGGTTATCCATTTTAATGTAAGAACCAGCTTTAAACTTAAATGCTCTCCCGAATCTTCCGGAAGCAACAGTTGCGCCGCTAAGGAGAGTGCCGTTATTTCCCCTACCGATATCTGTCGCGGTCGCTCCCGACACTTCGCCTCCGTTCCACTGGCTGACAAAATCAAATTGAAGGGGGACGCGGCGTTCTTCCGTAAATCGTTGCGCGAGAACTTTTTCTTCTCGTATAAAAATGATGTAAAAGCCGATTAGCAAAGAAAAAAATACCGCCAGTGAAATGAAAAAGTTTTTTCTAAAAAAAGTATCCATTTATTTAAAAGGATTAGTATTTACTTGAAACGGGTTGGTTTGGGGAAGTTCGCCCGACAAAGGATTATTAGTTTTCTTAAGCGCCTCCGCGCCCAGTCCGTCTTTTACTTCAACGGCCGCGCCCTTTTCTTCTTTACCGGTAAATGGAATTTTGCCGCCAAAGTACCAAAAAACAACCCCACCTATTACAAGGAGAGCGATTATTATACCGACAATGATTAGATTCTACTATTATAATATGGATTTAGAAAATAAATAATAAAAACTGTGGATAAACCTAAATTTTTAACCTATTGACAAAATTAGTGTTTTTTGCTATAATTGAGGCACAAGATGTGAATTTTCGATAGGAGGGTATGAAATGCAGATTCGCAAACAGTTGATCGCCATGGCCAACGTGCTCGCGGCGGACCAGCCGATGGTGGTCTGCCCCGACCAGGAGTTCCACCTGGGTCTGGGGAAGGTGTGTAAGCGGGGGTACTACCACTCCGTTTATACTCGTTTCCGTCACAAGTCGCGGACGCCGCACAACCGGCGCGGAAGCGGCACCGCGCCGCGCCACACCAAGAAGAAGGGCGGGGGCGCCGGCCAGTAGCCGGCGCCGCCCAAGCCCCCGGAGCGAGAAGAGAATATCCTTCTCGCTCCGGGGCGTTTTTTTTGTTTTATGGACCTGAGGGAAATCGAATCCCTGTTTCCGCAATGCGAATGCGGTGTATTACCACTATACTACAGGCCCTCGCATAACAATGTTTTAAATCTTCCCGACTAGTTTCAATCCAGGTTTTAAAGTTTTATGTCCCGGTCTCCAGCTTGCCGGGCAGACATTGCCTTTATTTTCTCTGACAAATTTAGCCGCCTGCAATTTTCGCAACAGTTCGGCGGCGCTGCGACCAATACTATTATCATGTATCTCGCAGGTCTTTAAAACTCCGTCGGGATCAATAATAAAAGTGCCTCGCAAAGACAGACCCTCTTCTTCAATATATACGCCAAATTCTCGACACAGTTTTCCGGTCGGATCGGCTACCATCGGAAATTTTACTTTTCTTATAGCCGGAGAACTATCGTGCCAGGCCTTGTGAACAAAAGCGGTATCGGTGCTTACCGACAAAACCTCAGCATTCAATTTTTTAAGTTCGTTATAATTTTCGGCTAACTCTTCAAGCTCGGTCGGGCAAACGAAAGTAAAATCGGCCGGATAAAAAAACAAGATCAACCACTTGCCTTTGTAATCGGAAAGTTTAATTTTTTTAATTTTTCCCTCGCCCGCCGAAGCCTTGGCGGAGGCGGGGTCGTGAAACGCGTCTAAACTGAAATCCAAAATTTTTTCGTTTATTTTAACCATAAATTTATTTTTTTAATTGTAAACCTGTCAGTTGGTCGGGGTGCAGAGAATTGAACTCTGTCTTCACGCACCCGAAGCGTGCGTACTGCCGGTATACTACACCCCGCTAATTACTTTACATAGTATTTTTTCTTTATACTTCTGAATTCTTCCTCGGCGACTTCTCGGGTTTTAGTTTGAGCTATTTTATACATTTTTTCAAGTTCGACAAGTTGCCGCTCATTCAATTCCACGGCGCGCGCCGTTAAATACTTTTCAGTATTTTTTTTTGGGTCATCCAAAACTTCATCAAGAAGAATATTTAATAAATAACCGATTTTGTGCCCCGGATCAATTTTTAATTCTTTCATAAGAATATCACCGTTGATTTTTAACATCTTAACCGAAATCGGATCATGGGAAACTTTTTCAATAATCGCCCGCAAGTGGCGCAGTTTATACGGTTCGGCTTTCGGCACGCCCGATCCTTTCCGGTCGGCGATCCGCACTTCTAAAAGATCGTCCATATTTTCCGGACCGACATTTCTTACCAGCCGCCGCACCGAATTTTCGGTCACCTCTTCAACATTGTAATAAAATAGGTGATAACGCACCAAAAGAACGACTTTTTCTATGAATTTTTTGGGGAATTTCAGCCGTTCCAGAATTTTCGCCGCTATTTTGGCGCCAACAACCTCATGATTATAAAAAGTGGAATCGGGTCCGTCGCCTCTTTTTGTTCTGGGTTTTCCGACATCATGTAAAAGCGAAGCAATCCGATTTTCCAATTTATAGCCGTGAGTGGCGGCCCAATCCAAAGACCTTAAATTATGTTCCCAAATGGTATAAATGTGATGTTTATTTTGTCCGACGCCGATACCTTCTTCAAGCTCCGGAATAATATGTTTTAAAAGTTCAAATTTATTAAGCATTTCAATACCCGATTTGGCGTTGTCCGTTATTAGTATTTTTATAAGTTCATCGCGGATTCTTTCTTTTGAAATAGCAACGAGATCTCCGGAATTTTTCTTTATAGCCTCGGTGGTTTTTTCTTCAATAGTAAATCCCAGCTGAACCGCGAAACGCACCGCGCGCATAAGCCGCAAAGCATCTTCGTTGAATCTTTCATCCGGACTTCCGACAGTTCTGATAGTTTTAGCGGCGATATCGATTTCTCCGCCGTAGGGGTCAATGAATTTTTTTCCGTCGTAAGCGATAGCATTTACGGTAAAATCGCGGCGCGCCAGGTCGTCTTCAAGTTTAGAAGTAAATCTCACAACATCCGGATGCCTCTTGTCGGTATATTTTTCTTCAACGCGATATGTGGTAATTTCTATTATTTTAAGTTTAGGATTGGAGCTTTCCGTATTTATTGCGACAGTGCCAAAATCATTTTCATAAACGCTATGGCTAAAAATTTTCTGGATTTCAACTGGCTTGGCGTTGGTAGTGATATCCCAATCATATGGCTCGCGACCTAAAATGAAATCGCGAACGCATCCACCCACGGCATACGCCTCAAATCCCGCGTCGTTTAACGCTTTTATCGTTTCTCTGACTTCTTTTGGAATAGTCATTAATTAGATTTTACACTAAGAACTGCGGTTTGACAAATACATACAATTATGATAAAATAAACACAAGAAAGGTAGGTGGATAATGGAGCTAACAAGAGAAAGAGTTGAGGAGATTTTGAAGAGAATTGAAGATTCATTCATTGGAAAACGGATCTCTTCCAGAGGGCCAAAAATTGAGGTAATTGTGGCTCTTAGAGAAGGTTTTTGTTTTGGTTTGAAAGAGGGCAAGGATTATGCGGAGGCCCATTGGGACGACTTGGACTTTATCCGCAAAGATCTTGAGGAGCATGCCGGTTTAGCGCCGGAAATGAAGTCCCGGTTCTTTGAAACATGGCTTTTCCGCCTTGAAGTCAAAAGGATGGATATAACTCAAGAGCAGTTGCATGAGTTTTTCAGCAAGGTTGCTCTAGAGTGTTGTAATACCCAATTAGGTATTGACAAGAAATAGATTTAGGTGTATAATAGAGTTGAGAAGGTGGGGTTTTGCCTCACTAAGTTCCAAACAACCAACGCAGGAGGACAAGGTAATGGCGACTCAGAAAACGATGGCTGGCGTGATGCAGAACTTCTTCGGGTATCACCCGTCCAATCCCGCCGCGAGCGGGATGAAGCTCGAGGACGTCAGGAAACTCCCCTACGAGCAGGGCGTGGCGGTCGGCGGGATCAAGGGCTTTGCCGTGGAGCTCGCGCGGCTCTCCGGCGACGAGAAGATCGAGCTCGCGCGGGGCGCCGCGAAGGAGCTCGGGCTCGGCCAGGAGGCGGTGGACTTCCCTCTCTCGTAGGAGGGGGAAATCCGAAGGGGGGCGGTTCAACCGCCCCCCTCTTTTTTTTCGGAAGCACAGGGTCCCGCCGATGGCGGGGCCCTCATTTATTTTTTAATATCTTTTTTATATCTTTTTCATAATAATTGTTAAAATTTAAAACATCCAAATTGCATGTTTATTTCCGATCGGTTGAAAACCTGCAATTTGTATATTATACTAAATATTGAATATTAAATATCAAGGTTAATAACATGAAACGAACGGGACCAATGTCAAAAAAAATTCTAATTCTCCTAATCGGCGGGGCCTCTTTGGCATTAACTAACAGACCCGATGCCTATTTCAGAGTTGTAAGAAAAATGGTGAAAGAATGGAAAAAAATAAATGAAAGAAATTTAAGGGTGGCGATAAAAAATTTATATAAATCCAAACTGATTGATTATAAAGAAAACGGAGATGGTACCGTAAAAATTGTTTTAACGGAGAGTGGCAGAAACAGAATCTTAAAATACGATATTGATAAAATTGAAATTAAAAAACCGGTGCGATGGGATAAATTATGGCGCTTGGTTGTTTTTGATATTCCCGAAGATAAAAATCTTGGCAGAAAAGCGCTAGCGACCAAATTAAAAGAACTTGGTTTTTATCCGATGCAGAAAAGCGTATTCATTCATCCGTATGAGTGTAAAAATGAAATTGATTTTATTGTAGAAATATTTAATCTCGCGCCTTACGTGAGGTTTTTGAGGGTAAAAGATATTGATATAGAATTGGATCTTAAGGAGCGGTTTCATCTGCTTTAAAATTTAAGTATCGTTTACCTTGAGACCCAGATATCGTTCCTGAAATGCAGGTTTATTTCCGATCGGAATTATACATGCATTTTATAGAATGGCAGACACAATATAGCTTTTTTTGATAATTTATTTTATATTTAAGTTAAAGCAAGGCTCTTTAAGAAAACGTTAAGAATGGAGAAATTATGGATGCTCGTGATGTTTTGGCGATGTTTCAGAATAAAACTTTCGTTGGCCTTTCAGATTATTATCCGCCTGAAATCAAAACGTCATTTTTGAGAATCCGGTTGGAACCACAGAAGTTGGTGGTTGAAAACAAGAGTCTTTTTCAAAGCGCTTTGATAGTTCACGAAGCAGAGTATGATGATGAATTCCGCGTGGTCGCATTTCGGGAAAAGATAGATGGCGCTTTACACAAAGAATATTCCAGAAAAGAAATAGAAGAAGATAAATATAATATTATAAGTGGTCGTTTTTTATTGAGAGACCCAAGATATATTTTACAAAATAGTAAAGATTTTATTCAAATCGCCGAAAACTCTTTTATAATTACCGTTTTTGAGGATGAAGTTGCGCTTTTTGGCAAGACTTCGATAAAAATAGAAATCATTTTTGAAGCGGGTGGCGTTCGGGTAATACGCAAAAAGTTTGTGCGTGAGGACAAGGAATTAAATAATCAAAGAGAGATTATTCACTTTTTTGAACTATAAAATTGTTTGCCGCTTTACAAGCGGTTTTTTGTTATTTGTCCAGCATTATAACAACGTTGCGGAGACGACTTTGTCGCCGGGTTCGACGCGCATGATGCGGACGCCCTGGGTAACACGTGAAACAGTGGAAATGGACTCAATATCGGTGCGGATTATCACACCTTTTTTGGAAATGGCGATCATTTCTTTAACGTCCGGTGTGAGGACAAATGCCGAAACTACTTTCCCGGTTTTCGGAGTTATTTTAGCGGTTTTAACTCCGGAACCGGCTCTTTTTTGTTTTTTATAAAATTTAATAAATGTTTTTTTGCCGAAACCGTTTTCCATAATGACTAAGAATTTAGTATTTTGGTCTTTTGCTGCCGCGGCAGTTATTACGTCCATGCTGACAACTTCATCGCCGGCATGGAGCCGTATGCCGTGCATTCCGGCGGTGGCGCGCCCTAGCGGCCGCGCGTCTTTTTCAGGAAATCTTATTGCTTGCCCCTGCGAAGTTACAAAAATTATTTGGTCTTCACCCGTCGATTCTTTAACCCACTTTAAAGAATCTCCTTTCTTTAATTTAATAGCGATAAGCCCCGAATGGCGAACTGAACCGAAATCGGCAATAGGGGTTTTCTTTACTAAACCGTTTTTGGTCGCCATTACGAAATATTTTTCAGTGTCCTTTGCTTTCAGCTGTTTTTCATTATAGGTCAAAACCGCCTGCACTTTTTCATCCGCGCCAAGCGCCAGAAAATTAACAATCGCTTTGCCGCGCGACTGGCGCGACGCCTCAGGAATTTCCCAAACTTTGGTCTGGAAAACTCGGCCGGTGTTTGTGAAAAACAAAGCATTATCATGTGTTCCGGTGGAAACAAAATGAGTTACGGCATCTTCTTCTCTGGTCGACATTCCGGTCATGCCTTTGCCGCCTCGGTGCTGGGCGCGGACAAGCGTTGGGCTCATTCTTTTAACATATCCTGATTCGGTTAAAACCACTACTGCTTCTTCAAGAGGTACTAAATCTTCTTCTTTAAACTCGCCCAAAGCCGTGGCGATAACTTTCGTTCGCCGCTCGTCTCCATATCTTTCTTTAATTGTTTGCAGTTCTTTATAAATAATATCCAAGACCTTTTCGCGGCTTTTTAAAATAAGCTCCAGTTCTTTGATTAATTTTTTCTTTTCCAAGAGTTCGTCTTCTATTTTTTTTCTTTCCAAATTAGCAAGCGTAGCGAGTTTCATGTCCAAAATCGCGTTTGCCTGGATTTCGGTTAGCTTGAATTTAGCGACCAAGTTTTTTAAAGCATCTTCGCGGTCTTGCGATTTTTTGATTGTTTTTATAATTTCATCGATATGGTCGAGCGCTTTTTTAAGTCCTTCCAAAATGTGGGCGCGCTCCTGCGCTTTTAGGAGTTCAAATTTTGTTCGGCGCATTACCACCTCTTCGCGATGTTTTAAGAAATATTCCAGTGCCGCTTTAAGAGAAAGCAATCTCGGCTCTATGCCGTCAACCAAAGCCAGTAAATTAAGGTGGAAAGTTTTTTGAAGATCAGTGTGCTTGTAAAGGTTGTTTAAGACCTTTTGCGGCGCGGCATCTCCTTTCAGTTCAATAACTATTCTCATTCCGTCTTTGTCCGATTCATCTCTTAAATCGCGGATGCCTTCAACTCTTTTATCGCTTGCCAGTTCGGCGATTTTTTCAAGAAGCGTTGATTTATTAACCTGGTAGGGGATTTCGGTGATAATAATTTCTTGGCGATTTTTTTTATCTTCCACTATTTCAGCTACGCCGCGGGTAATTATTGGACCTCGGCCGGTGGCGTAAGCGGCGGCGATATCTTTTTTAGAGTAAATCACGCCGCCGGTTGGGAAGTCCGGACCTTTAACAAATTCCAGAAGATCTTCTACCGAAGCGCGGGGATGTTTTATTAAATAGGCGGAAGCATCAATAACTTCGCTTAAATTATGCGGGGGGATATTGGTCGCCATTCCGACGGCGATGCCGACAGTGCCGTTTAAAAGCAGCTGAGGCACGGCGGCCGGAAGAACCTTTGGTTCGTCTCGCGTGGCGTCATAATTCGGAATAAAATCAACGGTATTTTTATCAATGTCTTTTAAAATTTCTTCTGCCAAAGAAGTAAGCCGCGCTTCCGTGTAACGCATGGCGGCCGGAGAATCTCCATCAACACTGCCAAAATTGCCCTGGCCGTTAATCAATGGATATCTTAGAGAAAAATTTTGCGCCAAACGAGCTAGGGCGTCGTAAACAGAAATATCGCCATGAGGATGATATTTGCCGAGCACCTCGCCAACAACAAGCGCCGATTTTCTGAATTTTGCCTGATGGGTAAGGCCCAAATCGTGCATAGCGTAAAGAATCCGGCGGTGAACCGGCTTTAAGCCGTCGCGAACGTCGGGCAAAGCGCGTGAAACAATGACCGACATGGCGTAACTAAGATACGATTCCTCCATCTCGCGGCTTATTTCTCTCAATTTTACATATCCTATTTCTGCCATATTTTTCTAAAAATGAAATTTTTAGCTAAAAATATGAGCATCCGCCGAAGCTTTAGCGAAGGCGGATAGCCCACATATCTTTTAAATTATTAACCTGCTCATTTAGCGATTGCCAGACACCCGGAAGCTCTTTTTTTACATTAATTGCGGCTTTGGTGTTTTCCGAGGCGGGGATTTGGGAAGGAAAAGTTAAAATCCAAAACATAAAAATCACGGCCATTACAGAAAAAACACCAAACCACATTATCAGTCGTTTTATCGGCTCCGGCTTATTTTGAAGATTTTTTATCAAATTAATCATTTTAAAATTTAAAATCAAAATAATAAAAATAAAATTCCTTAGCCCCATTCGCCTTCGGCGAACGGCTCGCCCCCACCTAGAATTTTATTTTTATTATTTTGATTTTTCATTAAATTTTTTCCAAAATCACTATTTTTGTTTCCTCTTCAATTAGATCTTTCTTTTTTACCGAAAGTTTTGGCAAGGGTGAATCTTTTGCTTCGCTTTCTTTTAAAAACAGAGAAAGCGGCGCCCGCTTGGTTTTAAGTCCTTTGATATCATAAAGCATCGGGACGGCGATTTTTGGTTCTATTTTATTTATTAATTTCATTGCTGTTTCAGCATCAAATAATTCGCTTTTTAGGCCGCCAATTGGTACGAAAACAATATCCGGTTCGCCGATTAGTTCCAATTTTTCATTATTTGGTTCTGTTTTCAACAGCCCAAAATGAATCATTTTTATATCATCCATTTCAATAGTATATATGGTATTTGCTTGCCCTGAGCCATTCGGTCCCGAGCTCATGGCCGAGGGGCTTGTCGAAGGGTTATTGTCGCCTATGCCGGAAATATTAATATTTTTTATTTCATATTCTCCGGGGCCGTTGATTATGAAAGTGCCGCTATCTTCCTGTCTTTCTTCGCGGGGTTTTGAATAAATTAAAACATCGCTTTTTAAGCGAGGCGAATTCAACCCCGATTCTTTTTGCGGCGGTTCTATTAAAATTCTTACGCCACTGCTTTCTAAGAGAAAACAGGCCTCCCCGTACCAAGAAATTATCATAATAAAAAATCATACCAATTTTTTAATTTTTTGACAAATTTTTATCTTATGTTAACCTTGTCAGGTATGAATATGGCGGAAAACATGATGCAGAATTTGGCGCTTAAAATGCCCAAGGCTTTTGATTGGCCTAAGGTCGGTGAAGTGGTTGAAGGCCGGGTAATGAAAAAAAGCGCCAAAAATTTATATATTGACCTGGGCATCTGGGGTATCGGCATTGTTTATGGCATAGAGTTTATCAACGCCCAAGATATAATAAAAAATTTGAAAGTCGGTAATTCTGTTTTTGCCAAAATTGTGGAGGTTCAAAACGAATCGGGTTTTCGGGAATTGTCTTTGGCCGAAGCGAAAGCGCAAAAATCATGGGATTTGATAAGGGAACTTAAAAAAACCAATCAGGCCGTAACAACTAAAATTCTAAGCGTTAATCGCGGCGGGTTAATCGTTGAAATTTCCGGCATTGCCGGTTTTCTTCCGGTTAGTCAGCTTGCGAGCGAACATTATCCGCGGGTGGAGGGCGGAGACAAAAATAAAATTCTTGAGGAACTTTCCAAGTTTGTCGGGCTTGAATTTAAAATCAGAGTTTTGGATTTTGACGTTAAAGAAAATAAATTGATTGTTTCGGAGCGTGCTGCTGAAGAAGAGCACTTAAAGCGCGCCATGGGGCGCTACAAAGTCGGAGACATAGTTAACGGCTCCGTTTCCGGCGTGGTGGACTGGGGCGTTTTTGTAAAGTGGCCCTCCTTCGCCAATGCTACGGAGGGTAAACCCATGGAGGAAGAAATGCTTGAAGGCCTTATCCATATTTCCGAACTTGATTGGCAGCTTGTGGAAAATCCGGCTGATTTAGTTAAGGTTGGAGACGAAGTGGCGGCTCAAATTATTGATATCGCTAACGATCGAATTTCCTTGTCTGTAAAACGGCTTAAAGTTGATCCGTGGAAAACGGCTTCGGAGCTTTTAGAAAAAGGAATGCTTATTGAGGGGTTGGTTAAAAAGTTTAATCCTTTTGGCGCTTTTATTGAAATAATTTGCCATTCCAGCGAATGTTTGCAGGGTTTGTGCCATATTTCCGAATTCGGATCCGATGAAAAAATGAAAGCAGCTTTGGAAGTCGGCAAGAAATATCAGTTTAAAATTTTGGCTTTCGTTCCGGAAGAACACCGGATGAGTTTGGGGGTTTTGAAAGAGGAAAAAGTTTAAAAAGAGATATATTTATTTTCCCGCTTTCCTCGCTCGCCCAGCGTGCTCGCTTCAGGGATTCGCCCTCGCTCGTCCCGCCAAGGCGGGACACCATGCCCGCTCGGGCTCATAACCCGCTTGGAAAACAAATATATCTCTTTTTTTATTTATATTACAATAAAAAAAGCCCCTAATCCCGCAACTGCGGGACGGGGCAGGTCTTCTCTATCTCAAATGCTTCGGAATTTCTGGCAAATTTTTATCCAACATGGTTACTGTAATTTTAATTTCTTCTCTTTCCCACAAAATATCAATCCTGTAAAAATCCGAATTTCTTAACGACACGTACACCGGCTCAAAATGCCAATCGCTGGGAACCGGCGGTAGATAATCCTGATGGTAAAATCGCAAGGCCAGATAAGCGTGGGTTCCCAAATCGGTCTTTGGCTGAATTAGCTTAGTTTCTTCCACCCATTTGTTGACTCGGGTGTCGAAAGAGCAATTCCTAGCCAGCTTTACCGCGGCCGGTTTCTTAATAAGAAACTGAAGTTCCCCCCAGCCATCGCTTGAATCATGGCCCAAAAATAACATCGGAATTGTTAATGCTTGAACGTTATTACAAAAGATGATATCAGGATAGCGCTTATAAACCTTGAGCAACGCTCTTTCGTGATTTGGATCTCTCTGCCAAAATTGGTTTGGTTCTGTAAAGTGATCGTAAAATAATGAAATAGTAGATAGTCGAGAATTAGTGGCCAGGTCTTTTGTAACGGCGCAAGTGGTAATATGAACTTCAGGGTGGCCGAACAATCTTACAAACTTTTGATTTCCCGTTGCCATTTCTTTCTCCTCCTACCTTACGGCCCATTCTGCATATCTTTCCAAAAGCTCGTCGTCGTCCGGCCGCAGACGCTCGGCCCGGCACTCGTAAATTTCATTCTTTTTTCTTACCGTTTCGGCAAGCAGGTTGTAAACATAATTGCCGACTTCTTCCCGCTTTATTTCCGGTAATAGCTTATCGAGATCGGGAATGAGAGTGTAAAAATCGCAACCCAGATATTCCAACACTCCGAAGATTCGGTCTCTGGTTGAAAAATAAATTCCTTCCGGATTTTTGATTTTTTCCGTTGTACCGTCTTCATGGCGAGTAGTTTTAACGGCTAAGGGCATTCTCAAAATACTTCCCAAATCCGCCAACATCACTCTACCGGTTTCGCTGGTTTCCTCAATATTGCGAAATCCTTCGGCATTAATATTTTTAAGATGAAAGATATAAACTTCGTTATTGATGAGCGGTTTGCTCTCAAAAAGGATTTCGCCGTATTCGGAATTTTTGCCGCGCGTTGCAAGTTCGGTAAGCAGACCGGCTTCGCCCAGAACCTCGCGGCGAACTGTTCCGCCAAATTTTCCTTTTGATAAATCCATTTCTTCTTCATAAGGTTTTTCACCATCTAAACTGCGGCCGCCAGGGAGCGCCCAACCGTTCGGCTTGCCTTCTTCTTCATTAGGTCCCAAAGAATCAGCAATATTGTGAACCAGATAAATCCTTGGCGGGATTTGGTTATTTTCAATAATCACCCCGAAGCAGGAAGTTGTTTTTGGCAATGTTTCCATAGCTTTCCTCTTGTCTATGGCTGTTTTGTTAAAGAATTTTTTCCGTCTTCGGTTCGCCATAGCTTTAGCGACGGCGACCTTCGGATTGTTATTATTTTAACTTATTTTCAGGTGTCTTGTCAAGGGCTTGACATATATTATTTATTTTGATATAATGTAGCCAACAGTTCCTAAACAAGGGTTTAAGCTCAAGAGGCCAATAACGGCCCTAAAGAGTGACAACCGATACAAAAGTCCTCCGCCGATGGTGGGGGCAAGGCCTTAAGGAGGCCAAGACAATGCGCAAGCTCAAGCCGGGGCACATCGTTCTGAAGTCGGACGAGCAGAAGAAGTTCAGTCAGCCTGGAGCGATCGAGTTGCTCCGGAAGCTGGCGAACGACCAGGGGTGGACGTACGGCTTCATGGTGTTCGCAGCGGCCAAGTACTTCGAGCCCAAGATGCCGGCTGACGTGACGTCGGCCGAGCTCGAGGCCGCTTCGGCCGAGATCATCTCGCGCGGCAAGCGCGAGAAGGGCGAGAAGGGCGACGGCAGGCCGGTCAACGACGGCCGGCTGCCGCTGGACACCGATGCTCAGGCGAACTGGGACCCACCGGTCTACCGGTGGAAGGGTGCGTTCAGCGTCAACATGGTCCAGCGACGGTTCGCGGCCGAGATCAAGGACGGGGTGGATCTCACCACGTCCATGCTCGACGCCTTCAAGGCCGAGCTGGTCATGGAGAAGGCGAGAGTCGCCGAGCTCGTGAGCGAGCACGACGATTCCGATGCGCCAGCGAAGTTCCCCTGTGGAGTTCCTTCTCACAGGGGAGAGAACGAGCCGTTCACGTTGCAGAGCCGTCATCTGCTTTTCCGCAACGACGCGAGGGAGCTGACCAGGATGCGGCACGCCAAGGGCGACGGCGGCGAGATCATCGCTGGCGATGTCTTCGTCCTCACGACGAGTGGGGTAGAGGAGTTCAACAGCCGGGAGAAGGACCCGGCGAAGCACATCGTGCTCACCGAGGCGGAAATCGCCGAAGGTGGTCGCAGGACCATCTTCTGCAAGAACTGCCGGATGGCGGCGCTGGACGAGGGCAGGGAGGAAGGCCTCAAGCTCACGTTCTACACGTGGGCCGGAGCCCGGCGCGTGCTGGAAGCCACCAAGAAGTCGGCCGAGGGCAAGGAGCAGACCTCGAACCTGCTCCGCGCGGCTGCTGCGCGGGTGTTCGACGGAAGAGGGACGCGGCGCCAGCGCGACTGGCACAATACGCGGCGCCCGCGCGGGTAGTAACCTGTCGCTACGGCAGGCAGGCGGTTGGGCGGCGAGACCTTCAAGGTCTCGCCGCCCCTCCGCTCATTTTTTTAATGAAGTTTAAAATTTTCAAATCTACAGTGAAGAAAATTTTATAAGCTGAATTAACCCGCCGAAGCTTTTTAGCGAAGGCGGGTAAAAGATTTGGTAAATGTTATTATGAAAATGTTGGAAACTCGGTTTCTAACATTTCTACTAATGATATTTACTAGCTCTTTTATATCAGCTTTAAATTAAATAAAAACTTAAGAAAATACCAAACCCAAAAGGAGGGTTTTCTGTGAACTTCAGGGCGCTTAGCGGCGGCGTCCCCATCGGGGGAAGCCATTATTTGATTGAACTTGAAGGAAAAAGAATTGTTATTGATTGCGGGGCGGTGCAAACGGGCGGAAAAGTTTTGCCGCCGCCGATAGCTAAAGGCCATATTGACGCTTTACTTGTTACCCATGGCCATTTTGACCATATCGGAATGTTGCCTCTTTTTGTGAAGGAGCATCCCGATACGCCGATTTATGGCACCAAAGTTACCTGGCGTTTTGCCAGAATGATTTTGTGGGATTCTTATTTTGTTACTCTCAAGAAGTTGGAGCGGGGAGAGAAAGTTGAAACACATTTTTCCGCTTCTGACATTGAAAGGGCGTTAACCTTGAAAAGGTTTAACGTGGTCCGAGAGCCGGAGTGGTTCTCACCCTGGCCGGGTTGGAAAGTTCGGTTTTGGCCGGCCGGCCATATAAACGGCGCGGCGAGTATTCACATTATCTCGCCAAAAGGTTTCAGGATCATTCATTCCGGAGATATTAGTTTTCAAAATCAGCCCACGATAAAAGGGGCGAAAGTTATTAATGATATCTTTTCCCCGGAGGTTTTGATCACTGAGGGAACTTACGGCGACAGGAATCTGCCAAACCGCATTGAAGAAGGGTGGCGGTTTATCAATCAGGTTGTTAAAACTGTTAAAGATGACGGGAAAGTTCTAATTCCATCTTTCAGTATTACCGGGCCGAACATCGGCATTATTCTTGCCAATGGCTTAACCAGAGCTGGTGTTGACATCCCGGTTCATCTTGACGGGATGGTCAGGACGGCGGCCGGGATTATCAGTGGCTCCAATGAGTGGAGCCCGAATGATAACGGCTTGGTTTTCCCGAAGAATTTGATCGCCGTGCCGGAAAAGGATCCTAACGATCCGGACAAGTCCTACGCTTACCGCCAGAAGATTCTTGACGGCGGTCCGGCAATTATTGTTTCCTCTCATGGCATGCTTGAGGGGGGACTGGCCATGTTTTACCTGCAACACCTCATTACCGATTATAAAAGCGCTGTGCTTTTGCCCGGCTACCAAGCCGAAGGCACCGGCGGCCGGCGGCTGTTGGAGCTTGAGCGCGGCCACTACTTTCAAATTAACCGGCGACCATTTCCGATTTACTGCGACGTGAAGAGATTTCAACTTTCGTCTCACGCGTCTGGAAACGAATTGGCCGGCTGGGTATCTGAAATCCAGCCATGGCATGTAATCATTACCCATGCTCCCAATTCAGCAGCTCGGGGGCTGGAACAGAAAATAAAGGAGCGACATCCGAGTATCCGGGTGTCGAAAGGATTTAACGGAGAAGACGTTTCATTAGATTAGAATAGATAATCCCCCCGACTCCGCAGCTGCGGAGTCGGGGGATCTTTTATTATTTTGGTTTTTTACCAATTTTATAAATTTGCAAAAATACCAATATTATTCTAAAATAATAAAACTATGAAAATCATTAAATTTAACTACAAAAAATTTATCAATCAAATATTTATCGCGCTTGGGGCGTTATTTGCGGTCGCGCTGATTTTCGCGTATCTTAATTCGGCCTTTGAAAAGCCGTCAGTCATCACTTTATCGGAACTGGTTTCTAAAATTAACAATAGCGAGGTTTCAAAAATTGTTATTAATAATGACGATCTGGTGGTAACATTGAAAAATAGTGGCCAATATTCGGCAAAAAAAGAAACTGAAAGTTCTCTTACCGAAACGCTAAAAAATTATGGTGTTGATAGCTCCAAGCTCGGTGTTATTGAAATTAAAGTTGAGCAAAGCGTCGGTTTTAACTTCTGGGTGGGCACGGTTTTGCCCTTGCTTTTGCCTTTTCTTTTGGTTGGTTTTCTTATCTGGTATATGATGCGGCAGGCAAGTCGCGCCAATATGGGAGCGTTTTCTTTTGGCAAATCCCAAGCTAAACTTTCCGGGCCTTTTGACGGCCGGAAAAAAATTATGTTCTCCGATGTCGCCGGTTCGAGAGAAGCAAAAGACGAACTTATCGAAATCGTTGATTTTTTGAAAAATCCTAAGAAATTTTTGGATATGGGGGCGCGAATTCCTCGCGGCGTGCTTTTAGTCGGCGCGCCCGGCACGGGGAAAACCCTTCTCGCCCGTGCTGTTGCTGGAGAAGCTAATGTGCCGTTTTTTTACATTTCCGGTTCGGAGTTTGTTGAAATGTTTGTCGGCGTCGGCGCTTCTCGGGTCCGCGATTTATTCAACATGGCGAAAAAATTCGCTCCCTCAATTGTTTTTATTGACGAAATTGACGCCGTCGGCCGCCAGCGCGGTGCAGGACTTGGCGGCGGCCATGATGAAAGAGAGCAAACTCTAAATCAGATTTTAGTTGAAATGGACGGTTTTGATCGCGATACAAATACCATAGTCGTGGCGGCGACTAATAGACCTGACATTTTGGATCCGGCCCTTCTTCGCCCCGGCCGTTTTGATCGCCGCATCGTTATTGATATTCCTGACATCAACGACCGGGAAGCGATTTTGAAAATCCACGCGCTTGATAAACCTCTGGAAAAAAACGTTGATTTAAGAAGAGTGGCCGAGCGCACGCCGGGATTTTCCGGCGCCGATTTAGCCAACGTTATAAATGAGGCGGCTATTGCAACGGCGCGCCAAAATAAAAAATTAGTTGATCAGGAAACACTTTATCATTCCATAGAAAAAGTTTTACTGGGTCCCGAAAAGAGAAGCCACATTCTTTCTAAAAAAGAAAAAGAAATCGCGGCTTATCATGAAGCCGGCCACGCTTTGGTTGCCGGCGTTTTGCCGCATTCCGATCCGGTTCATAAAATTTCCATCATATCGCGAGGCCAGGCCGGCGGATACACAATGAAGCTTCCGATTGAAGACCGCCATTTGCATAGCAAGAGCCAATTTTTGGCCGATCTCGCCGTTTTAATGGGCGGATACGCGGCGGAAAAAATCGTATTTAAGGAACTCACGACCGGCGCGGCAAGCGATCTTAAGAAAGCCACAGATTTAGCAAGAAGTTTGGTTGCCGAATATGGGATGTCGGAAAAACTCGGTCCCATTTCTTTGGGCGAAAAAGACGAGCTGGTGTTTTTGGGACGCGAGCTCGGCACTCATAAAAATTATTCAGAATCGGTAGCCCAGCTTATTGACAGGGAAATTAAAAGTTTTCTTTTAACCGCTTACAACACGGCGAAAAAAGTTATCGGTGAACGCCGAAAAAAATTAAATGAAATCGCCAAGCGATTGATTGAAAAAGAAACCATTGAACGCGATGAATTTGCAATGATAATGTCGGCCGCGTAAGAAAACTTATTGGGTATAAGTGACTATTGACAAAAATTATAAATGAGAATATTATCATAGTTAATAAATCCTTATCGTTGCTTCGGCTTCGATAAGCAACAAGAAGCCCGCAAGGGCTTCTTGTTTTTTATTCGTAGTTGAATTAGGATTTTTTTAATATGAATCAAGATAGGGTAGCAATATTTATAGACAATAGTAACATTTTTCATAACCTATATGATTTAAGAAAAATTGATCTGAATTGGGTTTGTCTTTATGATCCCATTTGGTTGGCTCAAAGATTAGCAGGCAATAGAAAAATTGTCTACATAGGATTTTACTGTACTCGCCCGCCATCGTATTTGCTTGATGATGGCGGGTACAGTGAAGAACGTCATAAAAAAACCATGCAATATTATAGTGCAATTGAAAAATTGTCTGGCGTGTCGATTAAATTCGGATACTTGAAGGGCCCAAAAGGTGATCTCCAAGAGAAAAATCTAGACACTCAAATTGCTACAGATTTAATATCTATGGCAGCTCTAAATCATTACGATGTCGCCATTATTGTATCAAATGATGGTGATTACGTTAGCGCAGCGGAAAACGCAAGAACAAATTTTAAAAAGAGAATTGAATCAGGATTTTTTAAAGGGAATAGCTCTATGAATTTAAGAAAAGTGTGCGATCTTAGTAGAAGATTAAGACGGAGTTATTTTAAAAAACTTACATAATTAAAAACAAAAATCCCGTTGCCAAAACGGGATTTTTGTTGTAAATTAATAGGCATCCTGCGCGCGTAGCTCAACGGCAGAGCTGTCGTCTTATACACGACCGGTTCTAGGTTCGAATCCTAGCGCGCGCATATTTATTAAATTATTATATAAAAATAACAAACTATTGCGTTTTTTTAGTTATGTGATAGTATGGTGTTTGCCGACGCGATGAGGATGCTCATCGGAAAGCCGGCGTTTAATATGGCCGATAGGCCGCGTTCCTTGATAAAGGGAGAGAAAAAGTGGAAAAAGCGCCTGAATTTAGCATGGAAGATGTTCAAGCTATTCTTAAGACATCTGAACGACTTAATAAGCACAAAGACGAGATTAAAAGATTTCTCAAAATTATCGAAGGATTTCTTGAAGAGAGCGGCGAATTAAATCATTTTTTGGTTAATGGCGGGTTAGGATCAGGATCTGAGATTATTAAAGTTAATTTTAATATAAAACCGCTTGAGGGTTATTCCTGTAGTCTCTGGTCCAATTATTCAATTTACATGCTATCTGAACGAAGTATATTGTTTACGTTGTGTTTTATGGGGATTAGACAAAACAGAATAGAAATTTCTGCGGGTAATGTTAATGGGCTTTCAAGACATTTGGTGCCGATTTTTTATCTTATGCTACCAGAAATTCTTGAGGCACTGGTAAATTTGTTCCCTAAACTCAGGGAAAACATACAAGAACTTATTCGAATTTCTGATATGACACAATAACTAGTTATAAAACTATAATCATTTTTCAATTCTTCGCTTCGCGCGAAGAATTTTTATTTTATGCATATAAATCGATTTTACAAAATTTTACTATTTCAAATTACATAAAAACGTGATATAAAAAATCTATTCGGGCGTTTAGCTCAGCCCCGACGTAAAGTCGGGGAGCCGACTGTAACGTCGGCTTGGTAGAAAGGGCGCATAGCTCAGCCCGGTTAGAGCGTCTCATTGACATTGAGAAGGTCTCTGGTTCAAATCCAGATGCGCCCACAAATTTTATGAATAATTTAATTAAAACCCTGCCTGCCGGCAGGCAGGTTGAGCCGGATTTTAATATTCCGCTTAATGTTGTTTATGAAGATGAAGATATTATTGTTTTAAACAAACAAGCGGGGATTTCGGTTCATCCGTCTGTAAACGAACCGAGCGGAACTATTGCTAATGCTCTAATTGCAAAATATCC
>JACPHB010000001.1 GCA_016188835.1 Parcubacteria group bacterium
TTTATTGGGCGTAAAGAGTTCAAAGGGGGTTATGTTAGTCTGGTGTTAAAGCTTCCCGCTCAACGGGAAAAATGAATTAGAAACGGCATAGCTTGAGGAAATCAGAGGCAAATAGAACGGCCGGTGTAGGGGTGAAATCCGTTGATATCGGCCGGAATACCAAAGGCGAAGGCATCTTGCTGGGATTTTCCTGACGCTGAAAGAACGAAAGCGCGGGTCGCGAATGGGATTAGATACCCCAGTAGTCCGCGCCCTAAACGATGAGTGCTCGCTGTATGAAGTATCGACCCTTCATGTGGCTTAGCTAACGCGTTAAGCACTCCGCCTGGGAAGTACGAGCGCAAGCTTAAAACTCAAAGGAATAGACGGGGACTCGCACAAGCGGTGGAGCATTTGGTTCAATTCGAAAGTGACCGAAAAACCTTACCAGGGCTTGACACTCTAACAAAAACCCGCCGAAAGGCAGGTGTGCTCACAAGGCGGTTAGAGCAGGTACTGCATGGTTGTCGTCAGCTCGTGCCTTAAGGCGTTCCGTTAAGTCGGGAAACGAGCGCAACCCTTATTGCCAGTTACAAGTGTCTGGCGAGACTGCCGGCGTCAGCCGGAGGAAGGAGGGGATTACGTCAAATCAGCATGGTCCTTTGATGCCCTGGGCCACACACGTGCTACAATGGAAAGTACAATGGGTTGCCAACCCGCAAGGGGGAGCCAATCCCATCAAAACTTTCCCCAGTTCAGATTGGGGGCTGCAACTCGCCCCCATGAAGTAGGAATCGCTAGTAATCGCGGATCAGCATGCCGCGGTGAATACGTTCTCGAGTCTTGTACTCACCGCCCGTCATACCAAGGGAGCCGGGAGTGGCTGAAGTTCGACGTTACGTCGGAACACGCCAAGCTCGGTAACAAGGGTGAAGTCGTAACAAGGCATCCGTAGCGGAAGCTGCGGATGGATCATCTCCTTTTTAGGGAGTAAAACTGAATGCTAAATTTTTTAGCGTTCTAGTGTCGATCGTTCGATTTTCGAATTCGAAACCGAACGGGGTATTGGTCTTAAAACCCTAATCAAGACCGCTTTTCTGCCGAGCTAAAGGCAGAAGATCCGCCTTTGGTCGCTTTCGGCGACCTTCGGCGATGCAAGGTCGTGGCAACTTTAAGAAATCAAACAAAAATGGTCCCGCAATTGCGGGGTGTTTTTGTTTTGTGTTATGATAAAATTATCATAATTAACTAAGAAATATATGATGTACAATTGGGGAAATATGGGTCAGATGATGAATAATTTTTGGGGCAACTGCGGCGGTTCGTGGTTATTTTTTGGCGGGTCGCTTTTTATTTTCTGGTGGTTATTCCAAGTTTTATTCGGAGTTGGCATTTTAATTTTGATTTATCTTTTGATTAAAAAGTTGTTAAGAGAAATTAAAAAATAAAATATGTTTCAAAAAATAAGCTTATTTTTACTCCGCATCGGAATGGGTATTTTATTTTTTTGGGCCGGTTACGCGAAATTGATTGATCCCGACTGGACGGCGGCAGGCTATATTTCTGGTTCAAAAGTACTTACTGGATTTTATTCTTGGCTTTTAAGTTCAAACGTTTTGCCGGCAATTAATTTTCTAAACGAATGGGGGCTTACTCTTATCGGCGTGGCGCTGATTATTGGTGTTTTTGTCCGCTTAGCATCATTTTTCGGCCTTGTTCTCATGGTTTTATACTATCTTCCGATTTACCCTCCGGCGCATGGCTTGGTTGATGAACATATTATTTACTCGTTGGTATTTTTAGTTCTAATGGGATTTGGCGCCGGCAAGATTTTAACTCTCAATAGTTGGATTCAAACGCGGCTTCATCCAATGTGGCATAAGTGGGTTGACTAATGAGAAAATTTTTACTTTTCACAATTTTATTTTTAGCTTTGGTTGGGGCTGTTGATGCCGGTTATTTGCTTGTTCAAACGGTTAGCGGCAAAGCGGTAGTTTGCCCCAGCGTTCCGGTTGGCCGGTTTAATTTAAACCAATGCAATATTGTTTTAGCGACGATTTATGCTAAGTTTTTAGGATTACCCACAGCATTTTACGGTCTCGCTGCTTATTTATTTTTTACCATTCTGGTTTTATATAGCTTAGCCGAAAATCGGCCAAATGCCGTAAAGCTTCTAATGTATTTATCCGGCCTCGGAGTTTTAGTATCGGCTTATTTTATTTATCTGCAATTTTTTGTGATAAATGCTCTTTGTTTTTACTGTTTGACTTCTGCTTCTGTAATGACCTTGATTTTTATCTTAAGTGTTGCGTATAATCTGAAATATTATTCTATTAAGGGCGTGTAGCTCAGTTGGTTAGAGCGCGTCACTGATAATGACGAGGTCCATGGTTCGAATCCATGCACGCCCACCACTTATCCACACCCTATTGCAATTTACGAACAAATAAGATAGAATATACACATTAATATTAAATATAAAAACATGGCTCAAGAAGCATATTGCGTTAAGTGCAAGGCCAAGAGAATGATGAAAGACGCTCACGAGACCTCTGAAAAGGGGGCGGTCAGAGAAAGGCAATGACAGGTACTTGCGAAAAGTGCGGCACCAAAATGTTCAGGATTATGCCAAAAAAGTAAGATAAATTAGATAGGCCTTTTTCATACATTAAAGACATGTCTTAACAAAATCGCCCCGAGCTTGTCGAGGGGCGATTTTGTTTATAATATAATTATATCCGGGCCCGTAGTTCAGTGGTAGAACGCCTCATTTGCAATGAGGAGGTCAGCGGTTCAATCCCGCTCGGGTCCAAAATTAACTATTACTTAACCATGTTCATGTGTATAACTTAAGTATCAAATTTATGGTAAGATTGAAATATTACAATTAAAGCCAAAAAATGCTTATTAAAGTTTTATTTGGTGCTTCCATTATCCTTACTGGTCTGTTTTTAGCTTTGCCAGAGGCCTTGGCTCCAATTTCAACTATTGGCAGCGATCCTTACACCGTTGGCAGGTTGGTTGGTATTGCCGCTGTTATATTTGAGGCCTGGTGGATCGTTAATAAATTGTCAGGGAAATAACGGCAAAAACAGACAAAAGTTATCCACAGCAATTTTGGATAAAAAATGTTAAAGTTATTTTAACGGTGCTTTTTAGTATCGGCATTAAAAAGGTCGGTTTTAAATTACAAATCCTCTTAAATAATTACTATTAAATAAAAATAAATAAATGTTTGTTCAAACTTGGGCAGATGTTATAAGATTTACTCTTCAAAATCTTTGGACCGGTTTTGTTATGTTCTTGCCTAATTTTTTAGGCGCTTTGGTAATATTTTTTGTCGGCCTTGTTATTGCCGCCGGTCTTAGCAAAATAGTGGAAAAATTAGTTGACGCATTGAAATTAGACCGATTACTTGAACAATTCGGCCTTGGCAAAATCCTTGAAAGAGCCGACTTGCGGCTTGATTCCGGTCGTTTTATTGGTGTTTTGGTTCAATGGTTTTTTGTTATCGTTACACTTTTAGCTGTAAGCGATATTTTGGAATTGGAGGCTTTTTCTGACTTCTTACAACAGGTTTTGCTGTATGTTCCGAATATTATTATTGCCGTTTTGATAATGCTCGCCGGAGTGGTTATGGCCGCTTTTTTGGCCAGACTGGTTCGGGCGTCGGTTTTAGCCGCTCGGCTTCACTCGGCTCATTTCCTTGGGGCTTTAACAAAATGGTCGGTTCTGGTTTTCGCGTTTTTAGCCGCACTTTCTCAGCTTGGAATTGCCGGTGCTTTGGTTAATACCTTGATTATGGGTTTTGTGGCAATGTTGGCTTTGGCTGGTGGTTTAGCTTTTGGCCTTGGCGGTCGCGATGTCGCTGCTTCTTGGCTTGAAAAAATGAAATCAGAAGTCTCCAACAGATAATTTTCTGTAAATTCCAAAAATAAACTGCTCCGTTTACGGAGCAGTTTATTTTTTCGTTTTTACTATTGATTTCCGATATCAATAATGATATAGGATAAGAACATATGCGAAAACAAAAACTGGTTTCCGGCAATATTTATCACGTTTATAACCGCGGCGTTGAAAAGCGCGATATTTTTATTGAAGATAAAGATTATCTACGTTTTATTTATGACCTTGGCTTATTTAATGATGTTGAGCCGGCTTATAATGTCGGTTTTAAATTAAAACAATCTATTATTGATATCGGATATCAATATGTTGCTGAAAATAAGTTTGTGGATATTCTAGCTTTTTGCTTAATGCCGAATCATTATCATTTACTTTTAAAGCAGAAAGTTGAGAATGGCATTACCGAATTTATGAGAAAATTAGGCATTGGCTATGTGAATTATTTTAATCTTGAATATCAAAGGGTGGGCACCCTGTTTCAGGGCAAATTTAAGTCAGTTTTAATTGAAAATACTTCTCAGTTGCTTTATATTCCTCATTATATTCATTTAAATCCTTTAGATAAATTTATGCCGAAATGGCGCGAGAAAAAAATAAGCAATAAAAAAGGCGCGATTGATTTTCTCAATTCTTACAAATGGTCAAGTTATTCTGATTATACAGGAATAGGAAAGTTAATATTTCCCAGTGTTATTGAAAAGGATATTTTAAGTGAATATTTCGGTGAGGCTAATGAATATATCAACGATTTATATAATTTTATTAGTGATATGGATTTATCTAATATTTCTGATCTTACTTTAGAATAATTGATATCCGATATCAATAGTTTTGGGGAAAAGTTGGGGATAAGTGGCGTTGACATGGTTTATCTAAATAGTGTAGTTTTGGAGAACATTTCAATTTTATGGAAACAATGAATTTTGGCGATTTAAATAATGAAAATAATAATCAAGCGGCGCCGAAGGCGCCGCGAAATAGAAAGTTAATTTGGGCTGGCATTGTATTAGCGGTTTTAATTTTAGCCGTAATCGGCTGGCAATATTGGCAGTACACGCAAACCCCGTATTACCAACAGATGAAGGCGGTAAAAGCAATCGAGAAAGATCTCAAAGAGCAAGATAAATGGGGCGGGAAAACACCGGAAGAAACCGTTAGATTATTCACCGAAGCGGTTAAAAAAGGCGATTTTGATTTGGCGAGTAAGTATGGGCGCTCTAAAGATATTAAACCTGCTTTAGAAAAAATAAATAATGACGGAAATATTAATTTGCTAATAAAAGATTTAGAAAATGGTGCATTGGAAGAGTCACCAGGTTTTGCTGGCGAGTACTTTGATTTAATTATTAAAGAAAATAACAAAAGAAAGTATTCGATATTAACAATGTACAAAAGTGATAGCGGTACTTGGAAAATTGTTGAATTTTAAGGCTAAAAATTTAGAAATGATATATAAAAATTTAAAAATTTCAATACTTATAACCGGAGGTCTGTTTTTGATCTCCGGTTTTTTGTTTTATCAAAATAGCGCGGCTTATAGCGATACAACAACTCATCCGGATTTATCGAGAGAAATTATTTCTTTTTATGAACTTTCAACGGGTAAAAAGTTTACCGACGAACAGAAACAATGGATTATTCAGGGATCAAAAGATGAAGATAAGGCGCCAAGATGGATAAACCACTTTTATGATCCGGTTTTTGAAAGGGGTCTTCAGGCGGAAAGTATCGGCATAAGCGGATATTTAGCCAAAAATTGGGCGCAATATTCTTCTTATCAGAGCCTTAACCCTGAAAATATCGCTAACCTTTGGACCGGCAAGGGGCCGGTTATTTCCGGAAGCTGGTGGGGCGATTTTTCTTATGAAGCGGCGATTAAAGATTATTCAAAAGATAAAGAAAAAGAGGCATATATAGCTTTGGGCCATATATTACACCTTATTGAAGACATGACTGTTCCGGAACATACCAGAAATGATCCACATCCGGGTGGAGATTTACCGAGTTATTACGAAAATTGGACCAAGGACAATTCTTCCGGTTTAACCCAGGATTTGGGTAAAAGAATTTATAATCAAGGTAGAAAACCGGTTATTTACACTGATTTGGAGAATTATTTTAACAATATAGCAGCTTACACGAACAATTATTTTTTCAGTCCGCGGACGATCAATTCAGGATTGTATCAAAAACCGAAAATTGTTTATGAAGACGAGACTTTTGCTTATGGCAAAGATGAAAATAATGAAATTTTTGATTTGGCGGTAATTAACGAAAAATCTTCTTATCGAAAGACCTATGAAATTAAAGATGAAAATAATCAAGTCCTCCAAGAATACTGGCTACGGCTATCTCGGCAGGCGGTGATAAACGGGGCGGGGGTGATTGGGCTTTTCCTAAATCAGGCAACGGCGGCGCGCGATGCGGAGTTAGCAAAACAGAAAATGGAAGCTCAACAACTGGCCAAGAAAAGCTCGTTTATAAGCCAAATAATTAACTTTTTTAGAAGCCCCAATGCGCCTACAAGCGAACCGGCTTTAATAATAACAAGCGAGCTGACTCCAGCCGCGCCAAAAATAATTAAATCGGCGCCAAAACCGGTTCCGGCTCAGGTTATAACTCCGGCGCCGCCTTCAACGGCAGTTTCCGCGCCGGCGCCGGCGCCAAAGCCGGCGCCAAAGCCGCAAAATCAATCTCCTCAAAGCAATCCTCCGATGGTTTATGGCAGTGGTGGAGGAAGCGGAGGTGGCGGTTCGACCCCTTCGGCAAATTCAGGGCAAGTTGCGCTCGCCACGAGCGGCGGGGGAAGTGTTTCAAATTCAAACACACAACAGACAACAAACGACACACAACAAACAACTCAACAAAACAATCAAACGTCTGACACATCTGAAAATTCAAATGTTCAAACGTTTAAAACTGGCGATTTGGTTATCAATGAAATTATGTATGACCTTGAAGGTTCTGACACTTCAAGCGGAAAAAGCCGCGAATGGGTGGAGGTTTATAATAATTCCGGGCGCGAAATAGCTTTAACCGGCGGAAATAGCGGCTGGCGATTTAGCGATGGCTCAAACCATCTTTTAAATGAGCCGGCGGCACAAGGTTCTATGACGATCCCGGCCGGCGGATACGCGATTTTAGCCGGAGACGCGGCAACATTTTTGATTGACCATCCGGGATTTGGCGGGACGGTTATTGATACGGTGATGAGCTTAAAAAACACATCGGCAACTTTAAAAATTTCTTCGCCTGACGGAGTAATAATAGATGAAGTGACTTACAATAGCTCTTGGGGCGCTAGCGGCAATGGGAAAACCTTGGAAAGAAAATCGGCGGCTGGCGGTTCAAACGACGCGGCGAATTGGAGTTTTTCTTCGGCAAATGGTGGAACGCCAGGTGCCGTAAATAATTGGTTTATTGCAACTTTGGGCCTCGGAACCGATGTTTCGGCAACGACAACTATTACAACAAACACTACTTGGACACTTGCCGGCAGCCCTTACCGGCTGTTTTTTGATGGCACGCGCCGGCCGACTGTGTCGGCCGGCGCGATTCTGACCATTGAACCCGGAGTAAAAATTATTCCCCAAGGCGGAAATTACACCGCAATGGAAATTCAAGGAACTCTTAACGCCATCGCTACCTCTGGCGCGCCCATAATTTTTACATCAAAAAATGATGCCGACCCTTCGACGGGCTCAGGGCAAGCAACACCACAAAAAGGTGATTGGCTCAATATTGCTTTCAGCCCGGGCTCACAAGTTAATATGGACTACGTTGAGTTTCGATACGGCGGCCAAGGAATTACGCTTCCGCTTCATGAAATGGTTAATATTGTCGGCGCGATGGTCAATATAAAGAATTCAAAATTTAGCAATTCCCAAAGCACCGCCTTGCATTTAATGGATTCATCCGGAGTTATAGAAAATTCTGTTTTTTCCGATAATAATTGCGGCATATCCGCAGATTCAATTAATGGCGTAGCCAACACTGCTTATGGCGGTTGTTATGGAGTTCATACAAGTGGGCAGATTTTTTCTTCAACCGCATTGGAAATCAAAAATAACCAATTTATTCGCAATCAATTTATCGGCGTTGAGGTTAGAAGCGGAGCGGCGCCGACTGTAAATAGCAATATTTTTACCGACAACGGTTATCCGATAAAAATTGAAAGCTCATATCCAACTATCACTAATTCTCAAATCGTAAATTCTACCCCTTCGACAAGCTCAGGGCAGGCGACCAGTACTTTTTTGGGAGGTATTGCTATTTCCGGATATACCCATTTTCATATATTTTTGAAACAAACGGGCCGGCGCTTTCGCCATACGTTGATGCCGGAGCTACTTTAACGATAGAACCGGGAACGATTTTAAAAACCAGCAACACCAATCCCACGCTTTTTGTTTATGGCAGTTTAATCGCCTCAACCACGCCGGATAATCCGATTTTTTTTACTTCTCTAAAAGATGATACAAAAGGAGGCGACACCAACGGCGATGGTTCGATTACTTCGCCGCAAGACAACGATTGGGCGAACATAAAATTTCTTGCCGGTTCCATCGGCAGTTTCATAAATGCAATTTTTAATTATGCCGGATTTGGTTTTATTCCTCATAATTTGCCGTCAGCAAACACTTTGGCAAAAGATTTTCCAGCAATCATTGTGTCTGGCGTTAGTCCGAGCGCCACGAGCAGCCAGTGGATTGCCGAACATAGTTACAATTTTAATAAAATAGTCATTCATAAATTTTCCACGGCCAATCCTTTAAATCTCATTTATAAAATAGGTATAAAAAATTATCAGAATGAATTTATTGCCGCTGTCGAATTGTCTAATATCCAAAATATAACCGAAACGGAGCTTTCCGTTGCCGTACAGGGGCAATTTATGGCCGGTGAAAAATATTATGCGGCGATAGAAACCACTGATTCATTTTCCGTCGGCCAGGATGCCGACGGAAAGCTCGCCGTCGCTTTTTACGAACTGACGCCGGGGGAGCCGGCCAATCCCGCGCTTTCTATTGACGCCGGCGCCACAGTCGTTATTCAATAAAACCAATGGAGGATATTTTTAATACCGAACTCGGGAGGAAAATTTTGGCTTTAACAAAAGCCAGTTTTAAGGTGTCTGATCTGATATCCGATCTGGTTTTGCGGGAAAAAATCAAACACCAAGTTCTTGAAGTTTATAAAACATTTTTGATTGATTCTAAGAACCAATCACTGCTTCTGAAAGAAATTGATATTTTAGACCAATATTTTGGTTTGGGAGGCCACCTGAATTTAATAAGAGAAGAACACTTGAAACAATTGCGAAACGGATTTTTAGTTTTTAAAGCGCACATTATTTTGGCGATGAGCGAAAGCGATAAATCCAATATCAATTTTAAAAACATCCCAGTTGCAGACGATCGCCTGCCTGCCGGTCAGGCAGGTCCGAAAGCGGGACAATCCGAAAATTTAAACGCGAAGCAAAAAAAAATTCTTGAAAAATTTAACGAAAAAAATACATTAAAATTATCTGAAATAATGGAGCTTTTTCCAGATGTTTCCGAAAGAACCGTTCGCAATGAATTAACTTCTTTAATAGATCTTGGGAAAATCACAAGAGATGGCCGAGGAAACGGAAGTTTTTATAAACTAACTATTGATTCCGAGAATCAATAGTAGGGCAGGTAGTAAAATAATACGGCAATATTACGGCAATTAAATTGCCGTAATATTGCCGTATTATTGCCTAAACATTGCCTAAAAATGCCGAAATATTGCCACACTATTTTTTCTTCTTCTCCAAAAAATGAGAGTAATAGTTTTCTGAAGTTTCCACAACCCATCTCGTCTTTCATAAAACAAATAGCCAAAATAAAATTCTAGGTGGGGGCGAGCCGCCCCGCCGCAGGCGGGGTGGGGCTAAGGAATTTTATTTTGGCTATTTGTTTTATAGTTATCTCAAAGTTATCCACAACTCCATATTTGCCTTAGTAGAAAAGGGGATATATAATTAAAAACAGTTATCCACATTTAAATTGATAACATCTTGTATTTCGGCTTAATTCAGGGTTTTTTGACGGCTTAAATATTGGGGTTGCCCAGTAGAAAATTAGATGCTATTATGGATGTGGAATAACAAATTAAAAACCGTGATACTTTTTAAAAATCGTTTTGTCATATTTGCTATTGACCCATTCGATTACGCTCAGGGTCAACCCCGAGTTTGTCGAGGGGTTGACTGCTGACAGGCGATTTTGGTATTATGGATTTTTGTGCAGTTCAGGGCTTGACCATTCAACTTAGTTCAGGTCAATCCTGAGTCCGTTGAACGGATTGAACATTGACAATTTAAATGTAAAGAAAATCTTATTTTGATTTTGACTTGTCTTAACAACTTATTTAAGTTAACTTATTAAAAAAGAAATCGGAATTATTACTAAAATTATTATTAATTATTAGAAAAAAGAAAATTATCCGCCAAAGGCGAGACCTCGCCAAAGGCGGGAAATTAAGGAGAAAACAATTATGTTTAATGTATTAAAACGAGAAGCGTTGCCGATCGGGCTCATACTTTTGGGCGCGGTTTTGGCGATGACTCTTAGTTTAGCAGTGCCGAAAGCTGGCGCCGTTACGATTGATGAATTAATGGCCCAGATTAATGCATTGCAAGCTCAGTTGCAACAGTTGCAAGGCCAGCAAGCTGGCGGCGCGACTGCTTGCACTTTCACTCGTTCGCTCTACATGGGTGTTTCCAGTGGCGCGGATGTAAAATGTTTGCAACAGTATCTAAACAGCACTGCCTACAAAGTAGCTTCAACAGGCGCTGGTTCGCCGGGCAGTGAAACTATGTTTTATGGTTCGTTGACTAAAGCGGCTGTTGCCAAGTGGCAAGCGGCTAATAATGTTAGCCCAGCTGTCGGTTACTTTGGTCCTATTTCACAAGCAAAGTATTCTGCTGTAGCCGGCACAACCGGCGGTGGCGGCGGAGTTGTAACTCCTCCTCCAGCGGCAGGTGGTCTTAGCGTTGGCTTATCGGCCTCTACCCAAGCGGCAAGAACGATTGTTGCCGGCGCGGCCAATATGTCTTTCGGCAAATTTACTTTCACTGCGGGCAGCGGCGATGTAACCGTTACCACTTTGAAATTCAAGAAATCAGGTATTTCTGCCGACGCGGAAGTTGGCAGTGCTTACCTATATGACGCTGATTCCGGCGATTATCTCGCGCAGTATTCCGGCCTTGGTTCCGGTGTTTTAACGTTCACTAATTCTTCAGGATTGTTTACCGTTAAAGCCGGCCAGACCAGAAATGTTGATCTCCGCTTAGATGTTTCTTCATCGGCTTCCAATAACCACACAATGGCTTGGAGCTTAGATGCGGCAGCCGATGTAACCTCAAACGCCACAAGCGTTTCCGGTTCATTCCCGTCAACTACCAATGCAATGACCTTTGTTACGGTTTCTGACCCGGCAATTGCTACCTTGACTGCGACTACGGTTGCTACCGGCGATTCGGTCAATGCCGGGACAACCGGTTACTTGGCCGGTTCGTTCACTTTGAAAGCGTCAAACAGCTCGGTTTTGCTTGACAGAATTGTTGTAACCCAAAACGGTTCAATGATTTCCTCAACCGATGTTGCCAATGTTAAATTGGTAACCACCGGCGGACAGCAAATTGGCGCGGTATTACCGAACTTAGCTTCCGATGGCAAGGGCACATTTGTAATGTCTCCGGCCTATGAAATTCCTTCCGGCCAAACCATTCAGGTTAATGTTTACGCCGACGTTCTCGCGGGCGTTAACAGGACGATGAAATTCAACCTTTTAAACCTTCGCGATGTTCAGGCGCGGGACAAGACCTACAACATTGGCGTCAACCCGTCTGCTTCGGTGGCGATGACTCAAAGCACCATTCAGGCCGGCACCTTAACATTGACGCTTGACCCATCAAGCCCGACAGGCAATGTTGCTCCGGGCCAGACCAATGTTACTGTTGGTAAATTCAAAATGACGTCTTACGGCGAACAGGTTAAACTTTTGTTTATTCCGTTTAAACTAGTTACCGGCGGCGGCACTACCGACTTCTCTAATGAAGTTGACAATGTCTACTTAGTTGACGACGCGGGCAATCAAATCGGCACTACCATTACTTCTCCCGACGCTTCTGTCGCGGTATCAGGAAGTTGGACCGATGGCGACTCAACGGCCGCGACTTTTGGTACCTCGTCTTCAAACATCAACTATCTAATTCCGGCCAACACGACCAGAATCTTGAGCTTGAAACTTGATGTCGTATCAACCGCTACCAGCACCATAACGGGTAGTTTGACTGCCGGTACATCCAACTATCAAGGCCAGATTTCTCTTTCAACCGGCGGAACAACGGCGGTAACTGCCAATGCTTTGACTGTTACTTCCAATCCGTTCCAGGGTAAACTTAATACCGCTATCGGCGCGACCGGCAATAATTTGGTGAAAGGACAGAACAATGCCAAGATCGGCTCCTGGGTGCTCTCGGCTTCATCGGCTGAAGGTGTTAATGTCTCAACTATTACTTGGGTGGCGTCCGGAACTTTCCCGTTTGCCAACCTTATGGCTAAGGTAAACGGTGTTCAGTTCGGAAATGTTGACGGCTCAATAACAGCCGGCGACACCGAGACCTTTGCGGGCGCTTCTCCGGCGATGATTCCAGCTGGTGGCAATATTACTCTTGACCTTTATGCCGATGTGCTTTCAACGGCGACCAATCTTGGAAATTCCTACTACGCTAAACTAACTGCGGCTTCGGCTGTTGGAAATACCACTGCGACCACCCAGACCTTGAAAGATACCGGTGGCACCGCGATTACTTCTTCTGCTGCTGTTAATGGACAGTCCTACACTATAAATACCGCTGGTCCAACAATTACCGTTGACAATGACTCTTCAAGCCCGGCCGCATATCAAGTGGCTATGGGCAAAACCGGTCAGACACTAGGTATCTGGAAAATCAACGGTGGCACGACTGAAGACACCAACATTACTGAGCTCTCCATTAAAGACAAAGTTGGCGCTTCCGGAAACAAAGCCAGCTTTAATAACCTGCAGTGGTACAAGAGCGGTGTCGCATTTGGTCCAGTTGTAACTGCCGCTACGGCATCCGGTACTTCCGGATCTGAAACCGGCTGGGCTTACACCTTTACCTTCGGTACTCCGCTTGTTGTTCCTCAAAACAGCGGTGTTGCGCTTGAGTTAAGAGGCGATGTTTCATCGTTTGCCTCGGGCGGCGCGACTTCCAATTCTACGCACACCTTCACCTTCAACGCCGATGACACTTATCTAACGGCAAGAGGCGCTGGTTCAAGCTTAGATTCTGCTGTTACGGATTCGGCCGGAACCTACTTGGGTTCAGCCACGACAACTAATACGTTTGCCGGTAATGCCGGAACAACGACAGATGTTAATGCGGTTACTGTTGCGAGAACCAAACTTACCGTTACTTCTGACCCGACAGGTATTACCACCACAGGTCACCCGGCAAGCTCGGCTGACGTAATGGCGGTATTCGTCTTTACGGCTGACCCGGCTTACGATGTAACGATTAACACCGTTACCTTGAAACTTGCCGGTTCAACCTTGTCATCCATTGTGGTTCAGTTGATTGATGCCGATACCGGTTCAGCTTGGGGCAGCACTGGTTCTATGGATTACAACCAGACGGATAACCAAGGCGCGTCCACTTCGGTTGCATTCTTCCCGGCTTACACTTTAAGCGCGGGGGCGACCAAGAGAGTTAAAGTTCAGGCCGATACGACTGGTAGTACCGATGTATCCGATGTAGCATTTACCGCGACCACTGGTTCAACTAATGGTACGTTGGCTCAATGGTATATTGACAACGATACTGCAGCTGATATGGGTGATTACGCGGCATTAAACGCGCTATGTTGGGGTGACGGCACAACTGCCTGCTCTACATCCGGATTCAACCTTGAATCCAAGGTGCTTCCGATCTACGGTCCGTCAGTTCGCTACTAATATCTAAAACTGGTTTTCCTGCTTGTGACTGGAAAATCATGTAAAACCAAAAACGCCCTTCGGGGCGTTTTTGGTTTATCCACATTTTATCCCCAAAACTATTGATTTCGTAAATCAATAGTTATTATGGCGGGGTCTTTATTTTTATGTTAATATTTTAGCCATGTCTAAAACCGAATTTTATTTAAATAAGATTGTCCATTACGGTCTTTATGCGATTTTATTGACGCCTTTGATATTTTGGCCCCGGGCGCTTTATGCGTTTATGACGCCAAAATTTATTTTGTTTCAAGTGTTGGTGGAAATTGTTTTTGCCGCCTGGCTCATCCTCAAAATAATTGATTTTCGAAATCAAAGATGCCCTGATTTCGGAAATCAATTATTTTCTCGCAAAAATTATATCCTATTGGCATTATCGGGTTTTATAATCATTTCCTTTGTTTCCGCTATTTTTGGGGTTGATTTTTCAAGAAGTTTTTGGGGCATTGGAGCGAGAATGACCGGGTTATTCGCCGAACTTCATTTTTTTGCCTGGTTTTTGGTGCTTATAAACTATTTTAAAAGCAATGAAGAAAATTGGCGGCGATATTTAAATTTTTCTTTTTTTGTCGCTTTGGCAGTAGCAGCAACGGCTTTTTATCAAAATACCCAATGGGCGCTGGCGTGGGGTTCAACTATCTTTAACAATCCGACATTTGTCGCGCCATATTTAATTTTTCATTTTTTCTGGGGTTTGTATAATGTTAGAAACCGAGTTTCCAACATTTCCAACATTAATTCGTGGTTTTTTGGCGTTGGGTCAGTTTTTATTCTTTTTGTCATTCTTTTGGGACAGATTCGCGGCGCGATTTTAGGCCTATTAACAGGCATTTTGCTATTAGGTTTTTTTCTTATTTTCAGTGGCTTTACCACTCGCCGTTTTAAAATCGCACTATCGGCTGTATTTTTCTTAATTTTTATCGGACTTTTCGGTTTATGGACTTTTCGCGACAGCCAATTTTCGCGACAGCCAAATTATCCAAAATATCAGTATATTAAAGCGCCTAACCCAGTTTTCTTTAATTGAAACAACGGCTCAAACCCGAATTTTGGCGTGGCAAACGGCTTTAAAAGGATTTGCCGATCGCCCGATATTGGGCGCGGGGCCGGAAAACTTCAATTATATTTTTAATGCTCATTATAATCCGAGCTTTTTAAAATTCGGCGGCGGCGGATTTGGCGAAACCTGGTTTGATAAACCGCATAACGCTTTTTTAGAGATCTTAACTGAAACCGGTATTGTCGGCGCTATTGCCTATGTTCTTGTTTTGGCGGCGATAGCGTTATCGCTGTATAAATTATGGAAAATTAATGGAAAATTTTTATCGGTTTTTTTGGCGAGCGCGTTTTTTTCCTATCTTGTAACGGTATTTTTTTCTTTTGACAGTTTTGGCTCCTGGTTTGGATTATATTTGATGCTCGGTTTTCTTGCTTCACTTTATAATGCTAATAATAATGCGAATAATATAGGTAATAAAATGCGAATGCCGCGAATTTCTAATTTATATTCGCAATTCGCATTATTAGTAATTGTCGGTGGTTTATTAGTGTTATTATATGTGAATTATGGAACGTGGCGCGCCAATGTAGCCGATGCCGACGCGTTGCGGATTTTTTCTCGCGATTCCACACAAAGCATTGTCTTATTTAAAAAATCTTTAAGCTACTCAACGCCGTATAAATCGGAATATCAATTTGACTTGATTGCCTCGGTTGCCGGAGCGGTAGAAAAAGGAATACCTCTTCCAAATTTTGAAGACACAATTAATTTTTCTCTCGGCGAAGCCGATAAAGCAGTGGCGGCTCATCCTAAAGATGCCGCTAAATACACCGATATGGCCAGAATTTACAATATTTTAGGAACAATGGGGCGCGATCCGGAAATTTTGGCGCAAGCAGAGGATTTTGGAAGTAAATCTTTGGTATTAAGCCCGCAAAGACAAGAAACTCTATATTATCTCGCCAGAACCGCGTTACTGAAAAATGACGCTAAATCAGCTATAATTTGGGCAAAACAAGCGGTTTTAGCCGACCCGGATATAAAGCAAAGCCATTGGTATCTTGGCTTGGCTTATATCGCCAATAATCAGACGCAGGAGGGCATAACTGAAATTAAAAAAGCTATTGAGATGGGCTACAAGCCGCAAAGTGAGGCAGAAAAGTTCTTTATTAAAAATATCGGGCTATAAAAACGGTAATTACACTACGGAAATTTACTTGTATAATAAATATGCTATAGCTAAATTATTATACAAATCAAAATAATTTCTTAAAATTAAAATATTAAAACAATTCCTCGTTTTTTTTGACCATTTCTTCAATCCTGAATTTTTCTCTTATGGCAGTCAGGGCGTTTTGCGCCATCTTGTGCGCCAAGCTCGGATGAGTCAGTGTTTTTTCTATTGCCGCTGCTAAAGCATCAGGATCGGTTGGCTCAACTAAAAGGCCAGATTTTTCGTTTTCTATCATTTCTGGGATGCCGGCAATGTTAGTCGCCACAATAGGTATTTCGGCGGCCATTGCTTCTAAAATTACCCACGGTTGGCCTTCTTTTACCGATGGCAAAACAAACAAATCAAAGGCCTTTAAATATTTATGCGCGTCAGGAATTGAACCAATAAGAAAAACATCATTTTCCAGTCCGTGATTTTTAATTAATTTTTCCAAATTTAATTTTTCTGGACCGTTGCCGATTATTATAAATTGCCAACTTGGTTGTGATTTTTTAATTCTTGCGGCCGCAAGAATTAAAAAATCCAGTCCCTTGTTTTTATAAAGATTAGCGATAGTACCGATTAAAATAAAATTTTCAATTTTCAATTTTAAATTTTCAATTTTAGATCCAATAAATTTTTTTACTTCTTCTTTAGATAGAAATTTTATTTCATTTAAATCAATGCCATTGTAGATGGTTATTATTTTTTCTGGTCTGGTGATTTTGTTTTTTATTGCCAATTGACGGTCAAATTCTGAATTTACAACAATAATATCCTTAAAGGGCGCGGAGATTTTTTCGGCCCAAAGATAAATTTTTTTGATAATTATGTTTCGCGGTTCTTTAAATGCCCAACCGCCAATTCGATAAATTATTTTTAGTTTTCTGTCCGCTTCGCCAAAGCTCCAGCTAGGCGAGCGCGAAAAAAACCTATAAAAACTTCCGGCAATGGCGCCGGAAAAACCAGCTTCCGAGCTTAAAAGATAAATAACATCCGGTTTTGTTTTTATGATAATTCCCAAAATTTCAAAAAATGCCAAAAAGTTTTTAATGCCCGGCATATTGGAAAAATTCCTGATTTTAACCGTTTTGATGTTTTTTACATTGAGTTTTCCGAATAATTCTCCTTTACCGGTCGGAGAATAGCCGGCAGCTACAGAAATATCGTACTTTTCTTGATTCAAATGCGTTACAAGTTCATATAAAAACCGCTGGGCGCCCCCCATTTCTGATTTAGTGATGATAAATAGTAATTTTTTTCGCATATTAAAGCCAAAATATTGAGTTGACCCAATGTCAAATTTATTATATAGTTTATAACATAAATGAGCGAATCGCAAAAGAAATTTGTTTTAATAATTACACCCCATATTAAAGGGGGGCCCTGGCAATGGGGCGTTGATTTGGTTTTTAATCTTAATAAAACCAAAGAATTCAAGGCGAAACATATTTTTACTTTGAAAGATAAATTTTTAAGCTTTTTTGAATTTAAGCCGGATCTTATTCATACAACAAACCCATTGGCTTTTTCGTTTTTAATGAAGCCGCTGGTTTTGACAATCCATGGCAAAATCCACGGAAATTTTTGGAAATTTTTTTATTGGATTGGCTCTTGTCGCGCCTCGGCCGTTACGGTGCCTTCAGAATTTTTGAAAAATTTGCTTAATATTAAAAATGCCATAGTTATACCCAATGCCATTAATATTTCAAATTTTGACGAAGTTAAACCGGAAGAACGAGGTTTTTTTAATATTCTAACTGTCACAAAATTTTGGTTTCCCGATAAAACTAGAGGGTTATTTGAGTTGGCTCAATTAATTTTTAATTTAGCCAAAGATTTCGATAAAAGAATAAATTGGCGCATTGTCGGTTATGGGCCGCTTCTCGAAGATATTAAAAAATCCGTAATGTTGTTAGAAAGGCCAAAAAATTTAAGCGTTCAATGGTTTGGCCAAGATATTCCGAAAAAATATTTTTCTGATTCTGATATCTTCGCTTATTTTTCTTATGAAGACAATATGCCGATTGCTTTAATGGAAGCTATGGCTTCCGGCCTTCCGGTTGTTACCAATGAAGTTGGCGCAGTTGTGGAAATAATTGATTCCGGCAACGATGGTTTTATCGCGCAAAACAATCAAGATTATCAAAATATATTACTAAAATTGATGAGTGGCTTTAGTTTAAGACAAAACGTTGGTCTGGCGGCGAGAAAAAAAATTAAAGAAAAATTCAACTGGGAAGCGGTTTTCCCAAAATGGCTGGAATTATACGATAAATTTATATGATTAAATTTTTTTTCAGATTAGACGATATCGCGCCCAATATGAATTGGGATAATTTTAATTTGGCGGTTGAAATATTAAAAAAAAATAATATCAAACCGCTTATCGCGGTAATTCCTGATGTTAGAGATCCGAAATTATTGAATTATCCGGCTAATTCTAATTTTTGGCCTATTATGAGAGAACTTAAAGGCAATGGCTGGATAATTGCTCAGCATGGATATCAGCATCTTGCTAGTGGCAGTGGCGGTATTTTACAAATACATAAAAGCGGAGAATTTGGAGGACTGGATTTTGAAAAGCAAGAAATTATGATAAGCGCTGGCCGGAAAATAATGGAGGCGCAAGCTATAATTCCCGATGTTTTTGTAGCGCCGCGCCATTCGCTTGATAAAAATACTCTTAAAGCGCTGAAACAAAATCATTTTCACTTTGTAAGCGATGGGATCGCTTTGTGGCCATTTAAAAAATGGGGCCTCATTTTGCTTCCTCAAATATTATGGCGGCCCAGAAAAGGCATGTTTGGCTTGGTAACGATTGCCCTTCACACCAATACAATGAGCATTAATGATATTACAAATCTCGAAAAATTCATGGGGAAAAATCGTAAAAACATAGGCGATTTTTCGGAATTAATGGAATGGCATAAAAAAACTGGTTTTATCAAAAAGTTTTCATTATTTTTTATCAATAAAATTTTCAAAGTTTTTTGGTATTCGGTATTTTATTTAAAGTTTAAACTTTTTGCACTTTAAATATTAAGCATTAAATTTTAAACATTAAATCCAGAATATTAATCCTATGGCTTATCAAAATAAAAATTTAAAATATATTGATGCTACCGCTTACGATAAAAGAGGCGAGTCCTCAATTTTAGAAAAATATGTTTTAGGTCTTTGGCAACCGTTTTTAAAAAACAAAATCGGAAAACTTAGCGCCGATAAAATTATTGTTGATTGGGGCTGCGGTACCGGTGAATATGCTTTGGCGGCTAAAATGGCTAAAAAAATTTACTGTATAGATATTTCTGATATTATGTTGGCAGGCGCTAGAGAAAAATTAAAATCTTTTGATAAAATAGAATTTATCCTTGGTTCTGGATTTAATAAGGAAATTCCCGGCGGTATCGGAGAATTAGTTTTAACGATTGGCGTATGGGAGTATGTTGATCCGATAAAACTTTTTGAAGAAATTAAAAGACTAACTAAGAGAAGCAGTTTAGTATTAGTGGTTTTCCCGAATATTTATAACGATCTGAATTGGATGAGAAGCATTGTCAAAATAAAAAAATCCATGCCTACCAGCAGGCAGGTTGCCTTGTGGCCTGGTTTTATAAAAAATCTTTTTAAACAGGATTTTAAGCTTGTTGAATCGGCAAGTTTTGGCAACGTTTCTTTTGCGCCAAAACGAATGCAGTTTTTAGCTTTGCCCGTCTGGAAATTTTGCGATTGGTTATGGATGCCTTTTCAAAAATTTTTGCCGCTCGGCATAAATGTCTACTATTTATTTGAAAGAAAATAAATGAACGTTTGTTTTATAGGAAAACATAAATATCCAAAAGATATTTTTTCAAACGAACTAGATATGAAAACCTGGCGGTCATTGGCCGATTATTTCGGTAAAGTTTTCGTAATAGCCGAGTCGCCAGATTTATTTTTCCATAAAGCTTACGAAAAAAATATTTCGGTATACCTTTTGCCGCGTCTTGGCTTTGGCTACATAAGTTTTGTTAAGCAATCAGTATATTTGGGACTTTATTTAAATTGGCGTTATAGTGTGGACGTTTTTGATGCTTCGGAGATTGCCGGTGGAGGCACCGCTGTTGCGGTGTTGAAATTTTTTACCGGCAAGCCGATAGTTATTGAAGTTCAGGGAGAGATATTCAGAAAACGCGGAAATGGGAAAAATCTTAAAAATTGGTTACTTCAGCGAATTGGCCGATACGCGATGAAAAAGGCGGCGCGAGTGCGGGTTATAAGTCATGCCATTTTTAATCAGGTTCGAGAACAGGGGATTCCAGAATCCAAAATCCGCCTCGTTTCTCTCCGTGTTGATCTCAATCTTTTTAACCCACTATTGATTTACGAAATCAATAGTTTTGTGGATAAGGTGTGGATAAGCATTGGATATATTGGGAGGTTAGTTGAAGGGAAAGGATTGGAAGATTTGTTTGGGGCAATCTCGGTTTTAAAATCACATAATTTAGGGTTTCAATGTTTAATTTTTGGAACCGGGCCGCTTGAAAAAAAATTAAAAAAATTGGCCGAAGAGTTGAATATAGAGGATAAGATTAAATGGCGCGGGTTTGTTTCTTATGGCAAAGTGCCGCAAGCGCTTTCAGAAATTGATATTTTTGTTTATCCGAGCTGGCACGAGGGTTTTGGTCGTTCTATTATGGAAGCATTGGCTATGGAAAAAGCAGTTGTTGCGACTCGAGTCGGCGGTATTACAGATTTAATAAATGATGGAGAAAACGGATTTTTAATTGAGCCGAATAATCCAGAAGCGCTTGCCTTAAAAATAAAAGAATTAATGGAAAATAAAAATTTGCGAGAAAAATTCGGCAAAGCCGGCAGAGAATGGGTTAGTAAAAATTTTGAATGGAACAACGGCATTAAAAAATTTGCAGAATTTTTCTTGGAGATAAAATAATATGTGCATAGCAAGAATAATTGAATATTTCCCGCCTCATGTTGGAGGAATGGAAAGACACGGTTTAATTCTTTCGCAGGAGCAAGTTAAACTTAATTATAAAGTTGATGTTTTTATTGGCTATGGCGATGATTCGAAGTCCGACTTCAAAGATGCCCCGAAGTCGGACTTCAGAATCTACAAAGCGCCGTTTCAATTTTTACCACTATACAGTAAGATGCGCCGCCTTTGGTTTAATATTTGGGCATATTTTATTGTTAAAAAAAATCATAAAAAAAATCCTTATAATATCATTCATCTGCATGGCGATTTTATGGAAAGTTATTTTGGCGGGAAACTTTCCAAAAAGTTGAATATCCCAGCTGTTTTGACTATCCATGCTGGTTTAAATAAGCGGCTTTTAAAGCCAAAAAACGCGGAATATTTTAAAAATATTGCCAAAATAATCTGTGTAAGCAACGAAATTGCTGAAGATTTAAAAAGCATCGGCGTTTCGGAAAATAAATTGACTGTAATTTCAAGCGGAATTTATTTATCCGAATTTAAAAAGGCTGACAGCAACAAAATTACTGCTTTGAGGAATCAATATTCTAAGCCAATTATTATTTCTATTGGAGTTTTAAGGCCGGCGAAGGGATTTAAATATTTGATTGAGGCTTTTAAAAAAATTAAAGAAAAATTTAGCGCAACTAATCTGATTATAATAGGCGATGGGCCCGATAGAGTTGAATTAGAAAAGCAAGCCAAAAAAATAAGCGGAATTTATTTTTTGGGTAGGCAAAATAATGATAGAATTATAGAATATCTTAAAGCGGCGGATATTTTTGTCTTAGCTTCAATTTTTATGAAAGGAGACAGAGAAGGAACTTCCAATACGATTATGGAAGCCATGGCAGCGGGTATCCCGATTGTGACAACAAATGTTGGAGGCAATCCTTATCTTATTAAGAATGGCGTTAATGGTTTTATAGTGAATCAAGGCGATTCTTTGGAATTAGCAAATGCCATGGTAAAAATTTTAAATGACGAAGAACTTTGTCAAAAAATAAGCAGGCAAAATTTGGAAGATATAAAACAAAAAGATTGGCCCATTATTGCTCGCCGGATAGATGATATTTATAAATCTGTTTTATGATAATAAATTTTTTTGACTTTTAATCATAAAAATGTTTTAATTGTTCATTAATATCAAGTATCTTAATAATGGAGGAAAGGCAAATGTTATGAAAAATACGGTAGAACCATTAAAATTGAGACCGTCGGTTTCTATTGCGGTTATTGCCTTAAATGAAGCCGGTAATATCGAGAACGCGATAAAAAATGTAATAGATGCCACTAGAAAACAAGATTTTCTTGATTTTGAAATTTTGGCTATTAATGATGGCAGTAGCGATGACACCGGAAAAATTATTGACGAACTGGCAGCGCAAAATCGCCATATTAAAGCGTTTCACAACTCCAGGCCTCGAGGTCTTGGATATGATTTCAGAATCGCAGCTTCTTTGGCTTCCAAGGATTATTTCGGCTGGTTTCCGGGAGATAATGAAACACTCCCCGGAACTATAACCGCCATATTAGAGCAGATCGGCAAAGCCGATATTATTATTCCTTATACCGTTAATCGAGAAGTGCGTTCAATATACCGCAGGTTTCTTTCCACTGCTTTCGTAACGCTGTTTAATGTCATTTTTGGGCTAAAAATCAAATACTTTAATGGTCCCTGTTTTTTTAAGCGCGATTTATTGAAAACCGTTGAAATGACAACCGATGGTCCCGCTTATATGGCGGAAATTCTGGTTCAACTGGTAAGAAGAAAAGACGCATCTTATGTGGAAGTGCCGATGTATATCAAAAAGCGCGATTATGGCGCGTCACATGTTTTGAAGTGGAAAAACGTATATCTCATCGGGAAAACTATCTTAGGTCTGATTTATAGAATCTATTTTCGTTAAAAATGTCCTGAATAATTCAGGGCATTTAATTTTTTAGTAATTTAATCATAATGGCGTGTCCGTTTAAATTATAAAAAATTAATCTATCTTGTTTTTTTCTTTCTTCTTCAACGAACTTTCTAACGCCGTCGCATCCTTCCCATCCGTAATCATCAAAAACAACAATTCCGCCGGCAACCAATTTTGGCCATAACCATTCAACGGCATCTTTTGCCGATCGGTAAACATCGACGTCTATATGACAAAAACGAAATTCTGTATCTGTTATAAGTCCAGCCGTCTCATCGGGGAATATTCCTGATAATAATTTTATATTGTCTAACTCAAGCTCTCTTATTACTTCTTTAACGATTTTTTCCGAAGTGTCGGCGTGTTCGCCTCCTTTATAAAATGTATCATTAATTCCTGATTTAACAATGCCTTTAAAAGTATCACATAAATACACAAGGTCTTTAATGCCGGACTGTTTTGCTTTTTTTGCAATTAGAGCGCCGCTTCCGCCTCGCCACGTCCCCACCTCAATTAGCGCGCCTCGTAATTTAGTTGTTTGGGCAACTAATTGCCAAAGTTCATAGCATCTGTATTTATCAACAAGAGTGTAGTTTTTAATCGCGCGATATGTTTCATTAAACAAGGAATCGGACAGCCAAGGCGCGTATCTTGCGCCGGGCAATATTGATTCGTAAATTCCGTTTCCACCTCCATATTTTTGAGTCATAAGCAGATTATAGCCGAAAACTTCGGCAATTTTTTGAACGGCTCTATATATTATCCTATATATATTGCGCGGGACCATAGTTTAACAGCTGCTCGTTGTGTTATTATTGATTATGTATTATGTAATTTTGAATTATATCAACCGATATGATTTTTAGCAATTTAGTCAGGAAAAATTTATTAATAATAAAAAATTTTGTTGCTTCAAATAGGAAACCGATTTTGATTTTTACAATCACGTTTTTAGCGGAACTTTTGGTAATCTTTATTTTAATCAAAATTAACGGTACGGAAATATTTTTTAGAGGCGATGGTCAGGATTATCAAAATTTGGCGAACAACCTTATAAATCACCAGATGCTTGCCATAACTCCTTTGCCGCCATATTGGCCGACCAGCTTCAGAACTCCGATATATCCTTTCTGGCTGGCTTTTATTTATTTAATTTTCCGATCTTATAATGCCGCTATTTTTATTGGAGCGTTTATTTTTGCTCTGTCGGCGCCTCTTGTCTATTTAATCGGCAGAGAAGTTTTTACAGAAAAAATAGCCGTAACCGCTGCTTTTATTTCCGGTTTGGAACCATGGGCTCTTTTTCAAGCCGGATTTATTACGGCCGAACAAATTTTTATGCCAATCTTTCTTTTAAGCGCTTATTTTTTGTGCCTTTATCTTAAATATTCCAAAACTTCGCATATTTATTTTTCTTCATTTATTATGGGGATTGCCGTTTTAACCCGTCCCGCTGCTCTTTTTTTCATTGTCATTTTTATATTTTTGGCTTTAATTGTCGAATTAAAGCATTCATTTTGGAAATCAATTAAAGTGTCGGTATTGATTTTTTTTATATTTATCGCAGTTCTTGCTCCATGGCTGATAAGAAATAAAGTCGTTCTCAATAGCTTGCAGTTTTCTTCGGCTTCGGGCATAAGAAGCTTTGCCGATAGTGTTATGCTCCAAGAATATCTTGGCAAAACAAAGCCGGGTGAAGCCATAGATATATATAAACAAGCCCGTCAGTTAGTTGGCGCAAAGAGCGATTATGATCTTATGACTCGCTATTCTTATTTAAGAATTCTTATGGCAATATTTTTTTTGATTTAGGCGTTCCGGATAGCAATATCCAATCTAAAATAAGCAATTATATGCAATGGCCCGATGTTAAATATTTAGATATTGTTAATTTAATTATCAATTCGTCATCGGGCGCAAAAATTTTACTTGTCTTTGCATTTTTCTGGCCAGCGGCAGCTATTCTGGCGGTTATGGGAATTTTTACTGCATTCAAACAAAATCGATACAATTTATTATTTTGGTTTTTAATTTTATGGATAATTTATTTTCCATTTTTGGTATCTTGGGGGGATATTTCTCGCTATAGATTATCAATTCATGCGCCGTTATTTTTGTTGGCTGCCGCGGGATTTTATAAAATAAAGAGTTCATTTTTGACTTTAACTGCAAAAAATGACTAAAATAGTTATTAATCGGTATCTTAACAATATTGTTAAAATTAAAAGAAAGCGACCCCATGCCAAACAAACCATCGGTTTCCGTTATTACTACGGGACTAAATGAATCCGGTAATATCGAGAACGCGATAAAAAACATAATTGATGCCTTAGAAAAACAAGGTTTTACCGATTTTGAAATTTTGGCTATTAATGATGGCAGTACCGACGACACTGGAAAAATTATTGAAGAACTGGCAGCGCAGAACCAGCGCATTAAAGCGTTTCACAACACCAAACCTCGAGGCCTTGGATGCGGTTTCAGATTCGGGGCCTCTTTGGCTTCCAAGGATTATGTCGGATGGATTCCGGGAGATAATGAAATTCTTCCCGAAGCCATAACAAGTATTTTTCAACAAATAGGCAAAGCCGATGCTATTATTCCCTATATTACTAATCCTCAGGTGCGTTCAATATATCGCAGATGCCTTTCCGTTGCTTACAGAACGTTATTTAACAGCATTTTCTGGCTAAAAATTAAATACTTTAATGGTCCTTGTTTTTTCAGGCGCAGTGTATTGAAAACGGTCAAAATGACAACCAATGGCCCGGCTTATATGGCGGAAATTATTGTTCAATTAATTAAGCAAAGTAGCGCCTCTTATGTTGAGGTGCCGATGCGCGTTATGGTGCGGGAATACGGCAAATCAAACATTTTAAAATGGAAAAACGTGTATCTCATCGGAAAAACCATTTTTGGTCTGATTTATAGAATCTATTTACGATAAAAATGCCCCGAACAATTCGGGGTGTTTAATTTTCTAAAAATTATATATAATAAATGGATTGTTATGTCCGGCTTTTTTAGCGAAAAAAATAAGTTAATTTTTTTGTTTATTTTAGCGGCTGTTTTTGGGCTGACCTTATCTTTTATTTTCAGCCAAAAAATTGATCCGACCGCGCTATTCATTGATTCCCAGGCCTACAAAACCACCGCTTTAAACATAATAAATCACCATGTTTTTTCTTATAATAATACGCCTCCGTATGAACCGAGCGGTTTTCGGGCGCCCGGCTATCCGCTATGGCTGGCTTTAGTTTATCTCGTTTTCGGATCTTTTAAACCCGCCATATTTTTAGGCATTTTTGTTTTTGCGCTTACCGCGCCTTTAACTTATTTAATTGCCAGAGAGCTTTTTGACAAAAGAATCGCATTCTTGGCAGGCATTTTATTTGCTTTAGAACCTTGGGGCGCTTTTTTATCCGGCGCTATAATGTCCGAGCAGATTTTTTTGCCCCTATTTGTTTTAGCGGTTTATTTATTTATTCGGTATTTAAAACAAAATTCCCATAAATTTTTATATTTATCCGCCGGCCTTTTGGGTATCAGCGCTCTTATAAGACCGAACGCTTTATATATTTGGCCGATTTTTGCGATATTTATATTCTTCAAAAGAAACGGCTTTTTAAAATCTTTAAAAACGGCCGGTTTAGCGTCTTTAATTTTTCTCTTTGTCATAGCGCCGTGGTTGATTCGCAATAAAGTCGTTCTTGACACTTGGCAGATAACCACGGTGCAGGGTTTTAGCCTTTTTGTTGATAATTTCAACACTTTTCAAGTGCACAGAGGCAAGTTTAAAAGTTTAGACGAAGGTTATGAAATTGCCTATAAATTAACCAAGGGTTTTGATATTATGTCAAAAGAAGGAACCGAAATATTATTAAAGGAGGCCTTAAGCGGCATTAAGGAAGACTCTTTTGGCTACATCAAACTTTCAATTTTTTCTATGCCGAACTTTTTCACCAGAAATTCTTATTCTTCTCTGGGTTACTATTTTGGTGTCAGAGAATTTAAAATTCAAAGCCAGACATTCAGTTTGCTCAAACAACGAAATTTTTCAGCGGTCTGGGATAAAATGCGCGATTTTTCCGCGGGAGAATGGATACTGCTGTTGTCGGGATTTTTTTGGCCCGTAATCGCCATTCTATTTCTAATGGGAATTTTTATTTCCTTGGTTAAATTTAAATCTAATCGCTTGGGGATACTTTTAATTTTCGGTGTTGTTTTTTATTTTGTTGCCATAACAACTTTAATGATAGAATTGGCGAGATTCAGAATCCAGGCCCAGCCATTCATATTTATGTTTGCCGCCGCCGGAATTTTTTATTTTTGGGATTATTTATATAAAAAAATTTGCTCATGATTAATATCCTCCGCATATTAAAAGAAACTTATCGCGGGAAAACTATTGCTCGGACTCTTCTAAATTTGGAAATTTCAAAACACGTTCAAAATATCGGCGGCGTTGTTATAGATTTTGGCGGCGGCAAAGGCCCCAGTTATGAGCGATTCTGGAGCATTATGCCAGAAAAATTTATTAGGGTTGATGTAAATAAAAATGTCGAGCCGGATATTATTGCCGATTTAAATGAATTGCTGCCGTTTAACGATAATTTTGCCGATACTGTTTTTCTTTTTAACGTAATTTATATTTTGGAGAGTCCCGAAAAAACATTACGGGAAATTAAACGCATTTTAAAATCCGGCGGAAAATTATTTATAACCAGCCCCTTTGTTTTTAATGAGGCAAAAGAGCCGAATGACTATTGGCGTTTTACAAGCGAGGGCTTGGAAAAACTGCTTAAGGAATCCGGTTTTAATAATTATTTTATAACGCCGGTGGGGGAACGTTTTTCCGCGGCCGCGTATCTTATAACTCCTTTTTTATTTTTTTGGCCGATTAAATTTTTATTTTATGCCACGGCCGTTATTATTGATAAAATGATTCCCAAAAAATTAAAATTGAAACAACCCTGTCCGATCGGGTATTTCATAGAAGCAATAAAGCCATGAAAATTTCAATAATCATTCCGGTTTATAATGAGGCCAAAACGGTTGGCGAAGTTATAAGAAGGGTTGAAGAAGTCAATATAAATAAAGAAATTATTGCCGTTGACGACGGCTCAACCGACGGTTCTTTTGATATTTTGGAGCAATTGACAAGCGAGAGCCGTATTAAATTAATCAGGCACGATAAAAATTCCGGGAAAGGAGCGGCAATTAAAACTGGCCTTAAAACGGCGGAAGGGGATATTGTTATCATTCAAGACGCCGATTTGGAAACCGATCCGCAAGATTACTATGAACTTATTAAGCCCATAATAAGCGGAGAAACGAAAGCCGTATTCGGCTATAGGACCTCAAAAAAACCTATGAGTATTTATTGGTGGGGCGGCAAAATAGTGAGTTTTATAACCCGTTTGCTTTATTTGGGGAATATTAAAGATGTTAACAATGGCTATAAAGTTATGACTCGCGATTTGTGGCAATCGTTAAATTTACAAAGCAATCGCTTTCAAATTTGCGAAGAAATTACCGCTAAGCTTCTTAAACGGAAAGAAAAAATTATACAGGTGCCGACGCAATATTTCCCGCGAACCAAAAAAGAAGGAAAAAAAATTGGATTTAAAGATGGATTTATTAGTTTGTGGACATTGCTCAAATACAGATTAATAAAATAATCCCGTAAATTTACGGGATTATTGGCGCAAAATATTCTTTTACCCCCTTTTTTAAACTAGTGAAAGGGAATTTTCCAAAAACAGCTTGAAGCTTGGAGTTGTTAAATGACAACAGAATCGGCTGATAAACGGCGGGTTTAAATTTTATTTCTACCCTTCTGCCGCTTAATTCAAAAAGCAATTCAGCAAGTTCAAGTAAAGTTATGCCGCTGCTGGGGATTACATTATAATCACCCTCTAATTCTTCACTAATGACTTTTATCACTATCTCTAAAAGGTCATTTTGATGAACGCAATAAAACCGATGAGAACCGTCACCATAGATTTCAATCGGTTTCCCTAAAATAATATTCTGTGAGAAATTAAAAATTGGGCTGGTTATGTCGTTCTTGCCATATATTCTACCCGGCCGCAGCGTTGTAAGAGCAATACCGGACTCCTCGCAAATTCTTTTAAGAATCAATTCACCGCAGGCCTTGGCTGAAGAGTAAAAACTATCAGGATTAGTCGGACTGATCTCGGTAATTGGCGATTCACTCGTCTTTCCATATATGGAAACCGAACTGGTATAAATAAGATGTTTAATCTTATTAAAGGAAAGAAAATTAGCTAAATTTAAGACCATTTTGATGTTACTATCAAAAATAGATACGTTGTCGCTTCTATTTCTCAAAAGCGCGGCGGCCATGATTATTGTTGTTTGTTCGTCGCAAACATCTGCCAGTTTCCGGTAAGCTTGAGTATCAAGAAGATTGATTTCGTTTATTGAAAAACCTAAAACTTCAAACATTAATTCGCTTTGTAATTTATGATACAAATGGCTGCCAACAAAACCGGAATGTCCCAAAATAATTATTTTTTCTTTCGGCATGTTTTCCCTCTCATATTCGATTTTCAAGTTACAGTACAATGCAAAAATATAATCACGAAAACAATTTAAAGTCAATCGTTTGATTTTGTAAATAAAAAGTTTAAAATATATCTATAATGTCTGATATCTTAAATTGTCTTTTGGTGAGCGTTAAAAAAATAATTACGGCTAATTTGCCGTTTGTTATTTTAATTGCGATTCTTTTTGGCTATTTTACAGTAAGGGCATTGCCGGAAAATAGATGGAACGGCTGGAAGTGCTGCTCAACGCAAGTATTATTGACTGCTCGCTACTGGGCGCGCGACGGTTTCTTTAATCACTATATTTTGGGGCTAAATCAAGGTTACGGGAAAATAGTTCGCTATTTTGACGAACCAGAATTGCAACATCACGCTCACGGTGCAGTGGCCAGCAATTTATTGGCGCAGAAACTTTATTATACTCATTATCCCGTTTTTTATATCGCGCCGTTAGCGTTTATGATGAGATTGGGGATTGATTCATTATTTATTTTTAAACTTTTAGCAATTGCCGCTTCTATTATCGGTTTAGTATTTTTTTATGCTTTTATAAAGTCAATATCAAATAAAATCACAGCTTTTATCGCGGCGTTTTATTTCGCGCTGTCGCCCGTTTTTACCGGTAATGCCGACATTTTAGAATATTTGCCGCTGGAAGACGCCCTGGTTTTTTCAATAATGTTTTTAAGTATTTTCTTTTTAAACCGTTTAAATTTGAAAAATTTTGATTATTATAAAACATACTTAATGGCCATTTGGGTCGCGAGTTTCTTATTATCCCTCGTATCGTACAATTCAACAATTTTTATATTTACTTGGCTTATAGGGTTAACAGCAATTTACTTTTGGCGTGAAAAGCTTTTTCATAAAAAAATTACTTTTGTTTTTTTAATTGCTCTTTGGGCTTCGGCTCCGATTTTAGGGATTGCCATTCATTTAATTCAAAATGTCGCTTATCTTGGCTGGTCCGATATGTGGCTTGATATTTACGGAACATACATAAGCGCCGGAAACAGCGTTAAACTTGATTTTATAACTCGAATTGAAGGTATGATCAGACCGTTTTTTTCCATGGCCGGCATCTACAATTTTTATACCTTAATTGCGCCCTATGGTCTTTCAAAAATCAAACAGATTTTTTTACCAAACAGTATTCCGCTTATATATATATTTTCGTTCCTGATTATTTTTACAATAGCAATAATTATTAAAATTAGAAAAAAACTGAATGGTTTATATTGGCCGCCTTTAAGTATAACGCTTTTGCTTTTAGTGGCGCCGCTAAGCCAAACGTTTTTTCTCCCGTTTGTGGGTTATAGAGATTATATGGGGAGGTTGGCTGCGCCATTTGTGGGTGTCGTTATCGGAAGCGTCGCTTATAATATTTTTTTAATTTTGAAAAAGCGAAACTATTTAACTTTGACTAAAAGATTTTTTCTTTTTTTCGCGTTTTTCATAATAGGGCTACTTTTCGCAATTCAAATAACGCTTTCTTTTATCCAACCCCTGCCAACCTCGCTGTCAAATTCAGAAATTCGCTTTACTCAATACGTAAAAAATATTACTGCGGGAGAAAAAGCAGTTTTTATGATTGATAAAAGAGACATATCTGTAGATGATAAAGAATTGGAAATGAGAAAAGCGTATATCAGCTCTTTCAATTATTTTATTAAGGATTATTTGATCTGGGCTTATTATCTTGATATGCCGCTCTTAAACTTTATAAAAACGAGCTATCTTGTAAAAGACCTGTTATTTTTAGAAAAACGCGCCGAATTTCCATTCACTGCCATTGTTACTTCTGACAGTAAAGTTTTAATTGATGAAATTTATCAAAAATTGCGCGCAAATCAACTGCTGTTAAAACCCGTTGAGATGGTTGAAAACAGGTATCTTTTTATTGTTTCTCCGTCAATTCCTTAATATCATGAATGATTTAACTAAAAAAACTTTTATATTGGGGATTGCCGCGTTGGTGATTTTAAGATTCTTAATTGTTTTTTTGTTGATGAACAATATTCCTTTTACCGATATGCGGGATAACGGCTTTCGGCCGAATTTTGGCGGTTCTTACTTCCCCGATGAAGTTCATTATTTTGAACTGGCCGATTCATTTGCCAAATTTTCTCCGGTCGCGAATGTCGCTAATATCGGCTATCCATTATTTTTAGCGCCGATTATTTATTTTACCGGAGCCGCGGGGCCGGAAGATATTGCCAAAATTGTTTTTATAATCCAAGCATTTGTGTTTTTTAGCTTGGCGATAATTTTGGTCGCGCTGATAAGTTTTGAAATTTTAAAAAACAGAAAATTGGCGATTTTAGCCGCCGCGTTATTCACCATTTATCCCTATTTTCTTTTTTTCATTCTTAAACTGGCAAATTTTCCTCGCGCCATTCCGGCTTTTCATTACCAAATGTGGATTAATATCGGCGCCGATTATTTGTCGGCCGTTTTGCTTTACTTCGGGTTTTATATTTTTATAAAAAAATATAATTCCAATGGTTTGAATTTGTTTTTCGCTTCCATAATAGGAAATATAATCGCGGCGGCGGCGCTAGTGCGAGTCGCTAATATTTTATATCTGCCGCTGATTTTTTTGATTTTAATATTACTAAAAAAATACCGAGAATCAATAGGTTTTGGGCTCGCCGCATTTTTGGTTTACTTGCCGCAGTGGATTTATAATTTTTATTTTTTCGGCTCGCCACTTACCTACGGCTATCGTATAAAAGAATTAAGCGGCCATGGCCTTGAAACTAAAATTTTTGGCGGCTGGTTTTCTTTTGATAATATTGTTATATTCTTTGAAAGAATATGGTTAAATTTACCGGCACTTATATGGATTTTACCGATTTTGGTTATTATTTTAATATTTGGGTTTTGGAAAACGTTTAAGCAAGAAAAAACCCTAGCTTTAGTTTTGGGATTTTGGACTTTATTAAATATTGGGTTTTATATATTTTTTGTTGACGCGCAAAGCCAGTTGCGTTACTTTATTCCCGCGATTCCACCACTAATTATTTTATCAATATCCGGAATTATTAAAATTTATGCCTTTCGTAGATTTTTATAAAAAACTTTTTAATAAAGAAGATTTCAAATTAAAAGAGAGAATATTTAAAAATTCTTCTCTTGATTTAGTTTCAACTCAAAAAATCTGGGGAAAATATTTCCGGTTTGTTCCGGTGAAATTAGCTTTGCCTCTAAAAAAATATAATCTTAACAGTAAAAAAGTTTTGGATATTGGCTCGGCTTGGGGAGAATTTCTAATTCATTTTGGGCTCAGCTCAAAGGGCATTGAAGTTATGCCCGAATCGGTAAAATTTTCCCGCGCGATCGAGCTTAATGTTGATGAATATAATTTTGAAGATGAATGGCGCGAAGAAGGCGAATCTTTTGATGCCATTTGGTGTTCTAATGTTATGGAACACGTTGTGGCTCCGCACCTATTACTAAGACGCTTTCATGAAACTCTAAAATTGGATGGCCTTATATTCATCCGCGTGCCGACTATTCCTTCAAACTGGCTTTATCTTAAATTGAATCGGCTGCTTCTGGGTTTTCTTGGTTACGAAGCGGTTCAGCATATAAACGCTTTTACGCGAAGGACTATTGAATTCACGGTTGAACGCGCCGGTTTTAAAGTAATTGAATCAAATATATTTTTCCCCCAAAACCAAATTCTTAATAAAATTCTAAATCCGTTTTTAAAAGACGCGATTTCTTTCATTACCATCGTGGCGAAAAAAACGCCTTTTAAATATCATGAAAAAAGGCCAGATGTTCATAATCCGAATTGGCTTTAGTACAAAATTAAAATCCCGATGTAATTCGGGATTTTTTTATGATAACCATTTTTTAAAATCAGTAAGGAATTGTTCAACGACTTCTTCAGTTTTGAAGTGCGTAGCCATTTGAGGGAAAAACTTCGGCGGAACGGTTACGATATGCGCTCCGGCAAGGCCGGCATCGCGAATATCGGTCGCTTTACGAATACTTCCGGCGATAATTTCAACATTGGGATAGCTTTTATCAAGAAGGGCGCGAGTCATACCGACGACTTTTGCTGGATCGGCATCCAGAGCATCCAATATGCCCTCGTCTTTAGCTTGTTTGAAACCATGAAATCCATACATGGATGTATCGTTCAAAATATCCCTGATTCTTCCCCAGAAAAGGGAAACATAGCGCGCTCCGCTCGACGCGGCCATAATTGCCTGATTGACGCTCATACAGCAGGTACAATTTACGGAAAAACCATCTTCTTTCAATTTTCTGATAACCTCTAGTTCCTCTAAACCAATCTGTACCTTAATTGAAAGCTGTTCGTAATTTAATATATCGCGGAAATGATTGGCTTGTCGGATAATTTCATCTAAATTACGGGAAAACACTTCCACAGAAAGATGAATGCCATTTTTGTGGGTTTTGATAAGTTCCACAATTTGGCCGATATGCAATTCAAAATTACCTTTCGGTTCCTTAGCTAAAAGCGAAGGATTTGTGGTAATTCCTTGAATAAATCCTTTTTTTAAAGCCGATTCTATATCTGTTAAGTTGGCGGTGTCGGCGAATAATTTCATCGCAAGCTCCTTTTCGGCTCTTCCTGTTCTTGATAAATTTTTTCTATAACGCTTAAAGCGTTAAGCGCGTCGCTACCGCTGGGGCCGTATTCTTTTTCGTATTTTATTGATGCAATGAATTTATTACCCCACAGAGAAAAGAGAGAAATATCAGGGTCTTCAAAGCCATTTTGCGGCGGGAAATAAAGAATTTTCTCTTTATCCAAATTGCCGGTGTCTGTGTGTCGATTGCTATAACGCAGGGTTTCAATTCCGTAATTTCCACCCAATCCTTCTGTAGTGATAAAACCATGTTCCCCGTAAATTTCCCAAAGAAATTTTTTCTGCCATTGCGTAGAGCTGGCATGAAGCGAAACCGTGGCTCCCGATCTACTTTGCAGAGTTATGAAAGCATTATCTTCCAAGTTTTGCGACCAATAATTTCTGACTAAAGTTCCATGGATTTTTTCAAATGAATTTTTCAAAAACCAAAAAGCTAAATCAATTAAGTGAACCCCTTGGTCCAAAAGTTCTCCGCCTCCGGCCAGTTCCGGTTTATTTCGCCATTCGTTTTCATAACCGATACGTCCGCCATGGCCGTAAACACCTCTAATAAAGTGAATCTTACCTATAGCGCCGCACGAAACCAACCGCTTAGCTCGCGCTAAAGCCGGATGGAAACGATGGTTGAATCCGACCGTGTAAACAAGATGATTGTTTTTTGCCAGGCGGATATTTTCTTTTACCTCTTTTGTATTTATCCCGGCCGGTTTTTCACAAAGAACATGCTTGCCGTTTTGAAGGGCTAATTTTGTAATCGGCGCCAAAAAGATATTTGGCGTTGCCACTACCACAGCATCAATTTCCGGCGATGACAGCGCTTTTAAATCCGAATCAAAATTACATTTCCAATATTCTTTAACTTCCTTAAGTTTTTTTTCGTCAGTGTCTATTATCAGATTTAAGCTGGATTCATGACAATCGTTGGCGATTTTAGCCCAACGCCGACCCATGCCGCCAAAGCCCACAATCGCGACTTTTATTTTCGGCATTCTACAACTCTCCCTTCACTCTTCGCAAAGTAAAAACATTGGGTTCGCTCATGATTAAATCCAAATTTTCAGGTATCTTAGACCAATTGTCCCAATTGGCGCTTAAAAATTTTCCGCTCAAGCCATTAGATTTATCGGAGGCCAAAAATAACGCCAGTTCCACCGATTTTTGAATGTCGCCTGTTGCCGGAGGAGCGTTTTTGGATTCCAAAAATGTTTTGGAAAAAAACATATCGGCAAAAAGTTTTGTGTGTACTGGTCCCGGAGCGATTACATTTATGTCTATCCCAAATGGTTTAACTTCTTTAGCCACTGTTTCCGTTAAGCGAACGATCGCCACTTTGGATGCGCTGTAAGCCGAAAATCCTTCCAGGCCGTCGCCGCCGCCGGAAAAGTTGATAATCTTACCGGATTTGTTTTCTCGCATTTGAAGAATGGTGTATTTCATCATCAAGAAAGTCCCGAAAACGTTGGTTTCAAAAACCTTCTTCCATTCCAAAAATTCTGATTCAAATATCGGCGCGTAGGGCTCGGCAATGCCGGCGGTATTTACCAAAATATCAATTTTTCCGTTTTTTCGGTTGCCAATAAAATCAAATGCTTCTCTAACCTGTCCTTCTTGGCTTATGTCGCAAAGCAAGGCAATAATTTTATTGGAGCATTTTCGGTTTCTCATTTCACTAATTAATTGAGATAAATCATCACTATTATATCGGGCAATAGCAATAATATCTGCTCCTTCTTCAAAAAATCTTTTGGCGATGGCTCTGCCAATACCCCGGCTGGCGCCGGCAATTATTGCCGTTTTGCCTTCAAGCATCATGGTTTTCATCTCCGTATTCTTTTTTAAAGAACAAAAATATGCTTAAAATAATGATAGTATTTAAAGATTTTGTCAACCCCGCCCTTGAGAAATCTCAAGGGCGGGGTCAATAAAAAAATAAAACCCATTACGGGTTTATTTAAAAAGCGTTTTGGCAAAATTCAGGAATGCCTCAATGGTTACCGGTTTGCGGTTGCAGACGATGTCAATCGCAATGCCTCCGGCAACATTTCCGAAAAATCCGACTATTGCCGGATTAACTCCTAAAAATGCTTGCGGCGCGCTCCAGGCAAAGTAAGCGTCGCCGGCTCCGACTCGGTCAAGAGCTTTAGTATTGAACACGGGAACCTTGTAAAAATTTTTGCCGTCATAAGACAGTGAACCGTCTGGCCCCAAGGTAACCGTAACAAGTTTTGAATTCATTTTGCTCCAAACCAGAGGAATTAATTCTTTGATAGGAGTAAATTTTTGGCCGGCAGCTAACCTTAATTCCGGATCTGATTCCGAAATATAATCGGCTTTTTTGTATTTGGTAACAAGATTAAAACCGAGATTAACGCTGTTTGTTTGGACGTTTAAAGCCAAAAATTTGGAATTATCGACAACTTTTTCAATTATGGCTGGAGTCATTAAGCCGAAACCGTAATCCATGACAATAACCAAATCGTGCGCCGGCAAAAGCGAATCAAGAGATTCGCCGATTAGAGTTTCAACGTTCGCTGGAATCGGCTTATCATTAATTTCATAAATCCCGAAAAATTTTTCAAGAAACGCTTTTCTAACGATTCTTTTATTTACTACTGTCACCGCATCTTCGCGCCTGAAAAAAACCGGTTTAACTTTCGGGAGTAATTGGCTCTTGATAAAGGCCTCATTTTCCGGTCCCGCGCCAAGTACCGTAAGCATAGTAACGTTATCGCAAAAACTGCTAAGATGATTGGCCACTGCGATTACGCCGCCGGCAAATCTTTCAGTTGAAAGATATTTAACCCTAAGAATTGCTTCTTTAAGCGAACGGCCGATAAGGTCGCAATACATGTATTCGTCAATTATTGTGTCGCCAATGAGCAAAATTTTTAAATTTTTCGCTCTTTTCAAACTTGCCGAAATTTCGGCAAATGAATTGTTTTTCTTAAATTGTTCAAGCCATTTTTCGGTTCCATTGTTAATCATTGACATCATAAATTCCCTCTATCTTTTTTATGAGTAATGCCCAGAGATTCCCATTTCATTTCTTTTGATTTTAACAGAGGATGGGAAACGATAAGATGCCACAACAGCGCTTGGAATGATTCGGTATGCACCGTTACCATCAAGGAATTCATCATAGGAATAATAATGCAGGCATCGGCTTTTCTCGCGGTATAACCGCTGCTTTTTCCAACAATGCCCATAACGGTGGCGCCGATTTCTTTGGCGCAGTCAATTGCCCGCACGAGCGGCATGCTGATTTTGTTTTCTTCGTCTCCGCCGCCAACAGAAAATATTAATAAAGCATCGTTTTTATTTAACCGGCTGACTTTCAGCCACTGCGAAAAAACCATTTCCCAGCCCTCGTCGTTAATTCTCGCGGTAAGTTCGCTGACGTTGTCGGTTGGCGCGTAGGCCTCAATTTCCGCTATTTTTCTAAAATCGTTAACCGCATGAGATGCATGTCCGGCGCCTCCGCCTACGCCTAAAATAAAAAGCCGGCCATGGCGCTGTTTCAAAGCAATTAATCGCTTAATCACTTCTTTAATTGAATATATGTTTAACAGGGTTAATATGGCCTGGGCCTCATTTAAATATTGCGCGATATATTTTTCCAAGGCACAGCTCCTTTTTAAATTGTCAAAGAATAAATTAAATTATATTAAGATAAACGCTAAAATAAAAATTATTTTATGTCAATAAAAATAGATTGACCTTAAGCCATATTTATTCAATAATAATAGATATGGAAAATAGCAATAAATTGTCTTCTCGCAAGAAATTTTGGTTTCTTTATTTTTTAATGTTAGTGTTAGAACTCGCGGTCGCCGGCATCATCTTTGCAAAATTCGGATTTGATTTTTACCAAGGCGGCGATTCGCCGGGTTATATGCTTTTGGCCAAAAATTTAGTTGAGCGCGGCGCTTTTTCTTTAAGTGACGCTTCGCCTTATATTTCGTCTAATATCAGAACTCCGGGCTATCCATTATTTTTAGCTTTAATTTATTTAATTTTTCACTCGTTTATTCCGGCAATGTTTTTTGGCGCCCTAATTTCGGCTTTTGCCGCTCCGCTGATTTATGTAATCGCCAAAGAAGTTTTTGAAGAAAAAATCGCTTTTGTTGCCGCTATTTTAACGGCTATTGAACCAATGGGATTATTTTTGGGCGTTTCTATCGTTACCGAAGGTATTTTCACCCCAGTTTTACTTTTAGCGGTTTATTTTTTTATAGGATACCTTAAATATGATAACCCCAAGAATCTTTGGATATCCGGTTTTCTTTTTGGCTTAGCGACTTTAATCAGGCCGATAATGTTTTATTTTTGGCCGCTTGCTATTCCGTTTATTATTTATAAGGTTTACAAAGAGAAAAATTCTTGGAGCCGGGCGGTAAAAAAAAGTTTTATATTTGCTTTTGCTTTCTTTATTATTCTAAGCCCATGGCTTATCCGAAATAAAATATCGGTAGGGAGCTGGCAAATAGCCGGCTTGCAGGGTTATGTTTTTTTTATTGATCACTATGGAGCGGTTTTAAGATACTTGGGCGAAGCCGGGCCGCTTTCTGACGTACAGGCCAGGGCCTTTGCTATTGCGGGACCGGATAAAATTTTTACTCCTGAAGGTTCTGATATTTTGTTTAAATCGGCGGTTTCCGGCATAAAGGAACACAAGTTTGTTTACGCCAACGTTTACGCAAGGTCGCTGATTTCATTTTTTGTCGCTAACGGCTATAAATCTTTTTTTATTGACATTTTAGGTATTCCCGCCAAAGCTTCTTTTGTTCCATTTGAACTTTTTTTAAGATTTGACTATAAATCAATATTTAAAACAATGGCAGGTATGGATTTTACAGGTATTATGATTTATTTTGGGAGCAAAATTTTCTGGATTGCAGCTTCGGGATCGTTTTTTATCTCTTTTATTTATTTATTGATCAAAAAGAACTTTAAAACGATTAGAGTGGAAATCATTTTTATCGCGGCTGTAATAATTTACTTCGCGCTGATAACGGGGCCAACGGCAGTTGGTGGCGGCCGGACCAAGGCGCCAATAAACGGACTAATTTTCATTTTTACCACGTTCGGATTTTATAAAATTTTAGATTTTTTCAGAAAAAAGACAATATGAAAATACTAATTATTACTCAAAAATACGATAAAAACGATTCTAATTTAGGAGCATTTGTTGGTTGGTGGGACAAATTGGCTGAAAAAATAGAAAAAGTTTATGTTTTAGCGCTCGAAAAACGCTCGGAACCGACGCGGTCAAATATAAAAGTTTTAAGCATGGGGAAAGAAAATGGCGTAGGATTTTTCGGGAAATTTTTTGGATTTTATCAAGGACTTTTAAAGACAATCGGAAAAACTGACGCTATTTTAGTTCATATGGTCCCAAAATATGTAATTCTCGCGGCGCCAATAGCATTAATTTTTAGAAAACCGATTTATCTTTGGTATACCGGAGTTGCGGCTCAAAAACAGCTTAAATTTTCGGTTATTTTCTGTCAGAAAGTTTTTACAGCCCATGAAGCAGCGATGAGGGTAAATACACCCAAACGAATTGTTACAGGGCATGGAATAGACACAAATAAATTTAAAATTGAAAATTTAAAATTTAAAATTTTCGACAAAATTACTATTTTGTCGGTTGGAAGGATTACTCCATCAAAAGGCCATGATTTAGTAATAAAAGCGATTGCTGATTTAATAAAAGCCGGATATGACATCAATCTTAAAATCGTTGGCGACGTTATTCAAAAGCATCACCAAAAATACGCTGATTTCTTAAAAAAATTAGCCGTTGATTCCGGTGCCGGAACTCATGTAAAATTCACAGGAGCCGTACTATACGAAAAAATGCCAGAATATTTTACCGGTACTGAAATTATTATTAATGCCGTTCCTTTTTTTGGCGGTTTGGATAAAGTGGTTTTGGAGGCAATGGCTTCGAGCGTCGTGCCCCTTACTTCAAATAACGCTTTTCTTTCAGTTTTTCCGAAAGATTTTGCGCCTCAACTTGTTTTTAAAGAAAATAATTTGGAAGATTTGAAAAATAAATTAAAAAACGTTTTAGATAAAAAATTGTATTCAGATGAATCATTGCGTTATGAATTAAGAAATGTCATTATAAAAAATCATAATCTTGATAATTTAATCATTAGAATTATAAAGGAAATGTCTTAATAAAATGAATTATTTTGACGAAAATTACGACGATGAAAAACGATGGATGAGTTATTTTTACCAAGTGAAAGAGGTTTTAGCTTTTAAGCCGGAAAGCGTTTTGGTTATAGGTAAGGGCAATGGCTTGGTTGCGGAATACTTAAAATTAAGAGGCGTTAAAGTTATTACTATTGATATTGACGAGAACACAAAGCCCGACATTATCGCTTCTGTTATAAAAATGCCTTTTAGAGATAGTGAATTTGATATTATTTTATGCGCCCAGGTGCTGGAACACTTGCCTTACGGCGATTTTGAAAAATCGCTTTTGGAAATTAAAAGAGTTGCTAAATTGGGCGCCGTTATTTCTCTTCCGCATTTCGGGCCGGCAATCAGATTTTTATTTAAATTTCCCTTTTTTCCAGAAATAAAATTTATGATTAAAGTTCCTTATCCTAAAAAACATATTTATAAAGGGGAACATTACTTCGAGATAGGGAAGAAGGGATTTGGCTTGAGGAAAATTAAAAAAGATTTTAAAAAAGCAGGGATTTTCATTACTAAAGATTATATAGTTTTTGAAAATCCCTTGCACCACTTCTTTATTTTAAGAAAACAATGAGATTAATTTTTATCACAAATTCAAGAATTCCCACAACCAAGGCGCAGGGTTTTCAAATAATGAAAATGTGCGAGGCATTTGCGTACGAAGGCGCCAATGTTGAATTATGGATTCCGCGCCGCATTAATCCTATAAAAGATTCTCCGTTTGATTACTACAACATCAGAGAATCTTTCGTTATCAAAGAAATTCCGGTTATAGATTTAATTCCGTTTTATAAAATTCTCGGATCATTTGCGAACTTTGTTGAATCAATGTCGTTTGCGTTTTTCAACATATGTCGACTAAGAAAAACCGATTTTGACGCAATTTATTCCCGCGATCAGTTTACTCTCTGGCTTTTAAGTTTTTCAAATCGTAAGTTTATTTACGAAATGCATAAAATGCCGCGGCATCCGGGTTTTTACAAAAGGATTTGGCGAAAAGCCCATAAAATTATCACGATTACTGCGGTTTTGAAAGATGCGATAACCAAAGAAGGTGCCCCGCTTGCTAAAATTTTAGTTGCCCACGATGGCGTTGATTTGGAAACGTTTAATTCAATAAATAAAAACGCCGAAGAATTAAAAACAGAATTAGGTTTGCCTGCGGAACAATTTTTGGTCGGCTATGTTGGAAAATTTAAAACTTTGGGGCAAGAAAAAGGCCTTAAAACAATGATTGAGGCACTATCGCTACTTGGTAAAGAAATAAAAATGGCATTTGTTGGAGGCGATGAGGCGGAAGTAAAAGAATATAAATCTTTAGCCCAACGCTTTAATGTTTTACCGCAGTGTATTTTTATCGGATATCAACCCTATAAACGTATGGCCGAATATATGAAAGCTATGGATGCGGTTGTGCTCCCTTCTCCAGATAAGCCGTTAGCTCATTATTCTTCACCGCTCAAACTTTTTGAATATATGGCTAGCGGCCGACCGATTATTGCGTCCGATCTGCCGGCAATTCGCGAGGTCCTAAACGATAAAAACGCGCTTTTCTTTAAACCGGAAAATAGCGATGATTTAGTGCGCGCCATTAAAATGCTCAAAACTAGCTCGACGCTCGGCTACCATCTAAGCCAACAAGCATTAGCCGATGTTAAAAATTATACCTGGACCAACCGCGCCAAAAATATTTTAAAATCTATATAAATGTTGGAAACCTAGAAATGTTGGAAACCGAGCTTCCAACACTTTCAATATTTACTTTATTTAAAAAATTTGATATTATTGATATTATTATTAATAATAATAAATAAAAATAAAGTTGAAATGTCTGTGTTTAAAATATTATGATCAAAATTGTTCAATTAAAACTTTCGAAAATAAAATACGGTGGCGATTCCATTGGTTGCAATATTCGTCTTGAACTTGAGGTGCTTGGCAAGTTTTTGCGCATTGATAAAAGAATTAGAGCCGGAACAATTGCGGAGATAAACCGCGAAGTTGGTAGATTTGAGACCGACCGGGGATTATTTCAGGCAGATGTTCTGATTGCCATAATTGAAAAAGATTTGTTGTTTAATGATGTTGGCAGTGCAAAGGGCAGTGTAAAAATTAATATCACTATTGCCAAAACGCAACAATTTGTTTTTGAAGTCCAAGTAAGAGAAACGCGTTCAATATTCGGAAAATTATGGGGAACAAAAACCGCGGTTTTTGAAATAATCCTGGAGGCAAAAGTGTCGGACGCAATAAAATACACGCCGGATGTTGAAGAGGGTAGGGGCAAAGGATGGTTAAAAGTAAGACTTGAAGATGAATGGCTTATTAAATCTCTACCAGCATATTTAAAACTTAAAATAGAACGCGCGGATGCTAAACGAGAATATTTTACAATTTTGGAAGGCGTGTATCGCGGCAGACCCGCATCGGTCGAAATAGGTGATGACGGTTCTTCATGGTTGATCACTGGCATTAAACACGAACTGTCTGCGCGAGTTACCTATTCTATTTCAAAGAAAATTCTTACGCTAAAAGGCAAAAAATATAAAGCAGACGACGATTCTAAAAATCCTTGGAAGAAAGGGCTTTACGATATTGAGATTCCCGATCACCCCCATGAGGGTGGCTTAAAATATCCAGAGGCCGGAAGAGGAACAGTATGGTTTATGATTGGACATGGCGGCGCGCGATACTTGCATCCCGGATTAGTTTCTGCGGGTTGCATCTCTATTACTGAAACGGTTCGCTGGATGGAAATTTATGATGCTTTAATTAAAGCTCGTAACGGCGACTTTATAAGCGTTGGCATACTTGAAGTAATTGATTAATGACTAGGTCCAAAAAAATTTTTATTGCAGGGGTTGCCGTTACGGCTATTTTTGCTATTCTATTTTACTTATTCTCACGACGCAACAACGAAGATATAAATAAAACCGCAAACATAATTAATCAATCGATCGTCAGTTGGCAGAAAATAACAATTACAGAGGCAGGGCGCAATATGATTATTAATATAAACTCGCCGAGAATAATTATTGACAGTAGTTACAACTTGGACAGTGAAATTAATAAAGCAATAACGCAACAGATCGATTTATTAAAAAGTGGGTTTATTTCCGCCGTGACTACAGCGGCAGAAGATAACGGAGAGACAAACGTTTTGAATATTGACACCGAAATATTGCTTATTACTCAGCGATTAATTTCTCTTGCTTTTACATCAACCGAACGTCTCGCCGGCATCAAGAATAATGACCCCGAACGAATATTCTGGGTTTTTGATCTTGTAAACAACAGGTTAATAGTCGAAGGTAATGAATTGTTTCGCGATGATTTGGCGTGGTCAGAGGCGGTAAAAGCAATGAAAGCATTTTTGCTTACTGATTATCAAGGAGATCCGAACTGCGATTTGTTTTTCGCGCCCAAACACAATGGCTTTGCCGCGTCTTGTATCGGCGTTGATTGGAGTCGCAGAGGGGAACATCTATCTATTACTGGAGATATTTCAATGTCTATGATTCAGGAATTTCTTGCTCCGTCGGTGTTGTCTGATATTATTCAATAAAGAGCAAATGTTGGAAACCGAGCTTCTAACAACTTCTAACAATTCTAATATAAAATTTATGAGGAAAACATCTATCGCCCAAGGCGAATATTATCATATATTTAATAGAGGAAATAACAAACAAACGATATTTTTGGATAAAAGAGATAAAATACGATTTTTGTTTTTAATAATTTATTTTCAATCGTACATTTTTTTTGAAAATATTGGCCGACAAGTTTCTTATTTTATTAAAAATGGAGCTTTTAATATTAATGAAGATTTAAAAAATAAATTATTAAATAATCAAAATGTTAAACTTATTAATTTCGCATTAATGCCAAACCATTTTCATCTCACGTTATGCGAATTTAAGGAAAGCGGTATATCACAATATATGCAAAGAGTACTGTGTGCATATACGAAATATTTCAATACAAAATATAAGAAATCCGGACATTTATTTCAGGGCCCATATAAAGCCGTCAATATCAAAAATAATAATCAACTTTTATATTTATCTACCTATATTCACCGCAATCCACGAGAACTTTCTGAATGGAAAAATAAAGAACATATGTATCCATGGTCAAGTTATCAGGACTATTTAAAAAATAATAGATGGGGGAAACTACTAAAACAAGATATTATTCTAAAGCAATTTTCTGGTAAAAAAGAATATAACTATTTTACAAAATCTAGCCCAGCAAAAGAAATAATTAAAAATTTAGACAGTGATCTTTCAATAGATTTGTAATAAAGTATGGACGTGTAAAATTGATAGAAATGTTGGAAACCGAGCTTCTAACACTTCT
>JACPHB010000020.1 GCA_016188835.1 Parcubacteria group bacterium
CACGGGATTACAAGATTTGGAAAAAAGAAATTCCTGAATTTCTTCACTACTACAATACCGAGAGACCGCACATGGGATTAAATTTTAAAACGCCAATTGAAATGATCAAATGGTCAGAAGCTATTGATTAGAAAACATATTTTTTGATTATGATATACTATATCTAAAAAATCAGTTCATTAAAATAAATCACTAAAAAGAGGCGGTGGCGATGCGCGCAATCAGTTTAATTCTATTTTTCTTAATTGTTTTTGCCACAATTCCATCTATAGCCGATGAGAAACCGCCACTTATTGTGAGTATCGTTATTGATCCGCTCTTACGCGACCGCTTCGCAACACCGGAGGAGTTTGAAACGCATATCCTCGATATTATCAACCGCGCTTCGCTGATTTTTCACGCGGAAGTCGGCAGGCGTCTAGTACCTAGAGTAATCGAGGTTGGTTTGCCACCCAATACTGGCTTCTCGATTAATGACAAAAGCGCGTTTGCGTGGCTAGCCGAGAAGCTGGAGCGGCATCCGTCAAGATTCTGGGTTTTTCTCATTGACCGGCCGCTTGCTTCATGCGACATTCCAGGTATTTGGAGCGGTTGCGCAATGATGAACGAGTCATACTCCATTGTGGCCTACAACTCAGATATTGGTTATACCGTGCAAAACCTGCTTCATGAGCTTGGTCACAATTGCGGAGCGGATCACAGCGAATTTGAGGACTCAATTATGTATTTTATTGGCCGAAACGCTGTTTCATATGGTGACAAAACAGGTATCATTCGGGATACATGCGGGCAATAACCCGGTGAACATATTTCACGGGTTTTTTATTTTTAAAACAAAAAAACGGGGTGTTGCCCGTTATTTAATGTCTATTTGCATTAAAAGCGCTTCAAGAAGAATAAATTTATCTAAAGATTCTTGAAGTTTTAATTTTTTTGCCTCAAGCTCTTTTATAGCTTCATCAGTAGTCATTTTTAACTTAAAGATCTGGGTTCTTTCGGATGCGCTAAATGCTCCAACAAGGTATTGCTCAAGTATGTTGATTTTTTTCTCGACGTCCGCAATTCTTTCGTCAATTGCCATTTCTTTAGCAACCATACTCTTGGAGCATAATTCACTGCCATACTGGTTCCATGCGGCAACGTTGAAATCCTTCTCTTCTTGTAATTTATGTTCTAATTCTGTTTTTTCTGTCCGCAGTGCATCAATTTTAACTAAAATTCGGGCTTTTTGAGTTTCTGTCAACATTGCTCAAGCTCCCCCCCCTTATTAATTTTATTAAAACAGCAATAAAAGTACTATATTATATTTAATTTAGTAGGTCAAATTATTGTCCTAGTGTTGTATTTACAATACACCAACATTCTTAAGTTTGTTGGTATGTTGTTATTCTTGTTGAAATGATTTTAAGAAGCGGACGAATGTCTTCCCGTAAGGCGAAAGGGTGTGTTCTACGAATTTGCCGCAATATTTTTTATTGATTAACCCCGCCAGATAGAGGCGTCTCGTATGTTCGCCTAAGGTCTTCTCATTTGCGTCTAGCGCGCTAACAATATCCTCAAGAGTTATACCTTCACTTTCTGCGATTAGTAGCAATATCTCAATGCGGTAATGATTTGCCATACCCTTGAGGTGCCGCTCCATTTGTTTTGCTGTTTTTATTTTTCCCATATTTACATTATACACAACATCCTTATATTCTCAAGTTTGTTGGGGTGTTGTTTGCCAACTCGCCCCAAGAAATGCTGTCTCCAAATATACAAATTGATTTTGGTTTGGTCATTTTTTGTTGCAGGCATTTATTTATAATAATCCTCTTTAGCTTCCTCGGGTTCTTCAAGAGTATTGTAGTCAATTGTGATTTCTTCGCCTGTTTTAATATCGCGCAAAGCATAGTATTGGTAATTGCGATGAAAAGCGCTAGGCATCTTTGAATGATTAAGGTACCAACCAATCTCCATACAACCAAAATCTTTGGGGCAATCCAATAAATCGCCTCTATCAATACAGTATTGCCTGAATAGTTCTGGAATGTCTGTTTTCTTCCTAGTAACTGACCTATAAAATTCAGTTTCATCACCAAATAAACGGAGATATGTGCCTGCTTTAATATCATGCACAGCAAATATACCGATACCGTGTTGAGAAGGTTTAAGCATAAAAGAAAATTCTGTTGTTTTATTGTCCATAAATTATTGTTTTTTCATAATCAGCGATTAATCATATCCGAATAATGTTCAATCATAAAATCGTGATAAAATTTATTATCGGAAATGTATTTGTAAACATTAGCAGTTTTATCCGGCGGTTCATTGTTGAATTCGGCGCATAACTTATCAATTTCCTGCTCATTTTCAGGAGACAGTTCGTATTCTTTAATACTGCCGTCTTTGAATTTAAATATAAATACTATTTCTTTTGCGCCTATTATCTCATTCCAAAATCCTTTCGTAAGTTTATTTTTTATCAATTCAATGTATTGAGATAATTTTTCTTCCGGAATTTTAATCGACCGATCGCCATCGGAATCCTTGTTTTCAATTTTAATACCAAAATCTTCCAATTCCTTATCTTCAATTTTTTCCGTTCCCATTAGATAACTTAAGTAATTTGGCATAATTTATTTTTTAATTTTATTCCTATGCGTATTAGTAATTTGATTTAGCACGTGTTGGCTGACTAACCGGTCTAGAACCGCCCAGGATGGAGCTATTGAGGGTTTTTCTATGCTTATTGCAGTGTACCAAATCAAGGCGCCTTGGTCGGCAGGTCTTTAAAATCTCAATCGTCAATCCTGGCCATTTCATCAGATATGACTGTATATTTTGCATTCTTAAAAAAATCACGAGCCTCTTTTGAATCGAAACCTAAATAAAACGGTAGGACCAAACCTTTCTTTATGGGAACTTGAGAAAACTTAGATTTAAAATCATCTGCATCCGTGTATCTGATCATTAGAACGGGATCCAATTCGGTTCTTTCTTTTTCAGAAACCCATTGTAAATAAGTAGGATCAATTAAAATATGTTCTTCTTCATCTTTTTCTTTTTCGCTGTCTATCACTAAATAAACATGCCCAAAATTTTCATTATAATTTCCTTCTGGATCTTTTATTGAATAAATTCTTTCAATTTTTCTTGGCTTAATACCTTTACTGTTAAAATATTCAATAAATTTATTGGTAATTTCTCCACAACTCATATGTCCCTTATAAGGATCATAATCTTTGAGAGTGCTGTAAATAAAATCCGCTAAAGTTAAAACCTTTTCTCGAAAATCAGTCTCATCTTCCAAATCAAATTCTAACTGCGGCGTTCTAGCTTCTAATGCCTGTTTTTCAATTTGCCTTTTTCGCTCCCATTTTGGTTTATAGTGTTCAATATAAGCATCGATATATTCGCCCGATTGCTGAGCTTCTTTTAACATAGCCCTACGCAATTCTTTGGGCGCAGATTTAATTGCAGTAGCCAATCTTTCTCTATAATTTTTAGATTCTGTTTCCATAAATAATTATTAACTCTACGCACCTCAGTCATTTGACTTAGCATATGACGGCTCGGGGACAGGGAATCGAACCCCAATTAACGGCTTCAAAGGCCGCTGTCCGACCATTAGACGATCCCCGAATAAATTTTTTAAATTTCAAATCCTAAATTCTAGATTCTAAATTCTGATTAATTATTTCCACCACCGCCAACTCAAGCGGTAAGGAGGGGATTGGCGAGCGTTTGATGTCGTTTTGGGCAACCATAAATATTTTTATTGCCCGTGCCGCATTATCAAGAGAAAACTTTTCTGCTTGTGTTTTAATAGTTTCAAACTGGTTCGGAGAAAGTTCTTGCGCCATCAATTCCGAGAGGGAAGTATCAACTTTTAAAAGCATTATTTTTCTCAAATGGTTGATTAACGCTTTGGTAAAGACCTCCAAATCCACTCCGCTTTCGCTTAACTTAGCGATATAATCAATAGCTCCTTTTGGGACATCGGAAAAAAGACAATCGGTTATTGATTTAACTTTTTCAAAATCTACCGCGCCCAAAAGTTCTTCTATGTCTTCTTTAACAATGGTCTTATCGCTCCAAACCCGAAGCTGTTCAAGCGTTGATTCGGCATCGCGATAACTGCCACCGGCAAAAGTTGCGATAAGCCGCAAGGCATCCGGCTCAATTTTTATTTTTTCCATCTCAACAATTTTTTCAAGTTTTTTGATAATTTCCGGCACCGCAAGCTTCCTAAAAGGAAATGACTGGACGCGGGAAAGAATTGTTTCAGGAACTTTGTGAGCTTCGGTGGTTGCTAAAATAAAAATGGCGTGAGCCGGCGGTTCTTCCAATGTTTTTAGCAATGCGTTAAAGGCCTCTTTTGTCAATTGGTGAACTTCGTCAATAATAAAAACCTTATATTTTCCGACAGTTGGCGCGAATTTTATGCCATCGCGGAGCTCTCTTATTTCATCTATACCGCGATTGGAAGCGGCATCAATTTCTATAAGATCAAGATCGCCGCAGCCGAGCGATTTTGCCAAGATGCGGGCAATGGTTGTTTTTCCGGTGCCACGAGGCCCGGCGAATAAATAAGCGTGAGCCACGCGGCCCAATTTTAAAGCGTTGGTAAGCGTTCGCACCACGTGCTCTTGGCCGATAACTTCTTCCCAATTTTGCGGCCGATATTTGCGATATAAAACTAAATTTCCCATGTTTTGCGATTTTACTTTATCATAATTTTAATATAAAGTAAACGTATATGAAAAATTATTCTCGAAAAAATGCCGGAAAAGGAAAAACAACATTTCGCACCGGCGACAAATGGCGCATTAGAAAAAATATTGTGGTAAGAGATATTAAAAGTATGCATCGGAGTAGTTCCAGATTGCCGCAATTAAAATCAAAATAAAAAATAGTTATAAAAAGAGAATCCCCGGCGCGCGATGCGCTCCGGGGGCTATTCGTCCGATGTCCGGACTACTTCTTAGAGCGAGGAGTGACCCTTGCCATGGCCCTACGGCCATCGTTGAAGTGATGTAGGAAGTTCTCGGTTACCACGGGCATGGACATTTTCACTTGCTTTGGGCCGTTCGCAAGCATCCCGGCAAGCATGACGAACGCCTCCATGGTGTTCAGGCCTTCAGCCACACAATTGCCGTGCCAGATGGTCACACTACCCATGTCCATAGGAAGAGATAGAATCTCGATCAGCTCTTTCGCCATCGCCACGCGCTTCTTCATCGCAGTATCCTCCAAATAATCGGAGTGTTTAGGAACTCACGCCGAGATTCAGCACAATGCTGATTCAGCGTGTATCTACATTATACCATAAATAATTAAACTTGTAAATACACAATAAAATGACTTACTTAAGCCATTTTTAATATTAATTTATGATTAAAACAAAATCTAACAACTTAATTTCCGATCGGTTCTTAATTGGTAAGTTTTATTTATTTAATTTATTTAATTTATTTATTAATCTTACATTAAAAATATTATTTTTATAAGAATTATTATATAATGGATTTTAGTTAAAATTAAATTTTAATTTTATGAAATATGAATTACCACAACTGCCATACTCTTATGACGCGCTTGAGCCTTATATTGATGCTAAGACAATGGAGATTCACCACTCCAAACACCATCAGTTTTACATTGACAAACTTAATGCGGTCCTAGAAAAATATCCCGAATTGGCTGATAAAAAATTGGAAGAGCTGATAAAAGATTTGCCAAATTTAACTATAGACGAAGCCGATAAAAAAACAATTTATAACAATGGCGGGGGGCATTTAAATCACTCATTTTTTTGGACTATTATGAGTCCAAAAAAACAAATTGATGAAATACTGTTTGAAGAAATTAAAAAAACATTCGGTTCAGTGGAAGAATTTAAAAAAGAATTCAGCAATATTGCTGCCACTCATTTTGGCAGCGGCTGGGCATGGCTGGTTAATGACGAGCAAAATAAACTTCAAATATATTCGCTTCCAAACCACGATTTTCCGTATCTTAAAGGACATCAGCAGTTAATAGTCCTTGACCTCTGGGAACATGCGTATTACCTAAAATACCAGAACCGTCGAGCGGAATACATAGAAAACTGGTGGAATATTTTGAAGTTGCTTTAGGGGCTTGACAGATTTTTTAGATTTGATATGCGGAGCATATGACCTCTGCCTGCGTGAGCTCACCACGCAGGCCTTTTTTTATTTATCCCAGTTTCAGACGATCGTCTATAAATGGGATAAAATAATTTTTATAAGAATTATTTTAATATACTTCCGATAAAATCTTTATGCCCGTTTAAAAATTCTTTTGCCAATAAAACTTTTCCGCCTTCAAGTTGAAGTTTTTTTATTATTAAACTCCCGATGCCGCATTTTATTGCAAGTTGACTATCTTTAGTTAAAAAAACCTCACCGACAACATGATTACTTTCTTTATGAATTTCAGCTTCAATAACTTTAACGATTTTAAATTTTTCATTTTTAATTTTTAATTTAGCGTAAGCGCCGGGCCATGGATAATACGCCCGTGTCATCCTTTCAATACTTTCAGCGCTTTTTGACCAATCAATTTTTCCATCTTCTTTTTTTATTATTTTTGTATAAGTGGCTTTTTCATGATCTTGTTCAACCGGTGTGATTTTTCCGGAAATATAATTTGGGATTGTTTTTATTAAAAGTTCCGCTCCTAATTCTGCTAGTTCTTTAGATAGTTCCAAGTAAGTAATTTTGGGATTTGTGATTTGTAATTTGGAAATTGCCAATATTGGCCCGTGATCCATATCTTCATCAATTTTCATAATTGTTACACCCATCTCTTCATCGCCATTTAAAATCGCGTATTGAATCGGCGAGGCGCCGCGATATTTTGGCAGAAGCGAAGGATGAACATTAATAAAGCCATGGTGAGGGATTTCTAAAATTTCTTTTGGCAAAATCTTTCCATAAGCCGCAATAATAGCCAAATCCGGTTTTAAATTATTAAGTTTTTCTATTAAAATAGAAACTGATTCTTTGGGGTTGCGAAACGCGGCCTGTGGTTTAAGCCCAGATTTAATTAATTTTTCCAAAATTATTGTTGCGAATTCTGGCGTCCCGAAAAATACAAATTTCATTTATTTTCTTCTATTTTAGATAGTTTTTCTGCTTTATCAATAAATAGCGTGCCGTTTAGATGATCCATTTCATGCTGAATGACGCGCGCCAAAAGTCCTTTGGCGCGAATTTTAACTTTCTTGCCGTTTTCATTTAACGCTTTTATTGTAAGTTTTTTCGGCCGAATTACCGATCCCCAAATTTTCTGCACTGATAAGCAGCCTTCTTCAAATGGAATTTTTTCTTCGGAAATATCTTTAATTTCGGGATTTATAAAAACATAAATTTTATCTTCTATGTTTACGGTAAATATACGCAGAGAATGCCCGACTTGAGGCGCAGCCAAACCGATGCCGCTCGCACGCTTCATAGTTACAACCATATCAGTAATTAGTTTTTTAACTTCTGGATTTTCTGGATTTTTTACGGCTTCCGATTTTTTTCTTAGTATCGGATCGCCTTCTTGTGTTATTTTTAACACTTTTTCCATAAATTTGAATTTCTTTTTTTAGTATTCCCATAAAATATTTTCCACGGTCTTCCGATTTAATTTTTCCCTGCCGCCACGCGTCTTTGACCAAACTTAAAATTTGCCTTAAAAATGATTCTTCATAATTTTTAGCGAGTCGAAAATAAATGCCCTTATGCTTTAGATCGCCCAAACCTTCAACCAAATCCCACGCCAAAACCTGATTTCTGGTGGTTAATGCCATTACTTTTAAATTACCATAAAAACTTAAAAATTGCTATATTATTTGTTATAAATTATAATAGTTTTATGCTGGGAAAAAGTAAAAAATATATCTACTTATTAATCTTTATAATAAGTGTTGCATTGGCTTTTGGCGCCGGGTTTATTTATGGAACGATAGACAAACTGCCACATCCGGTTCAGGGGATTATCAATAAAGAATTTGGACAGCCGAAAGAATTTGATTTTTCACTTTTTTGGAAAACCTGGGACGAGCTTCATAATAAATTCGTAGACCAAAGCAAGTTGAAAGAAGATAATCTGCTATATGGCGCCATTTCCGGAATGGTTAACGGAGCGGGGGATCCCTATACCGTATTTTTTCCGCCGGTTGAATCCAAAAGTTTCAAACAAGACGTTGGCGGCAGTTTCGGCGGCATTGGCGCAGAAATCGGGAAAAGAAACGGTTTTTTGGTAATTGTAGCTCCTCTTGAAGACACCCCGGCTCAAAAAGCCGGTTTAATGGCCGGCGATAAGATTTTAAAAATAAACGGCGAACCGACGGATGATATAACGGTGGAAAAAGCGGTTACAAAAATCCGCGGTGAAGTTGGCACCAAAGTAATTTTGTCTATTTTAAGGGGCAATGATGGCACTAAAGTAAAAGACATAACTATTGAGCGGGCAGTGATTAAAATACCTATTACAAAATTAGAAGCGCTTAAAGATAATGAAATTGCCCACTTGTCGTTTTACAGCTTTGCGTCAACCGCTCCTTTTGAGTTTCAGCAAGCAGCAACAAAAATTTTAGCGACTACCGGATACAAGGGTATTATTCTTGATTTAAGAAATAATCCCGGAGGATTTTTGGAGGTATCGGTTGATATTGCCGGATGGTTTTTGAATACCGGCGATTTGGTGGCTATAGAACAGTTCGGCAAAACTGAAAATAACAATAAAACCGAATTTCGAACCAGCGGTTTGGGCGCTTTAAAAAATTATCCGATTGTGGTTTTAGTTAATCAGGGAACGGCTTCGGCAGCGGAAATTTTAGCCGGCGCACTTCGAGACAATCGCGGCATTAAGTTGGTGGGAGAAAAAACTTTCGGCAAAGGATCGGTTCAGGAACTGGTTAATCTTTCAGACGGTTCATCGCTTAAAGTTACCGTTGCCAAATGGCTGACGCCAAAAGGAACATCTATTTCAGAACAGGGCTTGGAACCAGATTATAAAGTTACCGTTACGGAAGATGACGCCAGTAAAAATAAAGACCCGCAGCTCAATAAAGCGGTAGAAATTTTACTAACATTAATAAAAGAAAGAGAAAGTAAATAGTAAATATAAAAATAGCATCATTATGAGAGTATTTTTACTAAAAGATGTCCCTGGTTTGGGGAAAAGAGGGGATATAAAAAATGTCAGTGACGGTTATGGACGGAATTTTTTACTTCGCAAAAAATTAGCTGACATTTTAAATCCGTCAACTGAAAAAAGATTGAAATTGGAACATGAAAAACAAGAAAAAATTGTTGCGGAGTTAAAAGAAAGTTCGGGAATACTCAAGAAAAAAATTGAAAATCTAAATTTAGTATTTGAAATTAAAATGGGGGAGTCGGGCCGGGCATATGGCTCTGTAACGCCATTAAAAATTTTGAATGAATTAAAAAAACAAGGAATAAACTTGGGAAAAGAACAAATCTCGGCAAAACCAATAAAAACACTGGGAAATGCCAAAATAAAAATTAAATTGCATCCGGATATTGAAGCAAATTTAAATATAACAATTAAATCAAATGACAGCGATATTGCAAAATAAAATAGAATTTTATTTTGCAATATCGCTGTCAACTACATTAATGACTTTAACAATTTTTCTGCTCCCGTCAAAACGTTTTAGTTTTTTAGTGGTAAATTTAACAGTTCCGTTTAAAGTTGCGTAAAGCGTATCGTCACTGCCTTTCTTAACATTTTTTCCGGGAACCCATTTACTGCCTCTCTGGCGTGCCAAAATAAAACCGATTTTAACGATTTGACCATCAAATAATTTTATTCCCAGCCTTTGTGATGCCGACTCGCGGCCCAATCTGGTTGAACCCGCGGCTTTAGTATGTGCCATGTTTCAAATGAAAAATTAAAAGTTAAAAATTCAAAGTAAATGTATCAAAATATTAACTTAAAGTCAAGATGGAAAAATTTAGTAGAATGGGGGAGAGAATATCAAAGCACCGTATTTGCCACGTTAATTTTGGTATTGATATTTTTTCTTGGTTTGGGACTCGGGTTGTTAATCAGGCCGAATAAACCGACGCCGATTATTATTGATAGAAATGTTAAAGTTGGTTTGCCAAATCGTTCAAATTTGGCTGGCGGGCAAAAAGAATCTTCTCTAAATTCCGTAAAATCATTTAATTTTGTCGGTGGCAGTTTTGTCGCGTCCATTAATGGTAAAAACTATTATCCCAAGGATTGCGCTTCGGCAAAAAGAATTAAAGAAGAAAACATAATTTGGTTTAGTAGTGCCGAGGAAGCCGAAATTAGTGGATATGTTCTGGCAAAAAATTGTCCTTGAATAATAAATAATGTATAATATCAAGTGTAAATATTAAAATACCAATTTATGAAATTTTTAGCCGGGCTTTTAGCATTTATATCCAGTTTTTTTAGAGCAGGGGATTTACCGCCTCAATCTCAGCCGCTCCCGCCTTTAAATTCTTCTATCATTGCTTTCAATGAAACCTATTTCGCGCCCGCAGTAGCGGAACCGGGGAATTTTCCATTTATTAAAACTGTAACGATCGCGGCAACAGAAGATGCTCCAAAAGAACCGAGTAAGCCGATTGTGCCGCTCCCTCCACCGCCAACACCGCCGGCTCTAGCTCCAGCCATTGTTTTACCACCGGTAGATACGGGAGATCCTTACGTACCGCAAAACATTCCGTTTGTGGATCAGTCCACACAATGGCTTAAGATGGATTTTTCTTTAAACGGAAATATTTATGACAATGCCGAACACTCCTTATCCAATATCACTATGGATAGGGAATACTGGAAGGTGGATGTTTTTACTTATTGGGCGCCTGGCATTCTTCCGCCTCGGCCGCCATTAGAAATTGATTACTTTAAATTAGAGATTTTTGATGAAGGAGCCGGTAAAATAATTTATACAATGACTTCTGGAAATGAAGAAAATATCCATAAATCGCAAATTTTTAAAAAAGCAGGCAAATATACCTTTAAAGCATTTGCTAAAACAAACGGCAAATACGAAATTAATTTTCTCGTTTCGCCCAAAATGGCTAAATAGCTCCACTGCGGGGGATTTAATAATAATTTAGTTGGGGATAGTAATATAATACGTCGCACAAGATATATTTTGCGACGTATAACTATTTTTGAGGGCAAAATAGCTCATTTGCCTTATTTTCAATAGGCGTTTTGATTAAATTAACCGCTTCATCTAAAATTTTATCTTTTATCTCCCCTATTTTTGATTTAATTTCTTCGGCTAATTTAGATTGCATTACAGCACCATTGCCATTAGTCCCACTAATGGAATTAATTTTTTCAGGGGTTATTTTTTTAGCTTGATTTAAAACTTGGTTTAAAATTGATTTCCCAATATCAATACCTGCTGGTATGGCATTGCCTCTATCTTTTAACGATAATGATTTTTCGGTGTTAAAAACAAAATATGCCGCTAAAATCGCTAAAATTATTGCTAAAATTATCAACGTTTTCATTAAAAATATTATAACACATTAGTAAGAGATAAAAAATAAAATTTAAAAATTGTAGGTGGGGGCGAGCCATTCGCCGAAGGCGAATGGGGCTAAGCAATTTTTAAATTTTATTCTTTATCTATTTATTGCAACAGATAATCCAATGGATTAACGGAGCCACCGAGCGGCAAGAGGCCGAACCAACGTTTTTCCGTTCTAAAAGTATTGGTAGAATAAACCGTAAAATGCAAATGAGGGCCGGTTACAAAGCCGCTTGAGCCCTCATAGCCGATTAATTGGCCCTGCGACACATTTTCAAGGGCAGAAACAGTTTTAGCCGAAAAATGGGCATAAAGCGTTGTTAAACCGTTATTGTGGCGAATAGCCAGCCACTTGCCATATGCGTAGCGGCCATTATCCCCAGAAGCGACAACCGTGCCGTCAAGCGATGCTCTTATCGGAGCTCCATATTCAAGAGCGATATCGATGCCGTTGTGAAATTTGTAGGCATCGTTATAAAAACCTGTCACAAAAGTTGGTCCATACCCTTGAGTTAATCGTCCCAAAAGCGGCCAAGCCAATTCACCGGGCCGCACCGGAGGCACTCCGGTAACTTCTCCGCGTAGCTTGTTTTCCAACTCAAGTATTTCTTTTTGAATCTGAGCTTGCTTTATCTGAATCTGGGAAATAATTTTTTGATATTCGGCTTCCTGGTTTTTTGTTTCTTTAAGCAAGGCGTTTTTTTCCTGTTTTTGATTTTCTATTAAGCGGCTTTTTGATTGCAGTTCGTTTTTAAAATCAATAAGGTCTTTTTTTAATTCTTTCTGTCCGGAAAGTAAATTTGTGATTTCCATTTTGTCTTGTGCGAGAATTTTATAATCGCTGTAAAGACCGTTAGCGATACTGGCAAGATATTCACTCTGGTTCAAAAAATCAGAAAATTTTTCACTTTGAAGAATAGCCGCTAGAAATCCGCGATTGTCGGCATAAGCCAGAAACCTGAAAGAACGCGCCATTGCCATTTGGCGCTCTTTTATTTTTTGTTCTTTTTCTTTTATTTTCCGGGAATATAATTTGATGTTTGATTCAGTTTTAGAAATCTTTGCCTGTGTTATTTTCAAATCCGTTTTAAGCTTATTTATTTGCGACTCTATTAAGGTAATTTGGCCTTTTAAGGTACTTGTTTGGCTTTGAGTTTTTAATAGCGCATATCTGTAATTATTAAGCTCTAATTCAAGTTTTTTTATTTCTGCTTCTTTTGATTTTATTTGCTCTAACAGGGTCGCATCATCGCTTACTTCGGCAAAAGAAATTTTGCCTACAATTAAAAATAAAATTATAAAAATAATAAAGCGCCATTTCATAAATTTTAAAATTCAATCGAGTTTTATGCTAATTTTTTAATAGCCGATTCAACGCGCCTTAAACTTTCTTTTTTACCCAAAATTTCAAGAATTTCAAACGGCCCGGGAGATTTTTCTAATCCGGTAAGAGCTATTCTCAGCGGCCAAAGAAGGCGTCCCCTATCCTTGTTTTTGGCTCTTTCCGCTTCTTTTAATAAAATTTTCTCCAAATTTTCACGGTTAAAATCAGTTTCGTTAATCAAAGATATGGTCTCTAAAGACACTTTTAAAGAAGTGGCGACATCTTTAAAAAGCATATCCCGCCAAATCAGCAATTCCGAACGGTATTCCGGAATTTTAAAAAAATACGCTGATCTCTTTCCTATTTCGCTTAATTTTTTAAGACGAGGTTTTTCAAGCGCTATGACTTTTTTAATATACTCAAAATTGTTTTCCGATAATAATCCCTCTTTTTCAAGAAATGGAATAATTTTTTTTGTTAACTCATCAATTGCCATATTTTTTATATAATAACTGTTGAGCCAATCAAGTTTTTCTGTATTAAAAATAGCGCCGCTTTTTTGAATTTTATTTAAATCAAACTTTTTGATTAATTCATTTAAGCTGAATATTTCCCGGTCGGTATCGGGATTCCATCCTAAAAGCGCCAAAAAATTTATTAGTGCTTCCGGAAGATAGCCCATTTTACGGTATTCCATAACCGAGGCGGCGCCATGACGCTTCGAAAGTTTTGACCTATCCGGAGCTAAAATTAATGGAAGATGGGCATATTCAGGCGTTGGCAAATTAAGTTCTCTTTGAATCAAAATTTGTTTAGGCGTATTTGAAATATGTTCTTCCCCTCTTATTACATGGGAAATTTTCATTTCATAATCGTCAATAACTACGGCAAAATTATATAAAGGTATAAATTTTATAGGACTTTCCGCTTTTGCCAAGCTGAAATCGCCACCTAAAGTATCGGAATTAAAATTTATTTTTCCCCGAATTAAATCTATAAAAGAAATCTCAAAATCGGGCGGAGTTTTAAAACGAATTATCCCGCTTTCTTTATTAAGCCGACGCGTCGCGTCGCTTATTGGCAATTTTCTGAATTCGCAATAATGAGACGGATTTTTTTTAGTTTTAATTTGCTCATCGTATTCTTTTTTTAAAAATTCCTTACTGTGAAAACAATAAAACGCGCTGCCGTTTAATAAAATTTTTTTAATATAGTCGGCGTATAATTTCATACGTTCACTCTGTCGGTAAAATTCGTCCCAATTTAAACCCAGCCATTTAATACTTTCCAAAATGTCTTTTTCATATTCTGATTTTGAACGTTCTTGATCAGTATCTTCAATGCGCAAAATAAATTTTCCGCCATTGGCCTTGGCAAACAAAAAATTAAAAAGAGTTGATCGCACCGAACCGATATGAAATAAGCCGGTAGGGCTTGGCGCGAACCTTACTCTAATATCTTTTCGCTTAAATAATGATTTAAAAATAGACATTTTATAATAGATGATGAAAATAAAATTTTCAAATTTTATATTTTCATCATCTGGGTATTAAATTTAATAGCGCTTGCGCAATCAATTTAGCCGCTTCCGGTGTGGCGAATTGCTTTGCTTTTTCTTCCATTTTTTTCTTTTTTTCCGGGTCATTTAATATTGAGGCGATTACCGAAAGCGTAAGATTTGGTGTTAAATTAGCTTCTTCAATAACTTCGGCTCTTCCGTCACTGCTAAAAATATAAGCGTTACGGCGGGCATGATCATTTGCTGAATCGGCAATGGGAATTAAAATACTGGCTCGGCCAGAAGCGGCAATCTCAGAAATAGAGCCGGCGCCGCTTCGAGAAATCACTATGTCCGCCGAATGCATAGCGGCCACATATTCCGGCTCAACCAAAAAATTTACAGGGTGATAAGAAATGAAATCCGTGCCATTTATGCCTTCCAAAACTACTCGAGATTCGCTAAAAACGCTATTATAATTTTCATCGCCGGTCTGATGGATAATTTCAACCGTTTCAAGTAATTGAGGCAATATGTTTAAAATAATATTATTTATCTTTTGGGCTCCCTGAGAGCCTCCTAACACCAATATCATTGGTTTTTTTGTCGTTAAACGCAACAGAGCGCGTTCTTTTTCCGGTTGAGGCGTTGCAAAAAATGCATCTCTTACCGCTTCGCCGGTAAAGTAAGTTTTATTGCTGGGAAAATATTGCGCAGCTTCATTAAAAGAAATGGCGATAAAAGTGGCAAAAGGAGCCAATAAGCGATTGGCGAAACCCGGCGCGCTGTCCGATTCATGAAGAATTATAGGTATTCGGTAAAGCCAGCCCGATAAAACAGTTGCCACGCTGCCATAGCCGCCTTTGCTAAAAATAACATCCGGCATTATTAGCCAAACTTTACAAAGCGCTTGCATGAATCCTATAAATATTTTAAACAAGTCAATAAAATTTTTAAAGGACATATATCGCCGCCATTTGCCTGTTACTAAAATAGTATAATGAAAATTCATTTTCTCCCTTTCCAAACTGCTTTCAAGAAAAAGGCCGGGACCCAAATAATAAATTTCCGGTTCTTCATAATTTTCGGTTTTTGTAAGTTCAATTATTTTTCTCGCAACGGCAACAAGCGGAAACAAATGTCCGCCCGTTCCTCCTCCTGTCAACATAATTCTAATCATAATTTATGTCTTTATATATCTTGATATATTAGCTATAATGCCGGCTCCTGCCAGATTAACAACCAGTGCCGAACTGCCATAGCTGATAAAAGGCAGAGGCACGCCAGTTAAAGGAATGATTCCCGATATTGCCGCGATATTTATAAAACTTTGAATTATAACCCATGAAGTAATTCCGACCGTTAAAAGCTTCGGGAAATATTCATTGCTTTTTAAAGCGATTCTAAAACTAAAAATTATAAACAAGAAATAGAGCAGCAAAGCAAAACTTACACCGAAAAGGCCTAATTTTTCCGCCAAAACCGCAAAAATCGAATCCCCGATGGTCTCTGGCAAATAAGTTGAAACCAAATTTTGATTTAAACCAATGCCGCCCGTTCCTCCTGCTCCGATTGATGTTAATGCCTGGTTAATTTGATAAGCCGATCCTTTAATATCATCTTGAGGATTTAAAAATATTTTTAATCTCTCTGTCCCGTAGGGCTTTAAAAAAATAAAAACCGAAAATAACACCAAACCGCTTGCGCCGATAATAATAAGATGACGCAATTTTGCTCCGGCTGCAAAATAAATGGCAACGGCCGATAATGCAATAATACTGAAAGTGCCCATATTCGGTTGCATTAAAAGTAAAAATCCAATAATACCAACAATTATTAAAAAAGGCAGAATGCCGGAATTAAACTTTTGCAGTTCTTTGCGGCGTGATTCAAACCACGATGCCAAATATATTAAAAATGACAATTTAAGAAGTTCACTTGGCTGAAAAGCTATGGGACCGAAATTAAGCCATCGCGTTGAGCCGCTGTGAGACAATCCTAATTTAGGAAAAAAAACCATAACCATAAGAGCGATGGAAAAAATTAGAAAAACAAAACTATATTTTTTAAGCAGTGCAAGAGGTATTTTTAAAAAAATAAAAAAACTTATAATACCTATCAACACGCCTTTTAATAATTGTTCTTTTAAATAATACTGGGGATTGCCGAATTTTTTTTCTCCTACAACAAATGAAGCTGAGGAAAGAACAAAAAGGCCAAAAACCAAAAGAGATGCCACAATTAAGATAAATCGCCAATCAACATTTTTAGGTTTTATTTTTTTAAATTTCATCTCAATATTTGGCCTAAACCCTGATTTTGAATTTTTCCCGCAGATAAAGCAGTTTGGCCGTTAATAATAACTGAACGTACGCCTTGGGCATACTGAAAAGGATTTTCAAATGATGCCAGATCTTTTATGGTATCAATATTGAAAATCGTAATGTCGGCAAAAAAACCTTGGCGGATTATGCCGCGATAAGTCAATCCAATTTTAAGAGCCGGCAAAGCGGTCATTTTCTTTACTGCCTCTTCTAAACTGATGATATTTTTTTCGCGAACATATCGGCTTAAAATTCTTGGGAAACAGCCGAATGAACGAGGATGGATCAAATATCCGTTGTGCGTGTCATCTAAATTATAAGCCGCGCCGTCAGAAGCTATTATTGACAACGGATTTTTTAAGGCCTTGATGAAATTTTCTTCCGACAAACTTGGCCAAAAAACAATCAGTTTGCCTTCAGCGGCAATCAAAAGATTTATGATCGTTTCTAAAATACCCATACCTTGATTTTTAGAAATTGCGCCGATAGTTTTACCGATAAAGGTCTTATCAATATTGCCGCCGGCAACAACAATATCGCTAAAATCATTTTCTTTGCCTCCCATTTCTTCTACGGCCCGCTTTTTTAAATCCTTATTTTTTAAATTTTCAACTAATTTTTTCCGGCCCCCCACGGCAATCCAATCCGGCAATATGGTGTAAAAAACGGTTGCGGTGGAAGTGTAAGGATAAATATCAAAATTAACGTTAATCCCCTCTTCCGCCGCTTTTTGAATCGCTTCGAGAACTTTATCAAATAAACCCCAATTTTCTTTTCCGACGGATTTTAAATGAGATATTTCAATATTAGTTTTATTTTTTTTAGCCGTGTCAATTGTTTCTAAAACGCTTTCATAAAGTTTTCCTTCCTCTTCTCTTAGATGAGAACTGTAAATTTTACCGGGCCCGAGAAGAGAAACGAGAGATATGATTTCGGCCGCGGTTGCCGCTTTGGCATGGGAATAAAGTAGTCCGGTTGAAAAACCAAGAGCTCCTTCTCTTAAGGCCTCCGCGAGCATTTGTTTCATTTGAGCCAACTCTTGTTCAGTTAACTCTCGAAACTGGTCGCCAATAATGCCGCGCCGCAAAGTGGCATGGCCTACCAGCGTTCCAAAATTTAGCATCAATTTTTTTCTTTTTACCTCATCAAAAAATTCGGAAAGCGTAAGCCAATTTACATTAATTTGCTTTATATCCGCCCACTTTTGAATGGCAGAGATAATATTGCCGGTGGTAAGCGGCGCTAAAGACGAGCCGCAGTTGCCGCCGATAATGGTGGTAATGCCTTGATACAGCAAGCTTTCCGATAAAGGATGATTAAATAAAGACCAGTGGCGATCCGAAGCATTGTTTATATCAATAAATCCCGGCGTGACATATTGGCCGGCGGCATCAATCATGGTTTTAGCAGTGGGCTCGCCCAAGAATCCGATTTTCTCTATTTTACCGTCTTTTATCGCGATATCGGCGTGATACGCCGGTGTCCCCACGCCATCCACAACGGTTCCATTTTTAATTAAGATATCTAAAGCCATTACCTATATTATACAACAATCTTCTTATCGCCGAAAGCAACTATCAGTGAAAGTGATTGTCAGAAAGACAGATCAAACGGTAGTTATGGTAACATAATTATTTAAGTGATATTTATTCAGAATTAATTATTATATTTTCCTTTAAGCATTTTTAAAACTTCAGAACATCCAATTTTATCACCATCCGTGGTAGGCCAAATGGAACCTGGCGAAGATTTACAATAATCCCACGCTTGTCTTTCATTTCTCGCAGATTGTTCTAAAACTGGAGCAGCTTGAATTTTTGCATAATAAAGAGCTATCCCAGATAAAATAATAGAGAGAATCGCAACACCAAGCGCAAGCAGAGAATATTTTTTTGTAAATCTACCCATGAGTTCCATTTGCCCAAGTTGAATCAGGGAACTGTACTTTACAGTTTCTGTATGAGCAATTGAATTATCTAGTAAGTTAGTTCTTCTTGCCTCACTCTCAAGATTATGAATAATTTCTTCTATTTTTTCACCACCACACCTTGAAGGATAATTTTCTGGCAGAATTGTAGACATATGATTTTAAATCGTAAATTTTAATTTTATTATTTACTAAATTTTAAGGTTTTCCAATAATCTGGTGAATTAACCCTGTCATTTATTTTGCTTATTGAATAAGAATTTTTAGCTATAATATTATGATTCATTTTTTCCCTACTCATCACAATTTCAATGTCTTTGAAACCTATTTTTGTTTTTATAATCGGTAAAAATTTTTTATTAATTTCGTAACCTATTGAATTCCTATTTAATTCCATCGCAACCTTAGAAGTAGTCCCGCTTCCTAAAAATGGGTCAAGAACCGTTTCTCCCTCAAAACTAAACATTTTTATTATTCTTCGTGGCAATTCATCTGGAAACATGGCAATATGTTCGTTTTGCTTAACTCCAGCAAAATTCCAATGTCCAGTAAAATATTTTCTCCACTCTTCGTTTGTTAATTTTGACGCTTCTTTTACTTCAGTAGAAATATTATTTAACGCTTTGCCAAGCTTCTTAAATATAAGAATGAATTCATAATCTATTTCAACAAGCCCATTTCTTGGGTATGGATAAGATCCCATAACAGACGCCCCACCGGATGTATTCATGGTTGTTTTCTTTTGCCAAATAATAGCGCCCATATAGTCAAACCCGACAGATTCAGCAAATCTAATAATTTCTTCTCTTATTGGTATAATTTTATATCTGCCATAAGTAACCGCTCTGGTAAATTGATCGCCGATATTAATGACCATTCTACAGCCAGGCTCTAAAACTCGAAAACATTCACGCCAAACATTATTCAGACTATTTATATACTCGTCATAAGTTTGATTGAAACCAATTTGTTTATTTGAACCGTAATCTTTAATTTGCCAGTAAGGAGGCGAAGTAATTACAAGCTGTATAGATTCGTTAGACAATTCTCCCATTTTTTGAGCATCTCCAATTATAATTTTATGGCTTTTTGTCATAATTACCATTATAACATTTTACCTGTATCAATGTCTAGACCGGATTTTTTCTTTTCATAAAAAATAATCCCGACATTAATATTTTCTTTTAACATTCCTTTGGTTTTATAAGTCATCGGCTTTATAGATACCGGAATTTTTCCGATAAATCCATCGATACCATGTGATTCTTCTTCGGATTTTGATAAGCGATATGTAGTATTTTTTATTTTAGCAACTTTTTTAAGAATAGCTTCTTGAAATCTTAAACCGATAAAGGTTTTCTCTAATACCAAATCTTCCACCCAAGATTTAATCATGGGTTTATCTATTAATTTTACAGCTTCTTTCAATTTTTCAATCATTTGATTAATCTTTTCCGTTGCATCATCTATTGCTTTCGGATGTTTTCCCAAATACCATTTTTTCCATCCTTCGTACGTTTTAGATGGACACTCTTGTATCAATTCGGAAAGTTGCCCGACAACCTTAGGTCTTGTGCCCTGTGAATTTTGATTAGCTAAATTAATTAATTGGGTTGTATATTTTGGAAAATTTTTAATTTCACCAACTAATTCTTTGATTAATTCTTCATTCTTTATTTTTATTTTCATAATTTAAATTAATTTTTAACAAATTTCTTTTATTTTCCCAGAAGGCCAATAATGAGGCCGATGGCGGCAGAAACGGCGGAAATAATCCAAAAACGCATCGTTACTTTGGTTTCCGGCCAGCCCATAGCTTCAAAATGATGGTGAATCGGAGTTGAAAGAAAAATTTTTTTCCCTCTAAATTTTTTTGACAGCGTCTGAACAATCACTGAACCGGATTCTAGAACCAAAATAAAAGCGATTAGCGGCAAAAGCATTGCTGCGTTGGTAAGCATTGCGACAATGCCTAAAGTAACGCCAAGCGACATTGCGCCCGTATCGCCCATAAAAAATCTCGCCGGATAAATATTAAACCACAAGAATGCGAGAAGAGCGCCGACGATAACGCCGGTAAAAGCCGCCAAATCATAATGCCCCTGTGTAAAAGCCAGGGCTCCCAAAGCCGCGAAAGCGAATAAAAAAACTCCGCCGGCAAGGCCATCCAAACCATCGGTTTCATTAGCGGAAAACGCGGTAGCGACTATTATAAAAATAAAAATCGGCAAATACCAAAACCCGACGCTAAAATTTCCCAAAAACGGCACATAAAAAATGTCCCATTCGAGTTTGAAATAAAACCAATAAGCGCCAATGGCGGCGATAGCGGTGTAAAGCGCGATTTTGTATTTCATTGACAATCCGCCGCCCTTCGGGCCTATTCTAAAAATTCCAAGTAAATCATCCATAAAACCGAATATTGCCGAAAAAATTAAAGCGCCTAAAGGCAAAAAAGTTTGAGATCGGCTTAAAAAATTCAAGTCGGCGAAAATGCCGTCAAAAAAAAGCGATAAAATCCAAAAACCCAAAGCCAAGATAAGAGTAACGCCCCAAATTAAAATACCTCCCATAGTGGGCGTACCTTCTTTACTTCCATGTATTTTAGCAAATACCGGAGCACCCTCGGTCCTGATTTGTTTCCCTAATCTGTATTTAAAAAGAAAATGCGTTAAAAGGGGCGTTAAAAAAAACGCCACAAGAAATGAAACTGAAGTTAAAATTAAAAGACGAGTTACTTCCGGCATATTAATTCCAAATATATGCTTCCTTCAGCCACCGGATTAATTTTTCTGATTCGCCAAACCGATCAGGTGACCCAAGAACAATAGTAATAATATTATTTTTATCGCCAAAATGAAAGCCCGATATAAGAAGCGCGAGCGACCCTCCGGCTTTATCTGTATAACCGGTTTTGCCGGCTCTTATCTCGCTTATAGATTCTAAAAGTGCGTTTGTATTCTTAAGCCGGTGCGCTATTTTTCCATTCGCGGAATAAACAATCATATTTTCTGTTTTTAAAATATCAAGCACGGCTGGATAATTGCTTGTGAGATAGCCAAAAATCTTGGCGATATCAAAGGCGGTTGAATAATTATCGTCTTCATCTAGGCCGTCGGGATTGGTAAAATGCGTGTTTAAAAGACCCAATACTTCAATTTTTTTCTTCATAAGAAAAACAAAATTAGAATTTTTATCTGCCAAAGCCATTGCGGCGTCGTTTGAAGAATCTATCAGCATCATATCTAAAAGAGATCGAACCGTTATTTCTTCAAACGGTCTTAAATCCCCTCTTGAGCCCTCTCGCTTTACCGCCGCTAACGGGACTTTGATAATTTCTTCCAAATTATAATTTTCCAAAACAATAATGGCGGTCATAAGCTTGGTAAGAGATGCCACCGGCCGTCTCATTTCCATATTTTTATTATAATAAATCCGCCCACCATCGGCGCGCATCGCCAAAGCCGCTTCGGCGTTAATTTCTAAGGCCGGAATTGACCAATTTCGCCGCGGCAGAGTGTTTTTACTATCATTTAAAACAATAATTGTCGGCGGAACGAAATTAGATAAAGCCGCGGGAGTCGCTTTTTTATGTCTTTGTTCAGCTTCAGGATCCAATATAATACTATTTTCTTTTGGAGAGCCAAAATACCAAATAAAAAAAGCGGCGGAAAGCAAAACAAACATTTTAAGATAAAATTTTTTAATGGGGCTAAGCAATTTTTAAATTTTATTTTTTAATTCGTTAAAGTTTGGCAAATCTTCTAATTTAGTTAATCCCAAATGTTTTAAAAAATCAAAAGTAATACTATAAATGTAAGACCGGCCGTCTTCGGGGTTGTTTTTTCTATCTATAAGTCCCCTGATGGCCAAGCTTTGTAAAATAAAACTGCAATTTACGCCGCGCAAATTTTCAATTGCTGCTCGGCTTATCGGCCCGCGATAAGAGATAATCGCCAAGGTTTCCAAAGCGGCAGAAGATAAATCTTCTTCAAAATCGCTTTTTATAAGTTTTTTAACCGTTTCAATCGAATAAGGAGAAGCAACAAGCTGGACTTTACCGTCAAAAAATACTAAACGTAATCCTCTTTCGTTTTTTTCATAATCTTCCGAAAGTTCTTTCAGGATATTGTCAATATCGGCTTCGCCTGTTTCCAAAATATCGGCCAATTTTTTAACAGTCACCGGATGACCAGCGGTAAACAACAAGCTTTCTATTGTAGATTTTAAATTCATCTTAATTTTATTATTTCATTTCTAATTGATAGATTTTTTATTTTTATATCACCAAATAGTTTATCTTGCGAAATATCTAAAATTCGATTTCTAAAAAGCATAAGCATTGCTAAAAAAGTCAGTATAACATCAATTTTAGCTTTTACTCCCAAAGAAATATCGGCAAACGATGTTTCAATTGCCATACCTATTCTTTCCGTCAGTTCCTTGAGTTTTTCTTCAATTGTCATTACTCTCACCAAGCTCTGCTCTTCAAGTTTTAGAGCTTGCGGCAAAGTTTTTATAAAGGCCTCGTAAATTTTGGAAAGTTCTTCGGAAGAAATATTTTTTGGCGGGTAAAAAATGGTTCGACTTTGCTCATTATAAACTGCGGGAAGATTTAAAAAATATTCGCGGGAAAAATACGACGCGCGGTCTTTGGCAAAATGTCCAAGTTCCCGACCCAACGCTCGGAACTTCTGATAAATTTTAAGCCGCTCTTCCAGGTCCTTAATATCGCCTTCTTCCTCATTACTTAGAACCAGATTGGGAAGAAGCGAGCGCGATTTTATCAAAATCAACCGACTGGCCACCACCAGAAAATCTGCGAGAATTCTTTGATATTCGGATGATGATTTCATATTTTCATTTAATTCCGGAGTATTTTCAAGTTTTTTAAGATATTCTAAAAACTGATTGGCAACTTGGCTTAAAGAAATCTC
>JACPHB010000021.1 GCA_016188835.1 Parcubacteria group bacterium
AGCTGTTTCTCTCGCGCTTTTTCCTTGCCGAACCAATTCAACCGCTTCCATGCGGACGCGGGGAAGGTTGGGATTATTTGTGTAAGACATATACATATCATTTTACTCCAAAGTGGTCACAAGCTATTGAACCATGACAAAGTATTGACTTTCACAGAGATCCTTATTTATTATTCACAGCTCTCTTTAGACAAGCCGGCCGATATTCGGACTTGCGCTTACGAGATGCTTCGCATGAAGCCGAACGAGAAAAGCTGCCGGGATAAGTACTCGGCGTGGTATTCCAAAGAAGAATCGCAGATGTTTGAAACCGAAATGGAAGGCAAGTTCGGCGGTATTGGGCTTGAAGTTTCTGAACAAGATGGAAAAGTGGTTATTGTTTCGCCTATTGACGGCACTCCGGCGTATAGAGCTGGCCTGAAATCAGATGATGTGATTACCAAAGTTGACGGCATCGCGGTTGTCAATATTATGGATGCGGTTAAGCGCATGCGCGGCAAACCTGGCACTGCAGTAGATATTACAGTCGATAGAAAAGGTAAGGAAACAACCATTCAGGTTATCCGCGAGATTATTACCATACATGCTGTTTCAGCTAAAACCATTGACGGCCCGTCCGGAGCCATTGATTATATCAAGGTTAAAACCTTTAGCGAAATTTTGCCGGAAGAATTTAGAAAAAAAATGTCAGCTATTCGGGCCAAGGGCATTATGAAGGTTGTTTTGGATTTTCGAAATAACCCAGGCGGATTGCTTTGGCAGGCGCTCGAAGTTCTTTACGATTTTGCGCGACCCGGGGACACTCTTATGGTAATGCGCGAACGCGACCAATCTACCATTTTTGATACCGCGTATGTGAAAAAAAAGCTTGAGCTTAAGCATGAACCGGGAATGTTTCGCGATATGCGCGTGGTGATTCTTGTAAACAAAGGCAGCGCTTCGGCATCCGAGATTTTTGCCGGAACCATGAAAGATTGGAGTTTTCCGGTGGTTGGCACGAACACTTTCGGCAAAGGCGTTGGCCAAACCACGATTCCGCTTTCTAACGGTTCGCTCTTGCGCTTGACCACTTTTGAGTTTTTGGTTGGCAATTCCAAAACCAAGATTAACGACATCGGCGTTATTCCGACCCATGAGGTAGTTGATCCGAAGCCGTCTTCTTCGGAGACGCTTCGCGAGGACAAACAACTCGAAAAAGCCATTGAACTTCTTTCTAGGTAAAGGGGCGTCACATACGCCTTTTTAATATTTGACTTAATAAACCGAAAGCGTTATAATTATGTTAATAACTTAAGGGAAAGCAATTTAAAAAACAGGCGGGACGGGAGGAGAAAATGAAAAAGAAAGTCGTTTTTTGGGTTGTTATTTTATTGGTAAACGCGGCTATCGGCTTTGTGAGTGTTAGAACTTTCCGTGATTTAGATGCCAGAATTGCCACTTTTGAAACCAATCAGAAAAATTACTATACGGCATACGCTGAAATGTGGAATGTCTTAGGGCTTGATAGTAAATACGATTTTAACAACATCTTGGTTAAGGAGCAGAATTTAGAAAACTTTTTTAACTATAAAGTTTATGTCAGAACCACCATGGTTTTGGAAGTTCCGGATAAATTAAAAGAATTAATTTCTGGATCTGAGCAAAGCGTCACAAAAATTAATGAGGCGCCGGCGATAATTATCGGCCGGTATGTTTTAATGGCTTCCCACGTAAGCGATGCCGAAATTTTCAGCCGACAAACAATAGGGCTGATGACTCCGGAAGGAGTAGTAGGAATCACTATTAGTTTGAAAATTTTAAAATACAACATGGTGCTTCTCGCGCCGGACGGCTCAAAACATTCTTTAAAAGAGCTATACAGAAATAAAAAAAAGGATTTTGCTTTGTTTGAAATTCGTGCCTTGCCAAAAGGCGGGCAAGAAAACATAAGCGCGCCGAATTTTCCTTTTGAAATCGGAAAAAGCGATGAACTCAAAATCGGCCATTTTATTTACTTAAACGGCAAACCGGAAATTAATTCCGAAGTAGCCCGGCCCGGTTTTATTACTTCTTTGGTAAGCGCCACCCCCATTAGCGCACTTGAAGTAAAGAAAGACAATAATGAATTCGGCATTTCCCAGTCAACCGATCAGGGAGATTCCGGTTCTCCTATCGTGGCTTTCAGAGACGGCCAGCCGGAACTTGTTGGAATTTATCTTGGATGGATTGGGGGGAATGGCAATGGTAAAAACACCAGGTCAAGGGCGCTAAAAATCAACGTTGCCGCTGACGAAATTAAAGAAAAACTGGGATTTGATTTGCGAGAAATTCAGCGCGGTATTTTGTATAAATATTAGTGTTAAAGAAAGCTGTCCGCCAGTTGGTGGATAGCTTTTTTCATGACTTTATCAAGTTCTTTAAGCTCGCCGGGGGTAAATTTTTTTAATATTATCTTATCGGCCGAAATATGTTTTTTTAACGAGGGCTTGCCCTGAGTGGGTCGAATGGGCTGAATTCCTATTCTTAACCGCCAGAAATTTTTGGTTTTAAGCGCTTTTATTACCGATTCAACGCCTTTGTGCCCCGCCGAGCGTCGGCCGAATGAAAATTTGAAATTGCCCCATGAAATATCAACATCATCATGAACCACCAAAACATTCTCCGGTTTTATTTTGAATTGTTTCACCAGAGCTAAAACCGCTGCGCCCGATTTATTCATAAATGTTTGGGGCTTTGCCAAAATAACTTTAGATTTTAAATTATCAATTGTACCACTTTCAGACGATCGTCTGAAAGTGGTTACTTCAGAAAGCGTCTTTTTTTCATATTTAAAGTCGGGGGATTTTAACTGTTGTGCTATTTCGTCAATTAAAACGAAGCCCGTGTTATGGCGGGTATTTTCGTATTCTTTTCCGGGATTACCAAGCCCAATAATTAGTTTAATTTGCATAAACTTAAATTTTACCTTATAATACCATAAATTATGGGTTATTTAAAGTCATTTTTTACATTTTCCTGGGATATTATAAAAGTAGCGGCGATTGCTCTGGTGTTGGCCGGGCTGGTGCGCTATTTTTTAGTTCAGCCGTTTTTTGTAGAAGGCGCTTCAATGGAGCCCAATTTTGAAGATGGCGAATACTTGCTTATTGACGAAATAAGCTATTATTTTAAAACGATTGAGCGGGAGGAAGTTATTGTTTTCCATTATCCGCTTGATACGTCAAAATATTACATAAAAAGAGTCATTGGCCTTCCGAATGAAACCGTTGAAATTAAAAACGGCGGAGTTGTAATTTATAACGACGACAATCCTGATGGTTTTTCTATTGATGAAAATTATTTGCCGCGAGAAGGCATTACCACGGGCGATGTTAAAAAGAAATTGGGCCGGAATGAATATTTCGTTTTAGGCGACAACCGGTTGGCCTCTTCAGATTCGCGGCAATGGGGAATTTTACCAAGAAATGACATTGTGGGCCGGGTTTGGGTCAGAGCTTGGCCTGTCGCTAAAGCCGCAATGTTTTAAGAGTTTTAATTTTATGAGAAAACCAAAAACAAAAGCATTCCAAGCGCCAAAAGGCATGAATGATGTTTTGCCGGGCGTTCAAAAATATTGGGAAAAATTTTTAAAAACCAGCAAAGAAATGGCGGCTTATTATGGCTTTGAGACCATTGGAACTCCAATTTTGGAATCCGCCGAATTATTTAAAAAGGGAATCGGCGGCGCGACCGACATTGTAGAACATGAAATGTATACGCTCAAAACAAAGGGCGGTGATTTTTTGGCGCTTCGGCCGGAACTTACGGCTGGCGCCGTGAGGGCATATATAGAAAACGGGTTCGGAAGCCAACCCCAGCCGGTTAAATTTTTCCACTGGGGACCCGTGTTTCGCCACGAAGCGCCCCAAGCCGGCCGCTATCGCCAGTTTCATCAAGTCGATTTTGATGTTATCGGAGAGAGCGACGCGGTAGTTGATGTTCAGGTGATTCAGTTAATTTACGCGATACTTTGCGAAATCGGATTAAAAAATTTAACCATCCGTATTAACAGTATTGGCGACAAAAGTTGCTGGAACCGGTATCGCGATGAAATTAAAATGTATTACCGAAGCAAAGTTAACCGGCTTTGCAGAAACTGCAAAAAAAGATTTAAGGAAAATCCATTAAGATTATTGGATTGCAAGGAAGTTGAATGCGCTGCCCTAAAGGAGTCGGCGCCGAACTCCATTGATTATTTAGACAAGGCCTGCCATGACCATTTTAAACTGATTTTGGAATTTTTAGACGAATTGGGCATGCCTTATATTCTGGATTCTTATTTGGTACGAGGACTTGATTATTATACTCGAACGGTTTTTGAAATTGTGCCCGAAGATGCGACAGGTTCTCAAATTGCCATTGCTTCCGGCGGCCGCTATGATTATCTTGTAGGGAATTTGGGAGGCAAGCCCACGCCGGCGATGGGCGGTTCAATTGGCATTGAACGCGTGGTAAATGAAATGAGGCGGCAGGAAGTGAAGGTTGCTTCTTTAAAACCAAAAGCCAGAGTTTTTCTGGCCCAGTTGGGAGATTTGGCAAAAAAGAAAAGTTTAAAACTTTTCGGAGAGTTCAGAAAGAATAATATTCCAGTTTGCGAGTCATTCGGCCGGGATTCCATTAAAGCCCAGTTAAGAGTAGCTGATAGATTGGGCGCCGATTTGGCGCTGATTATAGGGCAGAAAGAAGCGCTGGACAGTACGCTAATCTTAAGAGAAATGCAATCCGGCGTTCAAGAAACTATTCCTTCGGAAAAAATCATTGACGAAGTTAAAAAACGTCTTAAAAAAATCACCCCGCGAGTTCCCTTATTGACTGAAAATAATCAAAGTGATTAAATATAGAATCAATGGATTGCGTATTTTGTAAAATTTCAAATAAAGAAATTCCGGCCGATATTGTGGCGGAAGACAGAGAATTTTTAGTTTTTAAAGATATAAATCCCAAGGCGCCGGTTCATCTTATAATTATTCCAAAAACGCATTTTGGGCCGGTAAGCGCCCTAGGTAGCGATAATGAAAATTTACTAGGTGGCTTAATTTTAAAAGCTAAGGATGTGGCGTCAACTGTTGGAGTTTCGGAAAATGGTTATCGCTTAATTTTTAACGTTGGACGTGACGCCGGCATGGAAATCGACCATTTGCATCTTCATTTACTAGCTGGAAAACCATTAAAATTTTAAATATGCCTATAACAGTCAGAAAAAAAGAAAAAGAGTCGGTTCAAAGTTTGTTGCGGCGGTTTAGCCGGCGCATCCAGCAAAGCGGCGTTTTGATACGGGCCAGGCGCGGTCGTTTTTACGTTTCACCTTTAACTAAAAGACAAAAAAAATTGGGCGCTCTAAGGCGTCAAAAATCTCAAAAAGAAAGAGAAAAGCTCTATAAGTTAGGAAAACTGCCGCCGGAAAAAACATTTAAGCGTTAATTAACTATGAGTTTGAAAGAAAAAATAAACCAAGATTTAATTACGGCTTTGAAAAATGGCCAGAGCGAAGCAGCTTCTTCCCTGCGTTTTTTAATGAGCGTTATTAAAAATAACGAACTTTTAAAAAGGACTAAACTCTCAAAAGAGAATAAGCCGGTTGAAGAACTAGAAAAGCTCTCGGAACTTAGCGATGATGAAACTGTAAATGTAATTTTAAGCGAGATTAAAAAAAGAAAAGAATCAATTGCTCAATATGAAGCGGGCGGCCGTGCTGATTTGGCGGAAAAAGAAACCAAAGAGCTTGAAATTATCAAAAAATATGCGCCGGAAGAAATGGGAGAAGAAGAATTAAGAGCGGTAATTAAAAGAGTAATCGCTGAAATTGGTGGTATAACCGTAAAAGATTTCGGGAAAATCATGGGCCGAGTCATGGCCGAAATAAAGGGCCGGACCGGTGGCGACGCCGTGAAAAAAATAATTGAGGAAGAATTGAAATAGAAATTGATTTTTTGATTGAAAATGATAATATTTTAATATATGAAACGACAATTTACGGCAATATATAAAAAACAAGGGAAGTGGTATCTCGGTTGGGTTGAGGAGGTTCCTGGGGTCAATACACAAGGAAAAACGCTTAAAGAAGCGAAGGAGAATCTCAAGGAAGCGTTATCACTTATTTGGGAAGCAAATCAAATTTTTAATAAAACGGCTGGAAGTCGTATTATACGTGAACCGATCAGTATTTCCCGTTAATGAAACGGAAAAATTTTTTAAGACATCTTGCGAGAGAGGGCTGTGTTTTTGTACGAGAAGGCGCTAAACACAGTGTCTTTTTTAACCCTTTAACGAAAAAATTTTCAACAGTGCCGCGTCATAATGAAATTGATAATTTTTTGATAAGAAAAATTTGCAGAGATTTAGGCATTAGAGAAATTTAAGAAAGCAGCAGAAGAATAAATGGAACATGAAATTTTAGTTTACAATAAAACTCGTAAAAAAATCTCCAAAAAATTTATTGAAGATGTAATTTTACGAGCTTTGAATTTTTTAAAACTAAAACAGCCGATAGAATTGGCTGTTTTAGTTATTGATAAAGGAGAAATTAAAAGATTAAATAAAATTTGGCGCCGCAAAAACAAAGTTGTTGATGAGCTTTCTTTTGGCTTGAACAGCCGTAAAAGAAGTAACCTGCCTGCCGGCAGGCAGGAATTTGCTAAAAAACAAAATGAGGTGTTAGAATTAGGAGAGATAATAATTAACGCTGATAAAATTTCCGAAAAGAATAATCTTTCCAAAATTTTGATTCACAGTTTGCTGCATCTTTTGGGTTATAATCATGAAAAATCAGCTACCGAAGCCCAAAAGATGGAACATTTGGAGGTAAAAATATTTAAATATTTAAGCATTGGTTTAGAAATTAGAAATTAGAAATTTTTGTTATATGTCTCGAGACGATATAATCATTGGTTTGGATATAGGTACTACATCGGTCCAGGTTGTAGTGGCTTTTAAAAAGAAAAGCCAAGAAGCACCCCAAGTTATTGGTTGGGCTGAAATTCCTTCAAGGGGTGTTCGCCGAGGAGCTGTGGTTGATATTGAAGAAGCGGCGGCGGCTATCCGCGAAGCGTGGCAAAAAGCCATAAATCACGCCGGAATAAAACACAGTGAAGTCGTTGTTGGTGTCGGCGGCAGTAACATTTTTGTCAGGCCATCAAAAGGAGTGGTCATAGTTTCTCGCGCCGATAGAGAGATTAGCAGAGAAGATATCCAAAGAGCGCTGGTTCAGGCCGAAGCTATCCCGGCCAGTCCTAATCGGGAAATTTTACATAATTTAGCCAGAGAATGGGTTGTTGATGGTGAACGCGGCGTTAAAGATCCTTTGGGGATGTCTGGAGTTAAATTGGAAGTTGATACTTTAATTATTGAATGCGGAGCGCCGGCTTTGAAAAATCTTCGAAAAGCCATTGCTCTTTCGGGAATTAAAATTAAAGAGCTGGTTTTGTCACCCTTAGCGGCCAGCTACGCCGTTTTAAGCCCTCGCCAGAAAGAATTGGGAACATTGGTGATCGATATCGGCGGCAGCACTACCGGGATGGTTGTCTTTGAAGAAGGCGACATTTTCCATACTGCGATTTTAGGGCTCGGATCGGCGCATACTACTCATGACTTGGTTTATGGACTTCAAGTTGACATTGATACGGCCGAAAAAATAAAAAAACTTCATGGCTCGGCTTTGGCGGAAAGCACTAGTTCAAGAGACATGGTTGATCTTAAAAAATTAGGCGGCGACAATTCAATTCAAAGGCGCGAAATTGCCGTTATTTGCGAAGCCAGATTTTCCGAAATTTTTGAAGCGGTTCAAAAAGAATTAAAAAAAGTCAGCCGGGCTTCAATGCTTCCGGGCGGCGCCGTTTTAACCGGCGGCGGCAGTAAAATTCCCCGTTTGGACAAATTAGCCAAAAAAGATTTAAGCTTACCGGTAAGCCGCGGAGCGGCTCAGAAAATTTTGGGGCCGGAAGAAATTATTCAAGATCCTGTTTTTGCTACGGCTTTAGGTCTTGTAATTTGGGGCTTTGACGAAACTTATAATCGCGTTATAATGGATGACTCTGTTCCCTCCGGCATTCTCGGCTGGCTCAAAAATTTCATCCCTTAATTTTTATTTTTAAATTTTAAATTTGAAACATGCCTCGTATTAAACCAGAAATAGAAACATTTGCCAGGATTAAAGTTGTTGGTGTTGGCGGCGGCGGCGGCAACGCCGTTTCCCGAATGTTTAATGCCCAAATTAAAGGGGTTGATTTTATCGCTGTCAACACCGATGCCCAAGATCTTCACCATACCAAAGCTCAAACAAAAATTCATATTGGGAAAAACCTGACTCGCGGGCTTGGCGCCGGAATGAATCCAGATGTGGGCCGGCAAGCGGCGGAAGAAAACCGCGATGAAATTACCGATGCGCTAAAGGGCGCCGATTTAGTTTTTATAACCTGCGGCTTGGGAGGCGGCACCGGATCTGGCGCATCGCCGATTATCGCTGACGCGGCTCATGATGTCGGGGCGTTGGCAATTGCTGTTGTTACCAAGCCGTTTTCATTTGAAGGAAAAAAGCGCACGACCATCGCCGAAGAAGCATTGGTTTCTTTGCGCGATCGGGTTGACACTTTAATCACCATTCCAAACGACAAGGTTTTGAATTTAATTGATAAAAATACATCTATTGTTGATGCTTTTAACATTATTGACGATATCTTAAAGCAAGGAGTTCAAGGCATCGCCGATCTAATAACTTATCCTGGCATTGTAAACGTTGATTTTGCCGATATTAAAGTTATTATGTCTTCCGCCGGTTCGGCTTTAATGGGAATTGGCAGGGCTGTTGGCGAAGATCGGGCCGCAACGGCGGCCAAAGCGGCCATTAATTCACCATTGCTTGATATTTCAATCAACGGAGCGCGGGGCATTTTATTTAACGTGTCTGGTGGAGTGGATTTGGGTATGAATGATATTAACGAAGCGGCCAAAGTAATCACCGAATCAATTGACTCGGAAGCCAAAGTCATTTTTGGAGCCACCCACGATAGCCGTCTTAAAAAAGGAGAAGTAAAAGTAACGGTAGTGGCAACGGGATTTGATACCGCGAGGTACAATGGGAATGGCAGTGGCAATAATTCTGTCGCGCCGCGCCTACCTGAAAACTCTTTGCCGCCAAAAAAGCCGGCAGTTAACATTGAAATTATCGACGAAGAAGAGTGGGATATGCCGGCATTTCTAAGAAGAAAGAAAGATAAAGACGGGGATGACAAAAAGTAAGATATTTCTATTTCTCTTATTGAGTTTCATCGGGGGAGTGTTTTTATATTCACTTATAAAAATTCCGGTCACTATGATGATCGGAATTTTTATTTTTGGATTTTTATTTTTAATTTTTTCTTTCTTAAAACAAGATCGCCGTAAAATTATTTTTGGATTATTTATTTTAACATTGGCTTTCGGTGTTTGGCGCAGCTATGAAGTTATGAGTCGCCGTCCGGAAATTCCTTTAAATTTTATAAGTGGACAAAAGGCAGATTTTAACGGCATAGTCGTTGAAGAGCCGGACCGCCGCTCTGATTTTACTAATTATGTTTTCAAAAATGAGGATCTTGGCCGGATTCTTATAAAAACCAATCTTTATCCTGAGTATTTTTACGGCGATGTTTTAAAAATTTCGGGAAAAATTGAAACACCGGAAAATTTTTCCGGATTTAATTACCAAAATTATTTGGCCAAAGACAATATATTTAAAATCAGCCGATATCCTGAAATAACGCTTTTAAATCGTCCGGAATCATTAAATTTTTATGGACACCTTTTAGTTTTAAAGAAAAATTTTATTGGCATTATTGACAAAATTTTACCGGAACCGTTATCTTCGTTTTTAGCCGCCCTTCTCTTGGGTGCTCGAAGAACCCTTCCGGATGATTTGGTTAACGCTTTTAATAAAACTGGCACCAGTCATATAGTAGCCGTTTCCGGTTACAATATTTCCATTGTCAGCATCATGATTTTAAACTTTTTAAGTTATTTGTTTTTGCCGAAGCGGCTGATTTTTTGGATTGTTATTACTTGCATTTTGATGTTTACTTTAATTGCCGGCGCAGGCGCTTCGGTGGTTCGCGCCGCTATTATGGGAAGTTTATTGGTTTTAGCCGGCCGTGAAGGCCGATTTTACAGGGTAACCAACGCTATTGTTTTTGCAGGAGCAGTAATGCTATTTTTCAACCCTTATCTTTTGCGCTATGACACGGGTTTTCAGCTCTCATTTTTAGCCGCCCTAGGATTGATTTATTTAGCTCCATATTTCAACCGCTGGTTTGCCGGTTTGCCCAATTTTTTATCTTTTCGTACAAATTTAGCCGCTACCTTATCGGCTCAAATCATGACTTTTCCGATCATTCTTTGGGATTTCGGCCGCGTTTCTTTAATTGCCACGCTGGCTAATGTTTTAATTTTGCCGGCGATTCCAACAACCATGCTTTTCGGATTTTTAGCCGGCTTATCGGGGTTTGTTTCGCTTAAAATCGCGGAAATATTAATTTTGCCGGCCTGGTTTCTGCTTTCTTACCAAATTTTTGTGGTAAAAATTTTAAGTATTCTTCCATGGGCTTCAATATGAAATTAGAAACAAAAATTTTTTTAAAAGCTGCGTCAATAATTTTTACGATTCTTATTGTCGTTTGGTTTTTGGTTTTAAGCGGTGAAGATGGTAAGGAGCTCGAAATAATATCTTTTGATATAGGCCAAGGCGACGCCATTTTAATTAAAACGCCAGAAAATCAAACGATGCTTATTGACGGCGGACCAAATAATAAAGTTCTTCAAAAATTGGGGCAGTATTTGCCGGCGCTTGCCAAGCGGGTTGATATTGTTTTACTGACCCATCCTCATGCCGATCACGTTACCGGTCTTGTCGAGGTCTTAAAAAGATACGATGTCGGCGCGGTTATTTTAACCGGCGCGGATTTGAAAACCGACGTTTATTCCGAATTTTTAAAAATAGTTGAAGAAAAAAATATTCCGGTTGTTATCGCCGAAGCCGGAGAGGCTATTCATTTTAGCGATAACTTGGAATTTGATGTTTTATCGCCGGAACAGGCGGGAGATTTGGTTTTTAACAAAAAAAGCGAGGGCTTTGGTAGCGGCGGGAACGACGTTAATGACACTTCGGTTGTCGGAAAATTGATGTTTAATAACTTTTCCATCTTACTGACGGGCGATGCAACTTCTAAAATAGAAAACCGGCTTTTAATATACGGAGAAAATTTAAAGTCGGATATTTTAAAAGCCGGCCATCACGGCTCAAAATATTCTTCTTCTCTGTCATTTCTAAAATTTGTCTCGCCAAAGGCGGTAATTATAGAAGTCGGCGCCAAAAATCGCTACGGCCATCCGTCACCCGCGGCTTTAAGTCGCCTAAAAATGGTTGATTCTGAAACTTTCAGAACCGACTTAGACGGCGACATCAAAATTTCAACCGACGGTTTCACCACAAATATCTACAAAGAAAAATAATTTATCCCATTTACAGACGATCGTCTGTAAATGGGATAATTATAGATATTATAAAAATGTAATTCGTATCACAGTAATCCTATTGGGAGCTTATGATGCAAAATACAAAATAATAAAAACCTCTTTAATTATTTAGAGGTTTTATCGTAGTTTTCAATCCAGGTTTTTATTTTGGAAAAATCTTTATACTCAATCGGAATACCATTTTCTATTGCGGATTCCATATCGCTAGACATTCCTGAAGAAGGCGTTTCGTCTTCATCTAAATCTAATACTGCCCACAATCTGTCGCAATTAATCAATCTGACTTGGCCAATTTTCATTCCTAATTCTCTTTCTTTAGCGAGTGAATCGTCTAAGAATTGGGTAAAATAAATCGTTGTCGCTTCCGGATCATAGCCGTTTAAGACGGCGTATCGGGCGGCAATTCTAGCTCTCTTCAGGTTTTGCATGTATTCCGCGGTAGCTTTGCTTTGATCACTGCTTTTGGGCCGCAAACGGATGCAAATAAAAACCTTTGGTATTTTACTTTCCATGTGTCTTCCACCTTTCCCTAAGGCCATCGGCTACCGGATTATAAAATTTTTTTGCTAAAGCCAAAATAACGTTTTCAAAGCTTTTACGCAGTGTCGGCTTAACATCTTTATGATTGATGATTACAAATTTTTTGAAATTATTAGTGCCGGAAAATGCAAAGAACATCCCAATATCAAAAATAGAACCCATACTATTTTTATCGTACCAAATGTGGACTTCATCGGCCCAAAACATCATGTAACGATTATGTTCGCAAATAGTTATCCCGACGTTATCGGTAATTTGATAGGGGTTATCTCTTGCCGGCCAATAAACTTCGCAGCCCTCGGCTTCAAGCCAGGAAACGTATTTTTTAATGGCATTTTGATTTTTTGTCCATTCGTCTTCGATTCCCAAGAAAAACCCAGCAGCGATCAGTATACTATTTAAAAATCCAACTTCAGGACGCCTAACGGGGCAAATTACAAAGATTTTCTTTTTAGCCACTCGGAGCTCCTTATTTAATTTTTAAAGATCAATATAGGCACAATTTAAATCAATAAAAATTTGTTGTCAATAAACTATTTTTATGATAAATTTTTATTATGAAAAATCAAAAGTCAGAACGCACTGTTGTTTTAATAAAGCCCGATGGCGTGAAGCGGGGACTCATCGGCGAAGTGATTTCTCGTATTGAAAAACGCGGACTTAAAATTATTTCTTTAATGATGATAAGCCCGACGCGTAAGCAAATTGACGAGCATTATCCTAAAGATTTAGCGTGGGTTAAACGTCTCGGCGAAAAGTCGCTTGCCACTTACGCCAAATACGGCTGGGACGCAAGGCGAGAAATGGGAACAAACGATCCGATGAAAATCGGAAAGTCGGTGCGCGGCTGGATTTTGGATTTTATGACTTCCGGACCAAGCGTCAAAATAGTGGTTGAAGGTATTCACGCCGTTGAGATGGTAAGAAAATTGGTGGGCAATTCTATTCCGGCTTTGGCGGAAATGGGAACGATTCGCGGCGATTTTTCTGTTGATTCGGCGGCGCTGGCAAACAAAAACCAGCGAGCGGTTCACAATTTAATTCACGCGTCGGAAACTCCGGAAGAATCTGCTCATGAATTATCTTATTGGTTTTCTCCCGAAGAAATTTTTGACTACAAAAGAGCGGAAGAAGATATAATGTTTTAAAAATACCAAATTTATCTTTAAAATGACTTTCGGGCCGCGGGGAGTTGAACCCCGGCTGCAAGACCCCCAGCCTCGCGTACTACCGTTATACTACGGCCCGAGGGGATTATTTCTTTTTTGTTTTTGCCATTGCTTTAATGCATTTGGCGCAGGCCCTTACCCTTGATTTGTCCGAACTTAAAAGCACCCACTGAAGATTGGGATATTTTCTTTTTTTAGCCGTCGGGTTATACTTACCGCGGAGTTTATTTCGCGGCGTTATTAAAGTTGAAGTTTTACCGCAAATAGCGCAGTTTTTATTCATAATTATAATGATAAAGAATAAAATTTTAAAATTTCATTCTTTATCATATTAACTACTTAACATAAAACGATATGCCAAATCAAGTTATATTCTTTATTTATGCTTTATTGGTTTTGCTTTTTTCCGCTATATTGCACGAAATAAGCCATGGTTTTTCTGCCAAACTTCAGGGTGATAATACCGCCGAAGCGGCCGGCCGGTTAACTTTAAATCCCTTACCGCATTTGGATCCGTTTGGTTCAATAATTTTGCCGCTTTTATTGGCACTGCCAGCGCTTTTTGGTGCCCCGGTTATTATTATCGGCTGGGCCAAACCAGTGCCTTTTAATCCAAATAATTTAAGAAACAAAAAATGGGGGCCGGCTTTGGTGGCTTTGGCCGGGCCTTCGGCCAATATTCTTTTGGCGATTTTTTTTGGTCTCATTTTAAGATTTTTTGATTTATCTTTTTTACCTTTGTTCGGATTTTTTATAGCGATTATCGTTTGGATAAATCTGCTTCTCGCTGTTTTCAATTTAATTCCGATTCCGCCGCTTGACGGCTCAAAAATTTTGTTTTCGGTTTTGCCAATTTCTTGGCGCGATTTTGAGTTTCAATTGGAGCGATACGGCTTTTTTCTTATTTTACTTTTTGTTTTTTTTGGTTTTGGCCTGATTTTACCTTTAATATCTCGGCTTTTCGGGATTATAACTGGCCAACCCTTCGGGTTTTGAAAAGTTGACAAATTAGGCAGTATCGGTTAGTATTAAAGCACAACAAGGAATCTCTGCTAAAGCGGGGATTTTTTGTTTGTATAAATATGATTAAATTACTAAAACCCAATATTTTATGGCTCAATAAAGCCACGATTGTAGTAATTACGCTGGTTTTATCTCTTAATGCGCCAATAGGGAAAGCAAGTGCTTTCTGGGGCTATAATGACGTAATAGCGCTTATAAACAATAGGCCGGAAATAAGAGGAAATTTGTTTTTGGTTACTGGCGGCGACTCTTTAATAGGTGTTGACGCGTCTCCACGACAAAAAACAATAAAAACCGTCCTAACGGCTTATTCTTCAACACCAGACCAGACCGACGACACGCCATTTATTACCGCTTCAAACACAACGGTTCGCGATGGTGTAGTGGCGGCCAACTTTTTGGCTTTCGGAACTAAAGTTCAAATTCCGGAAATTTTCGGCGATAAAGTTTTTACCGTAGAAGACCGGATGGCAAAAAAGCATAATGATAAAATAGACATTTGGTTTCCGGAAAGACATTTAGCAAAAAAATTCGGCGTTCAAGAAGCGGAAGTGATAATTTTGGATTAAAACGAATACGCCACATGTGTGGCGTATTCGTTTTTTGTTTGTGACCACAACGATTCGGGTTTTATTTCTTAAGTTTCAGAGGCCAAATTAGCGCGCACCCATCATGTACTAAAGACTAGTCTTCGAGTATGCGTTTTGGGTTTTCTAAGCCTCGTTCACTGGATAATCCCGCCGTTTCGGCTAGCCGAAATTGTATTAAAATTTTCTGACCCCAACCGTCATCGTGGTCACAAAATAAATTATAATCGAATTTTTATCAATGTCAAATAATAAGTATCAGGAACTGGGGATTTATTATTTTATGGGCGAGGAGGGACTCGAACCCTCATAGTCTTTCGACTGCAACATTTTAAGTGTTGTGCGTGTACCGATTTCGCCACTCGCCCTTAATTTTTTCTTACCCTGCTTCTATATGTTGGTTTTAAACTGTGACAATTAGGACAAAGAATTCTTAAATTTTCTAATCGATTATCATGTCGATTTCCATTAATATGATCTAATTCCAATGGCAGATGTCCACCCTCAGCTTTTTTGGCCCAGCCGCACTCTTCACATTTTTTGGATTTCAAGCCAACTTTGAATAATCTATTTTTTAATTTAAAACTTTGAAAATAACTATTTTTTATAAGAATTTTTTCTAAAGGAATCCGCGGTATTCCAATACCTCGCATTCCTAAATTCCAGCCACGCCCCTTAAAGTGATGGCTATCTAATCGGTATTCTTTTATATATTTTTTTATTTGCTCGTAATTTCCACCAGCTTCTCGCAATCCCAACTTAGCCAGAACCTGTCTGTAACTAAAAGAATTCTTAACTGCTTTCTTTAATTGTATCTCAGTCCAGGTCCTTCGTTTCATTACTTTAATTATATCAAACGGCAATCGTTTCAACAAGTTATTTCCTTTACGTATTCCATTTGAGGCCTCGGGGAGAATCGAACTCCCGTATAGAGCTTTTGCAGAGCTCTGCCTTGCCACTTGGCTACGAGGCCCTATCTTTTTGCTGAATATTTTGACACGAGTTTTAACACCGAGTCAATTGTGCCTTTGCATCTGAAACCAGCCGCGAATTTGTGGCCGCCACCGCTTCCGAATTTTTGTGCTAATTTCGCCACATTATAATTTTTATCAGGCCGGCTGCGCAGTTCGCCGCGGATTCTATTTTGTCTTTCCTCAATAATCAGTAAAGCAAAGCGGCCGTTTTTTAAATTCCTAAGCCGTTCTACGAGGCCCCTTAAATCATCCGTTGTTAAATGGTGTTTGTTAAGTTCTTTTCTCTTAAACCATGAATAAACAAAATTCCCTTTTTCTTTATATTTGGTGCGGCTCAATATTTTCCCCGACAATTTAAGCGCTTCAAATTTCACCTGACCGCTCAAGGCATTATCAATTTCAACTGGTTTTATTTTAAATTCTTTCATTAATTCCGCCAATATTTCAAGCGGTTTCGGACTTACGGTATATTTAAAAAATCCCGTATCGGTTAAAATGCCGATCGCTAAAGCATAAGCGATATTTTTATCAATTTTGAATTTAATGGTTTTTAAGTAATCATAAATTATTTCCGATGTTGAAGAGTAAGTTGTGTCAATGACGCCGAAATTCGCTCCTTGATCGGCAACCGGATGATGATCAAAAATTAAAATCGGAATTTTTGGATATTTTTTAAAATAGCTATTAAGCCCCAAACGCCACTCCGAGCCGTAATCAAGGCCGATAATTAAATCATAAGGCATTTTCGGATGTTTTGATTTTATTAATCTTATGCCGGGAATAAATTTTAATGATTCTGGCACTCCGGAAATTGAAAGCAAATAATTTTGTTTTTTTGTTTTTGCAAAATACATGCCTAGGGCCGCAAGAGAGCCGATAGCATCGGCGTCCGGGCCTTGATGGGTTGCCACAAGTATTTTTTTGGCTTCTTTAATTATTTTTTCTATTTCTTTAAAGCTTAAATTGCGCATATTATTTCTCTTTTATTTCTTTAATCAATTTTTCCACTTCTGATGCTTCTTCCGGATTTGTGTCTTGCTTAAAAATTATTTTTGGCACCGGCCTAATTTTTAACTTTTTATTTAGGAGTTGCTGAATTTGATAAACTAAGCGATTTAATTTGCGAAATATTTCAGTAGTTTCATTATCAGGGTAAATGCTTATGAAAACAACGGCGGAAAACAGGTTTGGCGCGGTAATAACTCTGGTAATTGTTACCAAAACGCCCGGCTTAACATCTAAAAAATCAAAAATAATTTTGCCGAGTTCAATCTTAATCAATTCGTTAAATCTTTTAGCGCGTTCTTGGCTCATGTTTTTATTTATTTTATTGCACTTTCCTGAATAATATGATTATATCGTTTGCGGCAATTTTTGGTTCGCCGAAATCAACGCTTATTCCCGCTTCTTTGCCGGATTCAACTTTACCTACTTCTTTTTTGTCGGCTTGTAAACTGATAATTCGTCCTTGTCCAATTGTCGTTTCTTTTCTTATAACTTCTATTCTAACTCCTTTCATAATTTCGCCGGAAATCACCTTGCCGCCGACCACTTGCCGGTTTTTTTCCTGGCGAAAAATAGCGAGAACCTGAAGTCGGCCGATTTCTTCTCGCGATGGCTTGGGTTTTAACTTTTCTTCAATAACTTTTTTAGCCGTTTCCAATACTTCGTAAATTATACTTCCTGAAATTAAGGTTATTTTTTCCTTATAAGCGCTTATCGCCGGATCAATTTTTACGTTGAAAGCGATAATTATCGCGTTGGCAATCAAAGCTGTTTTAAAGTCGCTTTCACTAACATTGCCTGCTTCTGACTTGAGAATTTTTATAATGGGCTTATCGCTTTCTGGAATTGAGAATGTCATTTTCTCAAAATTTTCTTTTATGGCTTCGGCGGAGCTCTGAACATCGGCTTTAATGATTATATAAAAAATAAGATTTCCGTTCTCTTTCTCATTTGTTAAAAGTGATTTTTCAATTATTTCGCCTATTTTTTTTGCCGCCTTAAGCGCCGGCGTAAATGGTATTTTATCGGTTGCAAATTTTTCACCAACAAAAGGAAGTTCGTTCCATCCGACAACCGAAACTGGAGAAGAGAAAGACGCTTTTTCAATTGAATTTCCTAAAAAATCTTCAAGAATTTTAATTTTGCCGCTGGCGGTGCCGCTTAAAATGTAATCGCCAATTTCCAAAGCGCCATCCAGTATCAGAAGCGAAACTACAAAGCCACGGCGGGGATCAAGATTAGTTTCAATGACAATACCTTCTGCCGAATTGTTTAAAGAGGCCGTCAGTTCGCCCATATCGGCCAAGAGTTCAATTAAATCCAAGAGTTCATTTACGTTTTTTCCGGCCTTGGCGGAAATTTCAACTGAAGGAATTTTGCCGCCCCAGGATTCAACCAAGACGTCGTTTTCAGACAATTCTTTTTTCACTTTTTCCGCGTTAGCTTCGGGCTTGTCGATTTTATTGATTGCAACAATAAAAGGCAATTCGGCTTTTTTGATATGCTCCAATGCTTCTATGGTTTGGGGTTTGACGCCATCATCGGCGGCGACAACTAAAACGGCGATATCCGCGGCTTTGGCGCCGCGGGCGCGAAGCTTTGAAAATGCTTCATGGCCCGGCGTATCAAGAAAAGTAATTTTTCTGTTTTTATAAGTAATTTCATAAGCACCGACATGTTGGGTGATGCCGCCGGTTTCATGCTCGGCCACATTGGTTTTCCTGATGTAGTCCAATAATTTGGTTTTACCATGATCAACATGGCCCATTATTACCACAACGGGCGGTCTGGAAACCAAATTTTTATTTTCCGTATTTGCCATAACTTGCAAATTATAAAACAAAAACCGCTATTTTTCAAGCAGCTTAACTGGCGGTGTGTCTCGGTCTAGAACCACACCAATGTGAGCATTATCCTCCTCCGCTAAAGCTACAGAAGGACGCGGTAGGGCTTTTTACTTTGTCCGCCGCAACTTTAGTGAAGGCGGAGGCGATTTTTCCAGAGCAGATTTTGAAGTGTCTCGGTCGGGGGCTTTTTTAATTTTTAAATTAAGATATAATATTTATATGAATCTAGTATCTATATTTGAAGCATCAAAATGGGCTTCTGCGCTTCTTAATAAAGAAGTGTTATCTACAAATATTTTGTATTTAGTTCAATATGGAAAAGTAAAAAAACATGGAGAAAATGGTTCAACCATGGTTGATTTGAATGATTTAAAAAAATATTACGATTCATACAACGGAAGCAGGGAAATTAGTTGGAAAAAAAGGCTCGGAAGTGATTTAAATTGGACGCTTTCTTTTGATAATTTGTGTGAAAGAGATACTACAAAACATGTCCATCGGCTTCACCCATACAAAGGCAAATATATTCCTCAACTTGTTGAGTACTTTATAGACACTCATACTGACAATTTCAAAAAAGAAGCATATTTTAAGCCCAGGGATATTGTTCTAGACCCATTTTTAGGCTCTGGCACAACTATCATCCAATCACTTGAAACAGGTATTCATTCTGTAGGCATAGACGTTTCAGAATTTAATTGTATGATCGCAAGTTGTAAAGCGGCGCATTATGATTATGAATATTTACAACAAGCGATAAAAAAAATGCTTGATTCACTTGGTTCTTTTGAATATGATTACAAAGTTCAGGAGTTTGAAGGTGAGCTTTTAGCTGAACTTGCAAAATTTAATCAGAGATATTTTCCCGGTTATGATTTCAAGTATAAAGTTAATCAAGGAAGTTTTGATGAAAATAAGTTTGCTATAGAGAAAGAAAAAGAATTTTTACCTATTTATCAAAAACTGCTAAAGAAATACTCGATTAAATTAAAACAAGATAAGTCATTGTCGTTTCTTGATAGGTGGTTTATAGAAAACGCACGCAAAGAAGTTGACCATGTTTTTAAGACGATAAGACAAGAGAAAGACATAAAAACACGAAAAATTCTCGCTTTGATTTTAAGCAGAACAATCAGATCGTGTCGCGCTACTACGCATAGTGATCTGGCAACCCTCAAAGAACCCCAACTTACGACTTATTACTGCTACAAACATAAAAAAATCTGTAAACCGCTTTTCTCCATTGTAGCCATGCTTAGCCGCTATGCTTTTGACACTTTAAGTAGAATTAGAGAATTTAGTATATTACGAAAACCGGTTTATTATTCTGTTTTAGCAGATGATTCAAGGACTATAAATATTTTTGAAAAAATAGAAGGACAAAATCCCGAATTTTCCAAAATATTAAAAAAGCAAAAAATAACAGGCATATTCTGCTCACCCCCATATGTTGGACAAATTGATTATCACGAACAGCACGCATATGCTTATGATCTTCTCGGGTTTAAACGCAAGGAGGACTTAGAAATAGGCCCGTTGTCCAAAGGGCAAGGATTAGAAGCTCGTCAATCATATGTGCAAGGAATTGCAGATGTGCTAAATAACTGTAAAAAGTATCTCGAAAATGATTTTAATGTTTTTCTTGTAGCAAATGATAAATATAACCTCTACCCAAAAATTGCAGAAAAATCTGGAATGAAAATTGTAAATCAATTTAAACGGCCGGTATTAAATCGAACGGAACGAGACAGGAATCCTTATTCAGAAATAATTTTTCATTTAAAATCAATATAATTTTTTATGGCTTTATCTAAAGAACAAATAAATATTGTTGAAGAAGTGTTGAAAGCAAGTTTACGCAATAAGTTCCAAAACTATAAACCAGAGCCGGCATCAATGCCTTTTCACACACGCTTGCTTGGTAAAGACCGCCTCGCTTTATATTCTTTTATTCATTCCTTGAATACAAATTTTGGTACAAGTATTTTTGAACCAGTTGGTCTTGCTTTAGCGCAAGAGAATTTTAAA
>JACPHB010000022.1 GCA_016188835.1 Parcubacteria group bacterium
GAAAAAAGAAATTCCTGAATTTCTTCACTACTACAATACCGAGAGACCGCACATGGGATTAAATTTTAAAACGCCAATTGAAATGATCAAATGGTCAGAAGCTATTGATTAGAAAACAGAAGCGGCAAGCGCCGCTTCTTGGAGAGAATCTTATGAAAGTTTTTCTTTTCTGCTTCTACAAAATATGGTTCGAGCCGATGTTTTTAACGGGTTCTTTTGCGGTTTTGATTCGTGCGGCTCCGCCGCCTTTCCGAATTTTTGCGGGAGGACTTCCTCGCCGCCACAGGCGGCGAAAGCGGTTCGGACTAATTCAAGTATTCTGCACCACGTTGGAAAAGTCAAGGATTCAGATGTCGCCTCGCTTCGCTCGGCGACCAAATCGTACGGATTTTTCGGGGCAAAAAGAAATTCCCGATTCCGTTAGAAGCAGAAAAGAAAAATTTTAATCATTAACCAAAAAACTATGAAATATATTATCTACGCTAGGAAATCTACAGAAGAAGATGACCGCCAAGTTCTCTCGATTGAAGCTCAACTTGTTGAGCTCAAAGAATTTGCCGCCAAAGAAAAACTTGAAATTGTCGCCTCTTTTCAAGAGGCCAAAACCGCAAAAGAACCCGGACGAATTAAATTCGCAGAAATGTTGTCATTTTTGGAACAAGGAAAGGCTGACGGCATTATTTCATGGCATCCGGATCGTCTTGCGAGAAATTCCGTTGATGGCGGAAAGATAATCCATTTTGTAGATCGCGGCTTGATTCGTTCCCTCAAATTTCCCTGCTTCTGGTTTGAGCCAACGCCACAGGGTTTGTTTATGCTGAACATTGCTTTTGGTCAATCAAAATATTTCGTAGATAATTTGCGAGAGAATGTGAAGCGTGGGCTAAGACAAAAAATACGAAATGGCGTATGGCCAAGCTGGGCTCCGGTGGGATATTCCAATAACCCAAAGACACGGGGTATTGATGTTGATAGTGAAAAAGCTCCTTTGGTGAAGAACATCTTTGAAATGTATGCCACCGGAGTATATCCTCTCAACTCTCTCGCAAATTGGTGTGAGAAAAAGAAATTGCTCACTAATGCCGGAAACAAAATCTCGTTGAGCAATGTTCAGCATATTCTCCAAAATCCTTTCTACCTTGGGTTGATGAGGTACAAAGGGGAAATTTTTGAGGGAACACACGAGCGGTTAATCTCAAAGAAACTTTTTGATAAATGCCAGGAAGTTATGACGAAACGTGGGAAAGTTCGCCCAGACAGAAAACACAATTTTGCTTTTCTTGGCCTTATGAAATGCGCCTCATGCGGTTGTTCGATAACTGCTCAATACGCAAAAGGAAATGGCGGCATTTACACCTACTATCGTTGCACGAAAAAACGAGGCGCATGCCAAGAAAAATATCTTGGTGAAAATCAGCTAGTGGAACAAATCAAAAACTTTCTTCAAAAAGTTTCTTTGTCGAGCCAAGACACTGAAAAAGTTTTGGCGGCGTTGGACACGGAGGAAAATCAAGCAAAAGAACAAACGCAAAGTGAAGTGGTAAATCTCAAAGAGCAATTATCGCAAGTTGAAACAAAACTCCAAAAGTTGCTAGATATCTATTTGGAAGATGCACTTACACAAAAAGAATACGCCGCCAAAAAGGACGTCCTTATTTCCCAAAAGGTCACGTTAAACGAAAAAATCACCGACTTTGAACAAAAAGGTTTGTCTTGGCTCGAACCGGCTCGTGAATTCGTTTTATCCTTGAATCAAGCCGCGAAATTGATTAAGGAGAATAATCTTTCCGAAATGACAACATTTCTAAAAAACATCGGCTCGAACCATATTTTACGGAATCGGGAATTTCTTTTTGCCCCGAAAAATCCGTACGATTTGGTGGCCGAGCGAAGCGAGGCGACATCTGAATCCTTGACTTTTCCAACGTGGTGCCCGGGGAGGGAATTGAACCCTCAAGCCTTTCGGCATACGGCCCTGAACCGTACGTGTTTGCCAGTTTCACCACCCGGGCAAAATTTTACAATTTTTTTAAAAATTCCTTTCCTGTGCCAGATTTTAAATATTTTTCTTTTTCTCTAGCACTTTTTCGATCCTCAAACTTATCTACATATATCACTCTAAAGGGCGAGTAAGCTCTTGTGGTTTTTTCTTTGCCGTCATTGTGCTGTTTTATGCGCCTTTCAATATTATTCGTCAAACCAACATAGATATAATTTCTTTGTGTGCTTCGTATTGCATATACAAAGTATTCCATAATAATTTGTGAGGCCTGCGCGCCTGCCTGCCGGCAGGCAGGTCTACCAATTTCGCCACTCGCCCCTAAATTCTTCAGGATAATTTAAAAATCTTAATTTTTCAATATTATTAATTAAACTATATAGCGGCTGGCTTTTTACTAAGCCGAATTCCGGATATTCTCTTGCTCTGATTTTTTGGATTTCCGGAACGGAATTATAGTTAGGGTTTTTTTCTATATTAACTAATTCTCCGCCGGAAACAAAATAATACATGGCGCCATGATTATTTTTATACGGCTCGTAATTATATTCGGCTTTTTCACTAACAAAATTTGCTATTAAAAGAGGTTCGTTAAAAACATTGATTGTATTGTGGCCAAATGATGGTGGAATTACAAACTTTTCCCCTGGGCCGGCTTCGGTTAAATATGCGGCCGATTTCGATTGAATCAAAAAGTAAGCCCGGCCCACAAGCACTTCATAAACTTCCGGATAGGGCTTTTTGTGATAGTGGCCGGCGGTTTTAACAAATTCACAGTCAACCCCGTTAGAAGTCGACAAGTCGTCAGACGCCGTCGGCGTCTTACTTCTAACGGGGCAAATAATTCCCGGCGGCAAAAGAGTTAAATCATATCGCAAATTATGAGAAGTTATTTTTTCGTTATCGGATGCCAAATGAACATTGCGCCAGACGTGATAAACCGGATTAGGACCCTGCCTGCCGCCTGCCTGTCCGGTAGGCAGGGCAGGCAGGCAATTTTTAACATCGGGATTTTTTAAATAAGGCTTAAGTTCTTCCAAAGTTCTTTTTGATTCCTGTATAAAAGGAAAATCACCATGAAACTCTAAAGTCATTTTTTTCTCACCAAAAGAAATAGGCAAACCGGATACTTTTTGTAAATTTATTTCCACACTCTTTCCGTCTCTATGCTCCATTCGTTAATTTTTGAATAGCGAGCAGATGAAACATTAAGTTTAAAGATATTTATATTTTTAACATTATTTTTAACAACATAAATATAATTGGGAGAATAAAGAAATGCTGCTGGCACATCGCCTAATACTATATTCTGAAATTCTTCGAGTTTTAAAGCTCTTTTGATCGGATCTGAAATCAATCGCACATCTTCCAAAATTTTATTAACTTTTTTGTTGTTGTATAAACTTAGATTAAGTCCCGGATCTTTTATGGCGGCGCCGTGCCAGAAAACATAAGGGTCTGTCGCATCAGTGTAAGATTCGCCTATTAAAATTGCGTCATAATTTTTGGTTTTTAAATAATTTTGCTGCAATTCTCCCAAAGACATAATTTTTAATTCACTTTCAATGCCGACGTTTTTCAAGTAATCGCGAATCATAGTAGCGGCCAACTGAATTGATTTGGTTGTAATTATGGAAAATTTCAAAAGCGTCGTTTCTTGGTCTTTTCCTATTTTTTTTTCATAAATTTCCTCGTTATTTTTTACCCACTTGTTCTTTTCTAAAATCGCAATCGTTTCTTTAGGGTTAAAAGAATATCCGACGAGATTCGGGCTTGAGCCGGGTAATGTGGGAGGAATCGGTCCCATGGCAATTGTACCATCGCCTGAAAATATTTTATTTAATATTTCTTCACGGTCTATGGCATAGTTTACGGCCTTTCTTATGTATTCTGCTCCCAATAGTTTATGGTCGGTGTTTAAGAATAAACCGTAAATTCTTAATGAGGGGAGTGAAAAAAGTTGCGAATTATTAAGACCGCGAATTTGATTTTTATTCTGCGCTGTTTGAAGTAAAATTCCATCAACCTCTTTACGGTTAAAAGCCGATACCGCTTCTTCTTCGGAAAGATAAAATCTTAAAATAATATTTTTTATCAAAGGAATCCCAGAAAAATAACTTTCATTGGCTGATAAATTTAACGAGATAATGCGGCCCAGCGAATCTTTTTGAAGTTTTACAAATTTATACGGTCCGGTGCCGATCGGTTTTAAATTAAATTCCGCCAATGGAAAATTTTGGGGCATTACCGTTTTCCAGATGTGTTTTGGCAGTATGCCAATGAGCGCTAAATTCGGGGTGAAAGCGGCATAAGGCGTTTTAAGAGTAAGAACCACAGTATTTGCATCGATAGCCTCGGCTTTTATTCCTTGCCAGCTGTTTCTTAACGGGCTGGCATATTCAGAATTTTGGATGGCGTTAATGGTAAAAACAACGTCTTCACTGCTAAATGGCTCGCCATCATGCCAGGTAATCCCGCTTTTCAATTTTACAATATAATTTTTTCCGTCTTTTGAAACATCATAGCTTGAAGCCAAATCTGGCATCAGTTCGCCCTGTTCGTTGTATTTAAGAAGCGATGAAAATATTAAGCGTGTTGCGTCGCGATCGGCGTCGTTTATTGATAAAATCGGATTAAAATTATGGGGCGATTCAGATATGGCTTCAACATAGGTGCCGCCTTTGGCCGGTATTGTTTTTGTTCTGTATTGGTAAAAATTGCCAATCAAAAAAGAAATCGAAAAAAGAATGACAACGGAAAAAATGCCAAACCAAATTTTTTCCTTAAAATTAAGGTGTTTCCAAAACTTTATCCAATAATTAAGTTTAAAATAAGAATGAGGCAATGCCGGTAATTATAAATAAAATTGCCAGAATAATTGTGGCCCAAAAGATTATTTTTTCCATTCCGCGGCGAGTATGGTAAAAAGTTGATTCGCCGCCAAAAACCGATGAAAGACCGGAGCCGCGCGCTTGAAGAAGAATCGCTCCTATTAAAAGCGCGGAAATGATTATTTGAATTATTGACAAAAATTTTAACATTAATGTTTAGAATTGATAAGAAAATATAATTTAAAAATTGTAGGTGGGGGCGTGCCGCCCCGAGCAAAGCGAGGGGTGGGGCTAAGCAATTTTTAAATTATATTTTCTTATCAATTTTTTTTATCTTTAATTGCGGAAACCATAAAATTGAAAAAACTGATTATAATCATTGTTATAAAATAAGCGCTAAGCCCGACGATAGAAAGCTCGGGAGCAAAATAAACGACCAGCCAAATCAGGAAAATATTTATAACTAAAGTAAAAAATCCGAGCGTGATAAGGATAAGGGGACTAAAGATCATTTTTAACACCGGTTTAATTAAGGCGTTTGCCACGGCGAGCATTGCCGCAATCTTAATTAAGCTGATAAACTCATATTCATAAAAAACATTGGGCAAGAGCCACGCGGAAGCCAAAACCGCAACGGCGTTTGCAATAATATGAAGCAAAAAACTTTTAATCATAGTATATCAAATAATTTAAACTTTGACAACTCCTAGGCTATTTCATTATGCTACAAGTAAAGTTTATTGGAAAGTCCTTTTAAAAATAAAAAATCCGGAGCCGGCCATGAAAAGAGACAGTAAGCCGTCTGACAATGAAAATGACAATAATGAAAATGACAATAATGAAGATATTGGCGGATTATATTTCAATAGAAAATTGCGCCTCATTTCAATTTCCGGCGTAATTACATGGTCGCTTGCCGACGAATTCTTTAATATCTTGACGGGTTTTGAATCGCTTTCCTTGAAAAAACCTCTGACTATTTATATTAACAGCGAGGGTGGTGATACTTATGCTATGCTTAAGATATATGATCATATCAGAAATTCCCCGCTTTTCATTGTAACGATTGTTGCCGGACAAGCGTCGTCGGCCGGATTTATAATATTTATGGCGGGCGACCGAAGAAAGGCGCTTCCCAATGCCGTTTTAGGTTTCCACGCGCCGAGTATTTATTTTTGCGGCGGAGGCAGCGAAGGGCCGTCTGAAGCCGAGGAATCCGCTCTTCATCAAAAACATCTTCTTGATGCTATGGTAAGAATCGTTAAAAACAATTCTAATATGACGGAAAACATGATTAGAGAATATTTCCGAATTTTAACCAGAATTGATGCTCAAACCGCTTTGAAGTTTGGGTTGGTGAATGAAATTATTAATCCGCCGAAAAAAATTCTGCCTAAATCTTGGAGTAAAATTTTAAAAGAGCCCAAATAAGCTCTTTTATTTTATTTGACAAAAAATAATTTTTTTAATAAAATGCCATTATTAATAATAAAAATCATGGGGAAACAATTTTCTATAAAACCTTTGGGCGATCGGGCGGTTATCGCGCCGATAAAAGAAGCTGGAAAGACCAAATTAGGTATTATTTTGCCAGAAACCGTAGATAAGGAAAAACCGGCCCAAGGCCGGGTGGTAGCGATTGGCGGCGGCGAAAAAATAAAAAAATCAGGCGTTAAAAAAGGCGATGAAGTTGTTTATGAAAAATACAGCGGAACAGAATTTAAAATCGGCGACGTTGAATATAAAATTTTAAAGGAAGAAGAAATTTTGGCAATATTAGAATAAATAAATGTGGGCATCCGCCTTCGCCAAGGCTTCGGCGGGATAGCTCATATTTTTAGCTAAAAATATTAATTTTTAGAAAAATATGGCAAAACAAATAATAAGCGGCGTTACTGCCAGAGAAGCCGTAAAAAGGGGCGTTGACCTATTGGCTAATGCCGTTAAAATCACTTTGGGGCCAAGAGGCCGCAATGTTATTTTAGACAAGGGTTTTGGAGCGCCGGTTATTACCAATGACGGCGTAACTATTGCCAAAGAAATTGAACTTAAGGATAAGTTTGAAAATATCGGCGCCGAATTGGTTAAAGAAGCGGCCTCAAAAACAAATGACGTCGCCGGCGATGGCACGACTACGGCCGTGGTTTTAGCGCAGGCGATGATTGCCGAAGGAATCAATCTTATAAATTCCGGCGCCAACCCTATGGTCTTAAAGCGGGGAATGGACAAAGCGGTCGCGAAAGTTTCGAAAATTTTAAAAGATAATTCCAAGCCGGTTACCAAAGAAAAGATAAAAGACGTGGCCGTTATTTCCGCCAACGACGGGGAAATGGGCGCTTTAATCGCCGAAGTTATAGGCAGGGTTGGTAGAGAGGGCGTTGTAACCGTTGAAGAAGCGCAGACGCTCGGCGTTTCTTATGAATTAGTTGAAGGTTTGCAGTTTGACCGAGGTTACGTTTCTGCGTATATGGTGACCGATACCGAACGGATGGAAGCTGGTTTAGAAAAGCCCTACATTTTAATTACCGATAAAAAAATATCGGCGCTCGCTGAAATAATGCCGCTGTTAGAGAAGGTGGTAAAATCCGGAAGCAAGAATTTGGTTATTATCGCCGATGAAATTGAAGGTGAAGCGCTGGCCACTCTGGTTGTCAATAAACTGCGTGGCGTATTTAACGTTTTAGCAGTTAAGGCCCCGGGTTTTGGAGACAGGAGAAAAGAACTTTTGGAAGATATAGCGGCGGTGGTTAATGGGGACGTTATTTCGGAGGATAAAGGGATGAAGCTTGAAAATGTTGAGCTTAATTCTTTAGGAGAAGCCAAGAGGGTGGTTGCCAGCAAAGATAACACCACTATTGTCGGCGGCGGCGGGTCTAAATCAGAAATAGAAAAAAGAATAAAACAAATAAAAACCCAGCTTGAAAAAACCGAATCGGAATTTGATAGGGAGAAACTGCAAGAACGATTGGCAAAACTTTCCGGCGGGGTGGCAGTTATTAAAGTCGGGGCGGCGACCGAAGTTGAAATGAAGGAGAAAAAATTCAGGATTGAAGACGCGGTTTCAGCTACCAAAGCGGCGATTGAAGAGGGAATTGTATCCGGCGGCGGCGTGGCTTTGTTTGATATAGTAAAAATGTTTAAGGATGGCAAAGCTCCTATTTACGTCGGCTTAGTAAAAGATTCTAAAAAAACTGAAAATATTTTTGGCGATGAATTTAAAGGCATGAATTTAGTGTTTCACGCCTTAGAGGCGCCCATGAAAGTAATTGCGAAAAACGCAAATAAGGACGAAAATGAGGTAGTCCAAACTATAAGCGCAAAGGAAATGGGGATAGGGTTTAACGCCGTTACCGGCGAATATGCCGACATGATTTCCGACGGCATTATCGATCCTTTAAAAGTAACCAGAAGCGCTTTGCAAAATGCCGCTTCGATTGCTTCTATGCTTCTAACGAGCGAAGTTTTGGTTGCCGACAGCCCTGAAAAAAATAACCCGCCAACAGGCGGAATGCCCGGAATGGGCGATATGGGAATGTAGAATCAAAAATCTGTCCCGCAGCTGCGGGACAGATTTTTGATTATGCTAAAAAAACGATCGTTAATATAGCATAAGTTTACAGGGTTGAATGCAGTATACAACATTTGTTTTCTAATCAATAGCTTCTGACCATTTGATCATTTCAATTGGCGTTTTAAAATTTAATCCCATGTGCGGTCTCTCGGTATTGTAGTAGTGAAGAAATTCAGGAATTTCTTTTTTCCAAATCTTGTAATCCCGTGAAA
>JACPHB010000023.1 GCA_016188835.1 Parcubacteria group bacterium
AAATGGTAAAAATATTTTATTCCAAATTCCAGATCACTATGAAAGCTATTACAAAATTATTGATGGTAAAAAGTATGCTTTCCCAAAAAGCGTAGTTTGGTTTACCAACCTTGATGTACCGAAACGAAGTGAAGAATTGGTCTTGTACAAGAAATATACTAAGAAAGAATATCCGAACTTTGATAACTACAATGCGATAAATGTAGATAGGACAGAACAAATCCCCATGGATTATACGGGTGTGATGGGAGTACCTATAACTTTTCTACATAAATACAATCCGAGGCAGTTTGAAATTATTGATGGATTAAATCGGTACACCGTACTAGATGTCGCCGGTCTGAATGACAATGCCGTAAAAAACCACCTTCATATGACGGAGATAGGTGGAAAATCAACGTATTTTAGAGTTTTGATTAAGAACAGAAAAGTAAAAAAATAATATGAAAATTGATTTACATAAAATTAAAATCCGAAAAGTAATTGCTGGCTACAAAGACAGCGCCGAAGAAGGTGTGGAGGCTTATGATGGCAAACTGGATATTCGACCAAAATATCAACGCGAATTTGTGTATAAGGAAAAACAACGTAACGCCGTAATTGAAACTATTAAAAACAGCTTTCCGCTCAATGTGATGTATTGGATGATTAGAGAAGATGGCGGCTACGAAGTGCTGGACGGCCAACAGCGCACTATCAGTATTGGGCAATATGTTACTGGTGATTTTTCGCTGAACGACCGATTTTTCCATAATCTGACAAAAGAAGAACAGGATAAAATTTTAGATTATGAATTGATGATTTATTTCTGCGAAGGCACGGATAAAGAACGACTGGATTGGTTTAGAATTATCAACATCGCCGGTGAAAAATTGACCGACCAAGAGATACGCAATGCAGTGTATACCGGCCCGTGGCTTTCGGACGCAAAATTGAAATTTAGCAAATCAAACTGTGCGGCGTATCTATTGGCAAACGACGGAGGGCAATTAGTTAGCGGTTCGCCAATACGACAGGACTATTTAGAAACTGCGCTTTCGTGGATAAATGATGGCAAGATAGAGGATTATATGGCGAAACATCAGCACGACAAAAAAGCTGATGAGCTATGGAATTATTTCCAAGATGTAATCGCTTGGGTGCGTAAAACTTTTCCCAATTACCGAAAAGAGATGGCGAGCGTGAATTGGGGCGAGTTATACAACCAATTCAAAAAGGAGAAGTTAAACGCTACAAAACTGGAAGCCGAAGTTAAAAAGTTAATGCAAGACGAGGATGTTACCAAAAAGTCCGGCATTTATCCGTATGTTTTAACGGGGCAAGAGAGACACCTTTCAATCCGTGCTTTTACCGACAGAATGAAGCGCGAGGCGTATGAAAGACAGGATGGCATTTGCCCATTTTGCAAAAAGCAGAAAAAAGATAAAAAACAATGGGATATTTCCGAAATGGAAGCCGACCACATCACGCCTTGGCACGAGGGCGGGAAAACCATCGCCGAGAATTGCCAAATGCTATGCAAGGAACACAATCGAACTAAATCTGGAATATGAAGAATTTAAACAAAAAGGAATTACGGGAAATTATTCAGAGCGGACATCTTAACCTGCTTGTTGGTTCGGGCTGTTCTTTGGATTACCTTACAACGCTGTTGGATATAGAAAATAGGATGAATGAGGAAGGCACCCGCGAAGCGGCACAAAAGGATTATTACAAACTAATAAAAAAATCAAAAGCTATTTTGAATGGTGATCTTGAAACAGATTCTGACGAGAAAGGCAAGCTAAATACGACCAAGAAAAATTATGACTCGTTTCTAGGTTTTTGGGCCGAAACCATCTCGAAAAGATCGCTCCATATCGTTAGTAAGCAAGTAAACATTTTTACGACAAATTTTGACTTGTTTATTGAAGATTCTTGCGAGAGATTGAATGTACCTTACAACGATGGGTTTACTGGACAAATCAACCCCGTTTTTAATGTAGCGAATTTTAATAAGATACAGAAATATAAAAGTTTGCAATTTGACAATACTTCCGATATCCCACTATTCAACATAATCAAACTACACGGATCGGTTTCTTGGTCTATTAAAGATGAAAAAATTACCTATTCAAACTGTTCTCACATTCCCGATGATTTAGATAGTAAAAACGGCGACGACTTTAATAATGGGTATCGGCAGATTGCTGTAATTAACCCAAATGCTGAAAAACATTTTGAGACCGTTCTTGATACGAATTATGCGGCAATGCTCAGAAAATTTACTTTGGAGCTTGAAAAAGAAAACAGCGTATTAATAATTGTCGGCTTTTCCCTAGCCGATAAACATATCAAGGATTTGCTTTATGGGGTAATGAAATCTAACCCCACTTTGGTTGTTGTTTATTTTGCTCACTCAAAATATGACGCTAGCGCCGATTCTCTAAAAGAGAAAGAAAATAAAAATTTCTATGTTCTGTCTCCCGCGAACGAGGACAAGCAAACTTTTGCCAAGAGCACCGAGTATCTTAAAAGTATTTTTACAAAACAGAATACAGAAACGCATGAAGATAGCGAATAATTTCAATTTAGAAGAAAAGTTAATTAACGACTCCGTTTTTGTTATCGGGAGTGTTTTTGGCGTTAAAGGCAAGGACATTGTTGTTAAGGTTAATAAAGACAAGAACCTGCCTCATTTGTTTTTTAAGGGCAGAGCTATAAAAAATGTATCTGTTGGACTTTCTAATTACATTAAAATCCTAAAGGGCTTTACAGAAATTATCTGCAAAGTTGAAGGTGAATACTTAGAAGAGGATAAGTTTCAGGCAAATAAAGATTATGCCTCTGAAAGGCAGAGAATAGATCGTTTTCTCAATGTTTCTGTGTTTGGGTTTTATGACCATGACGGCAAGTTTCAGCACGGAATAAAGGAAATGCCTCTCATTGGTAGCGAGTGCCGTCTTCTTTCAAGAGATGAATTTGAGCGATTGCACCAACTATCTGATAAAGATGAGCTGTCTATAAAATTGGGATCGTTAATTGATGAAGAAATCCAAGAAATACGGATGGCTGCCGGAAAATTATTCTCCGGCCACATCGGTATTTTTGGAAATACCGGATCGGGAAAATCTAATACGCTTGCACGAATTTATACTGAATTATTTAATTCTGATTCTCTAAAGGATGATTTTGTAAAAAAATCGCAATTTATCGTCATTGATTTCAATGGCGAGTATTCAAAAGAAAATAATGACCAAATTCTTACAGACAAAAAAATTGTCTACAAATTAAGAACCAGGGATAAAAAGGGAGACAAATATCCCATAGCCAAAACAGAGATTGAGAAGCTCGAATTGCTATCAATCCTTCTTGACGCTACTGAAAAAACACAACAGCCGTTTTTGCATAGAGCAATAGATACGGCTTGGTTTAGCAAAAACAACAAAAATTATGAAAAAGAAGTAAAAAGCATAAACCAGAAATTGAAAACTATTTTGAGTAAGAAAGATAAAAATTTTAATGTCCCTTTCTTGAAGAAATTTGTAAAAGATTTTGAAAGTATCGGCTTCCAAATAATGAATAGTGGCAAGTCAATTGACGATTTGAAATATAACGCCACCACATCCGGGTTTTACTACAATAATGGCAGTTCAGTTTATTTTGAGAGCAACGAAGCTAATTTTATTGGCGACTCCGGTTATTTTAAGGTCGTTGCTCCAAAGAAATTACGCGACTTACAAAAAATACAATTCAAGATACTGGACCAGTATTATTATGAGTTGCTGGATGGCTATATAAACCAAGAACACATCGGCCCTTTGATGGGCAGACTGAAGAAACGATTTGATATGTTGAATAAAGTTGTAAAGGTTCAATCTCGCACAACGAAAAATGACAAAAATGTTAAGGTTGTTGATTTGAAAAATGTAAATTTAGAAATAAAAAAAGTTTTGCCCCTTTTGATTTGTAAATCAAGCTATGATGAACAAAAGAAACAACGCGACAAAGAGAGAGAAAATTCTTTGCATATAGTTATAGATGAGGCACACAATATCTTGTCAGAAAATTCAACGAGGGAATCAGATTCGTGGAAGGATTATCGTCTTGAAACATTTGAAGAAATCATTAAGGAAGGAAGGAAATTTGGCGTATTTCTTACAGTCGCGAGCCAGAGACCGGCTGATATATCGCCGACAATTATTTCGCAGCTACACAATTACTTTATTCACCGATTGATGAATGACAACGATTTGAGATCAATCAACAAAGCCGTCAGCTACCTTGATAAACTTTCGTTTGACTCAATTTCTAATTTGTCTGTCGGTTGTTGTTTTGTTGCAGGCCAAATGACTCAATTTCCTTTGTCTGTAAAAATTGAATTATTAGAGCCTAACAAACGGCCCCAAAGCGAAACTGTTAATCTTGAAAAACTCTGGAATAAGAATCATAATAAAGAAAATAACTAAACCCCACCCACCACCCTTTGATTTTGTAGCCCCGCAAAAAAATTTCAGGGCGAAGCCCAAGCAGGCGGGCAAAAAGGAAGGGGGTTGGGGGGAAGGAATTTTTGCCCGCCTGTTTTTGAGCGGAGGCATGGCGGAGGGGGGGTTTTGGGGGAATTCCGCCATGCCGGAGCGAAATCAAAAAGAGGCCGCACCCGCCGCCTGCTCTGTCAGGAGCAGAAGCCAGCCAAAAAGTTTTCTTTTCCTTTTAGAAGAAAAAATCGAGCGCGCGCAAATCAAAAAATGTGAAGAAAACTTTTTGGCTGGCTGGCGAGCGTTAGCGAGCGGCGGCGGGGCGGCTTCCTTAGTCGGGGTTCTGCTCAAAAAAGGTTCGGATTTTGTCCAAAAGGTACCGCTTCGGAGTTTAAAAGCGCCCGGGGTTTTTGCCAGACGGCAAAAACAAGGCAGCAGTTTGCTAAACTGTGGGGGTCTAAAAAGCCCCGCACAGGTTCGAATCCTGTCGCCTCCGTTTTGGAGATATATCTGCGCCTAGAGTTTTTGCAAAAATCAAAAATAATGCGACATCATATTATCTCCTCGCAGAGACAGTTTATTTTAATACCGCATGCCCGAAAGGGACGGAAAATGCACGGCACCAGACCCATATTTCATTGTAATCTAAGGGATTAATATCCGCGGGGATTTCATAGTTCTGACCGCCGATGTTGCCTTTGAGCGCCGAAATTTTTGCTTCTTTTGTGTAAGACCCGTTTTTACCGAAATAGATAAAAAGATCCGGGCCATTTGTAACTTTAAAGTTATCCTCAAAACGGATAAAATATTTATCTTCTGCTTTTAATAATTTTGCGGTTCCTTCGGCTTTATGAAAATCATCTGCGCCAATAAAATTTCCTTGATAGACAACTGCTAGTTCGACTGGCTGTGGCCTTTCGGTTATGGGCATCATCTTTTGGATATCTTCGGCCTTTTCGCTTATATTTTTATTTATAAAAAGCGGGGAACCAAGCCACCAGGCAACGCTCAAAACCGCGAATGATGTTACAATAATAATTATTTTTTTCATATTTTCAGTAATTTTAACATTTCTGTAAAAATAAAAAAACCGAAAAACCCACCCTTTTCTAATCCCCTAAAAAGACATATAATATGACCGAAAAGGAGGGTTGGCCGAGTGGTTTATGGCGCTAGTCTTGTTCCCGATTTGTCTAAATTTTGATAAAATTTAGCTACAAATCGCAATCCGCCAAAGCGAAGCGGCGGCAGAAAAACTGTTAGTTAACAAAGCGGAGGCGTGCCAGAGCGGTTGAATGGGACAGTCTTGAAAACTGTTATACCCGGAAGGGTATCAGAGGTTCGAATCCTCTCGCCTCCGCCTTGTTCGCAAGTTCTCTACCTACACTAAAGTTTCGGCAGATTGCTCTCGGTAACAAAATCAAAGATTTTGACCGAGAGGGAAGAATCCCACCACTTCCGCAGTGCTGATCACCGGTTCAAGAGACCGACACATTTTAGTATAGGAGGCGATATAAACAGTTCGATTCCTAATTTCAGTTATATAGTGATTAAATCTATTTACTAAAAATATGGAAAATAACGAAATTTTTAAGAAAAAATTTGCATTACCGCGAGATGATTTTTCTGAACCGTTTGATCTACAAGATGCGGAAATTGGTTTTAGCGTCTATAAAGAACAAAAAGATTTGAAGCGAGAAGGCTTTAAGTCGATATTTCATATTTATATTAAAAATGAAGAATTAAGAAAAAAAGGAGATGAAAAATCAATTAATATTAGAGCAAGTTATGGCAAGGCTGAAGATGGTCAGATAATTGTTTCATCTAGTGATTTTGAAATAGGTGAAAATTGGCCTATTGAATTATTTTCTAGAGATGAATTCTTTTTCAATATTAGAACTTATGACTTGTTACGTAATAAAGTAAGCATTAGCGGTAAAGAAATTTTAGATTTAGTTAATAATTGGCATATAAAACCGGGGTTATGGTTTAGAACAAAATCAAAATGGTTTCATATCATTCTAGCACAATTTCTAAAGTCATTATTTTACATTATATCAGGTACTCAATATTTTTTTTCTGGTGAGAAAGTGAATAATATTAATAATATTTCAAAAAATACCATAAGTCCCCCAAAAAAACCTGGTAAATTAATAAAAATTTTTAACTATCAAGTAGAAGCACGGGTTGCCGCTATATACGCCATGATTCATTTATTAATATACTCATTCTTTTTCTCCTGTAGTGAAGGATCGTTGGGGACTTTAAACCAACCGCTAATTTCATTGTCTTGTGGATTTATTAAATCACGTTTTTCATTTTTAACAACTATTTTTAATAATACGTTTGCAACAACTATGTATGTTATAGTTTCACTCGGTTTAACAGAAATAATATTCTCAAAATTACCCAGAGTTTATTTCTCAAGAGAGATACTAACTTTCATTCAAGAAAAATATTTTGAAATGTTATTTAGAAAAATTAAAATATAAAAATAATAAATCTGACCGAGACGCCTTAGTTTGATAAACTGAAATAGGTCTGAAAAATCCCTTAACGGCCTCAAATTAAAAAGTTCGAACTCTATTTTTTATTAAATCGCTTAAAATAATCATCAATTTCATTCCGAAGCTCAATCCCCACTCTTTCAAAGCAATCAAGTAAATCTCTATAAGTATTTTTACCTCCAAGAAAATCCCAAAACTCGTCTGCTATTTTAAGCTCATTCTCAAGATCAAGCATCCCTCGCATTGTCCAGCGAGTATATGGCTCTGGTTCGTAGGGATTGTACGGAATTGCTATAAAAGTATTTACATTCGCATCCGATTTACTCGCTAAAACAACAGCAACCCATTCAAGTAAGGTGCGTTTGAACTCTTTAAATCCGCCGGCATTTGGTTTTGCTGTCTTGATATCAAACAAGTAATACGCGCCGTCTTTTGACTCAAACATTAAATCCACTTTTGTCGGCTTTACTTTAATCGTCTCGCCTGTTTGGCAGACTTTTCGTATTCTCTCAATTTCCTCTTTTTTATTCGGCGTGCTTGTTGCCATAATGAGTCCGTCAATTATTTTCTGGATTTCGGCTTGCGCGGCATAACTAATTTGATTTCCGGCCGTAGCTTGCGAAACGGCCATTTTAAAATTCTCTTGCGCTAAAGCAAGACCAACTGGTTCAAAAATACTTGTACCAAAATTTGTATTCAAGGAATGAATAAAAGAATATAAAGCGAGGCGGTCTTTACCAAGCAAGCGTGTGTGAAAAGGCATTGATGCCGG
>JACPHB010000024.1 GCA_016188835.1 Parcubacteria group bacterium
AAACAAGACTGATGTTCAAGAATTTTCTCCAAAATTAATGGATAATATTTTTGTTCTCCACGAAGATTTAAAATCAGGCGACTACCGACACGGCGGATACAAGGCCTTTAATATATCTGATCCTAAACCAAGAAACATCCACAAGGCAAGCGTTGGAGACAGATTATTGCATCACGCAATTTATCGCGTACTTTATCCCTTCTTCAATGGGACATTCATTCCCGATTCTTATTCCTGCCGGATTAAAAAAGGAATGCATAAAGCGTTGAATAGATTTCGCGTATTTTCTTATATCGTTAGCCACAATAATACAAGAACCTGCTGGGTTCTAAAATGCGACATCAAAAAATTCTTTGCGAGCATTGATCATCAAATACTTTTGGATATTTTAAACTCATATATTACGGATATGCAGATTATGAAACTTTTACAAGAAATTATAGAAAGTTTTTCTGTAAAATCAGAGGTTGGCTTACCGCTTGGGAATCTAACCTCGCAATTATTCGTGAATATCTATATGAATGAATTTGATCAATTCATAAAACACAAACTGAAAGCAAAATATTATATTAGGTATGCCGATGATTTTGTAGTACTATCAAGCAACCGAAAAGAACTTGAGAATCTTATTCCTCTTATTCGAGATTTTCTTTCCGAGAAATTAAAATTGGATCTGCATCCCAACAAGGTTTTTATAAGAACTCTGGCATCAGGCATTGATTTTCTGGGGTGGGTCAGTTTTCCTGATCACAGGGTTTTACGAACCGTTACTAAGCGTCGTGCATTCAAAGGTATAAATACCTATCTCACCTTAGAAACAATCAATTCCTATCTTGGTCTTTTAAGCCACGGGAACGCACATAAAATCAGCGACAAAATATTAAACATATATTATACTAATTCTATATAAAAACATTCTAAAAAAATAGGATATGCTTACTAAAAAAGAGGTTGAAAAAATTGCGGAATTAGCGCGACTTGGAATAAGCGAGGAAGAAAAAGAAAAATTCGCCGAGGATTTGTCTTTGGTTTTGGGTTATGTTCAAAAATTATCTGAGGTTAATGTTGAAAAAGTGGAACCGATGACCGGCCCGCTTCGCCAAAGCTTCAGCGAGGCGAGCGGCACAAATTTAGAAAGTGTTGCGAGAAAAGATGATAATTCAAAAGATATCGCTGATGATGAAATGAAATCCGATATTTTAAACGCCGCACCCAACAAAGAAAGTGGTTATTTCAAAGTCCCTTCAATACTTAAATGAACTTAAAAGAACTGACAATTAAACAAGCGCATGGACTTCTTGAAAATAAAGAGGTTAGTTCGGTTGAGCTGACGCGAGAATTTTTAAATAATGTTAAAGAAAGAGACGGAGACATTCATGCATTCCTGTCTTTAACAGAAGAAGAAGCGATAGAACAGGCAAAAAAAGTTGACGGAAGAATTGCGAAAGGGGAACCGGTTGAAATGCTTGCCGGAATTCCGGCGGCAATTAAAGATAATATTTTAATCCGCGGCGCCAAAGCAACCGCTGCTTCAAAAATTTTAGAAAATTATATCGCGCCATATGACGCGACCGTAATTAAAAAACTCAAAGAAGAAGAAGCGGTATTTATTGGCAAGACCAATCTGGACGAGTTCGCGATGGGTTCTTCAACCGAAAATTCTGGGTTTGGTCCCACTAAAAATCCGGTTGATTTAGAAAGAGTTCCCGGCGGTTCTTCCGGCGGTTCGGCGGCGGCCGTTAAAGCCGGTTTTTGCGTTTATGCTTTGGGCTCTGATACTGGCGGCTCAATCCGCCAGCCGGCAAGTTTTTGCGGCGTTGTTGGTTTTAAACCGACTTATGGCGCTGTTTCCCGCCACGGTTTAATAGCTATGGCTTCATCGCTTGATCAGATCGGGCCGATAACTAAAAATGTTGAAGACGCGGCGATTGTTTTTAAAGCTATTTGTGGCAGCGACGAGTTAGATTCCACAAGCATACACCGCGACTATGGAGATTTTACAAAACCATTGGATATTGAAGAATTAAAAATCGGCGTGCCGCGGGAATATTTTACTCACGGTTTGGACTCGGAAGTTGAAAAAAGTATAAAATCGATTATTGCTAAACTGGGAAAAGAAGGGGCAAAAATAAAAGAAATTTCTTTGCCTTACAGCGAATGGGCTTTGGCCGCTTACTACATAATAATGCCGGCTGAGGTCTCGGCGAATCTCGCGAGATTTGATGGTATGAAATATGGATATTCCCGCCTACGCCAAGGCTTCGGCGGGCAAGCCAAAATTCAAAACTTATTGGATACGTATCTGGAAAGTCGGCAGGATGGTTTTGGCGATGAAGTAAGAAGAAGAATAATGCTCGGCACCTATATTCTTTCGGCAGGTTATTACGACGCGTATTATAAGCGGGCTCAGAAAGTAAGGCGGCTCGTAAAAAATGATTTTGACCGCGCATTCAAAGATGTTGATGTTATTTTAACACCGACAACGCCATCAACCGCTTTTAAATTTGGCGAAAAGACCTCAAATCCTTTATCAATGTATCTTGCCGATATTTACACCGTTTCGGTTAACTTGGCGGGAGTACCGGCAATATCCCTGCCATCGGGCGAGATAAATGGCCTGCCTGCGCAGGCAGGCCTGCCGGTCGGCTTACAGCTTATAGGTAAAAATTTTGACGATATAAAATTGCTTCAAATCGCAAAACTTACGGAAACTGTTATTAAAGAAAAACAACATGCTTGATTTAATTTTAAATATATTGAGCGCGGTAAGAGAGTTTATTTCATTTTTAAGCGGTACGCGGCTATTTTTTAATTTAAAATGGCTCGGCACTATATTATCGCTGATATTCGGCGCTTTTATTGTAATTCTGATTGTCAAACTTCAAATTATTGATGGCTGGTTTAAGACAGCCGGAAATTTTTTATTGACTCACACTTTTCCAAAAAGGCATTTAAATAAATCGTGGCAGAAAATTTTAATTCGCCTTGAAAAATCCGACGAAGCCAATCTACGGCTGGCGTTAATTGAAGCCGACAATCTTTTTGACGACTTGTTAAAGCAGATGCGGCTTCCGGGCGAATCTATGGCCGATCGGTTGAGATATATTGATTCGTCGCAAATTTCCAATATTGACGAAATCTGGCGTGCCCATAAATTGCGCAATGTTTTAGTCCACAACCATGAATATCCGATTACCAGAAACGAAATGGAGTTAAGCGTTAAGGCCTACGAAAAAGCGCTGAAAGAATTGGAGTTTATTGATTAACCCCGTAATTTAACTTTAATAATGTTCTTCTACACATACGTATTGCTCAGTTTAAAAGATAACGATTTTTATATTGGTTATTCCTCTGATTTAAAAAGAAGAATAGAAGAACATAATTTAGGCAAAAATTTTTCAACAAAATTCCGAAGACCATTCAAGCTTATTTATTATGAATCATGCCTTAGCAAAGAAGATGCCCGCCAAAGAGAGATATATTTAAAGTCATCCATAGGCCATCGATTCTTAAAAAGAAGATTACATAACTTTTTCCGACAATAATTTTTGCCTTTTAAAGTTAAATTACAGGGTTGATTTGTGCGCTGTGGAAGGGATTCGAACCCTCGATCTCCTTCGTGACAGGAAGGCGCTTTAAACCGGGCTAAGCTACCACCGCAAATGCCGACGGCAGGAATCGAACCTGCGACGTTCGCTTTATGAGGGCGACGTTCTACCACTGAACTACATCGGCGATATTTGACCATTCTATCAAAAATATTTTATAATTTCAACGCGGGGTAGAGCAGTCTGGTAGCTCGCAAGGCTCGATATTCCGCGAAATTAACATCTTTAATAATATATGGATACAAAGCTTAAAGGTGACATAGCCGAACAAGCTACTATTATGGAAGCGTTAAAACGAGGCTGGGCGGTTCTAAAACCTTTGGGAGATCGATTGCCATATGATTTAGTTTTGGACCTGAAAGGCAAACTTATTAAGGTCCAGGTTAAATCGGCATGGTTAGATAAAAAATCGGGAAATTTTGTTGTTGACAATCGCCGCACCAAAACGAACAGACGTCGTATGTTGCGCGAATTGTACAAATTATCCGATTTTGATTTTGCCGTAATTTATCTTGATGGGGTGAATATATTCTATATTTTCCCTATTGAAATATTTACAAAGTACGGTAGCGTTATCCATTTTGTTGAAGAAAAAAAGCGTCAAAGAAAACCTCGGTCGGCAAATTATCGCAACGCTTGGGATTTAATTTCGCAATGGGCTGCGCGCAAGGAAACTCGCGCGTGATAACCTGTCAAATTCGGGGAAACCCCCAAAAAGGGCAATCCCGAGCCAAGGTCGCTTCAGACGACAAGGTGTAGAGACTTAATGGCAGGCATCCCGAATATTGTCGAGGGATGAAGAGAAAGTCCAGACCCCAAATCCGCTCATTGAGCGGAGCGGCGAAAGTCGTGGAGGGTAAGCATAACCTTGAGGTCGTTGGTTCAAATCCAACCCCCGCAACAAATTGCTTTTTTCGTAAAAATTTGATAAAATCAATACATGTTGATAAGCGCAAAACAAGCCTATTTAGCGGCTCTTATTTTTTCAAGCGTTTTGGCTTTGTCTTCTTTTTTTGGCATTATTTTTTTTGTGAGTCCCGCCGATGCCGGCGTTTTTGGGGTTATAATTCTCTATGCCGGCTTTAGCGTCGGAGCGGTCAGTTTAGGGTTAACTATATGGAAATTGATAAATCGGAAAAAAAATTAATAGAGACATTGCGAAAAAGGCATGACCCCGAAGCCGAAAGATTAAAGCGTTTTTTAGCTATGCCCGACTTAACGCGCGCTCCGGGCAGTCCCTTGGCGGATCTTGCGCGGCGCATTTCCAGCTTGCCGCGTTTTGCCACATTTAAAAATTTAAATGTGCCCGAAATTATACCGTATGATGTAAGTTTTGATCTTTTCAACTTTCCTAAAAACCATCCGGCCCGAAAACCGTCCGATACTTATTTTGTTGATAAAAATCATGTTTTACGAACTCACACCACGGTAATGTGGTATTATCATCTTAATTTACCAGAGGTAAAGAGCAAAATTAAAAAAGGCGAATCCGTTGGCGCATATTCATATGGCAAGGTTTATCGCAAAGATGAAATAGATCGGGAGCATATGAATGTATTCCATCAAATGGACGGTTGGTATTTGTGCCGCCGAAAAGATCGCGTTATAGCCATAAATGATCTGAAAGAAGTTTTAACCGAAATAGCTCGGGCAATTTTTGGCAAAGATATTAAATATCGTTTTAATGTAGACGAATTTCCATACACAGATCCGTCAATTGAAATGGAAATTAAAATCTCTGACAGATGGATAGAAGTTTTGGGTGCCGGCGTGGTAAGAAAAGTTGTTTTAAAAAATCTTGGCGTTGACCCGAAAGAATATAATGGTTGGGCGTTCGGGTTCGGACTTGAGCGGCTGGCAATTTTAAGTATGGATTTGCCCGACATTCGCCTTTTATGGTCGCAAGATGAAAGAGTAAAAAAGCAATTACGTTTGGGCAATAAGTTTCAAGAGGTCTCAAAGTTTCCGCCAATTACCCGCGACATTTCGTTTATAGTTGATAAAAAATTTATTCCCAATGATTATTTTGATTTGATAAGGGATTTGGGCAGCGATTTGGTTGAAGAAGTAAAACTTTTAGATAAATATTCCAATCAAAAAAAATTTGGAACTGATAAATTAAGCTATACATATCGCATTATATATAGAAAGGGCGATAGGACTCTTTTGTCGGTAGAAGTGGATAAAATACAGAAAAAAATTTACAATAAAACTGCCGAACGATTTAACGCGGAGTTAAGATAATAGAAATAACGAAAAAAACAATCAAAAAAATTCAATCAACTAATAATTATACTGCCAAAGATATTTATGTTTTGGAAGGGCTTGAGCCGGTGAGAAAAAGACCCGGCATGTATATCGGCTCAACCGGCGTTGACGGTTTGCATCATTTGATTTGGGAAGTGGTTGACAACTCAATCGACGAAGCCATAGCCGGTTATGCCAAAAATATTGATGTTGTCATTATGCCCGGAAATAAAGTGAAAGTAATCGATGACGGCCGCGGCATTCCGGTTGAAATGCATAAGCAAACCAAAAAATCGGCTCTTGAAACCGTTATGACAACACTTCACGCCGGCGGCAAATTTGGCGGCCAGTCGTATAAAGTGTCCGGCGGACTGCACGGCGTCGGCGTTTCGGTTGTTAATGCTCTTTCCAAATGGCTGAAAGCCGAAGTTTGCCGCGATGGCTACATTTGGGCTCAGGAATACGAGCGAGGCAAACCCATAACTAAAGTTAAAAAAACTGATAAATGTAAAAAAACCGGCACTACTGTAACTTTTGATCCTGATCCGGAGGTGTTTAAGGAAATTACTTTTGATCCCAAAAGAATTTTAGATCACTTAAGAGAACAAGCGTATTTAACCAAGGGGGTAAAAATTGTTTTCCGCGATGAAAGATCGGGGGCCTACGCTTCCCATACTTTTTATTTTGACGGCGGGCTGATATCTTTTGTAAAATTTTTGGTTCACGACGAAAAACCGATTCACGACAATATTTTTTACATTTCAAAAACCGTTGAAGATATTTTGGTTGAAGCCGCTTTTCAATATACCGAAGATATCCAGCCGGAAGAATTAAGTTTTGCCAATAATATCCATACCGGGGAAGGAGGCATGCATTTAACCGGTTTTAGAACGGCGTTAACGAGAACTCTCAATGATTATGCTAAAAAAAATGGTTATGTTAAAGAATCCGAAGAAAATTTAACCGGCGATGATGTCAGGGAGGGACTTTCGGTGGTGCTCTCCGTAAAGTTGCGAGAACCGCAATTTGAGGGCCAAACCAAAGCTCGACTGGGAAATCCGGAAGCCCGAACTGCCGTGGAATCGGCGATCGGCGAGAGTTTAGGCGAATGGCTTGAAAAAAATCCAACCGATGCCAGAAAAATTTTAGAAAAAACAATTTTAGCGTCAAAGGCGAGAAAAGCGGCCAAAGCGGCGAGAGAAACAGTGCTCCGAAAGGGAATTTTGGAAGGGCTGGCCTTGCCGGGGAAACTTGCCGACTGTTCAAGCAAAGACCCGTCTGAATCGGAACTTTTTATAGTTGAAGGCGATAGCGCCGGAGGCTGTTTTTCTGGTGATTCAAAAATCGCTTTGACTGATGGTCGCGATGTTTCTTTTAAAGAACTGGTTGAAGAAGCAAATCAAGGCAGGCAAAATTTTTGTTACACCATAATGGATAATGGGAACATCGGTGTTGCTCCTATATTAAATCCCAGAAAAACCAAGAAAAATACAGAAGTAATAAAAATTATTTTGGATAACGGAAAAGAAATTACATGCACGCCGGATCATAGATTTATGTTAAGAAATGGCAATTACAAAGAGGCGAAATATCTAACAAACGAAGATTCGCTGATGCCGCTTAATCGTCAACATTCTCGCTTAGGCAAAAGAATTGCTATTGAGGGTTATGAAATGATTTTTGACCCGAAAGATAAACGGTGGATTTTTACCCACCGTTTGGCCGATGATTACAATATCCAAAAAGGTATTTATTCGGTAAAAGATGGCGTTTATCGTCATCATAAAGATTTTAATAAATTAAATAATAATCCCGATAATATAACACGTCTTACCAAAGAAGAGCATTTAACTGTTCACCAGAAAATGGCGGAAAGGACTCTCAGGCGGCCGGAGGTTTTAGAAAAATTAAGAGTATTGCGTCAAACGCCGGAGTTCAGAAATAAAATTAGGGTGAAAATTTTGGCAATGCGTCCCGAATTGAGCAGGCGCGCCAAGAAGCAATGGGAAAATGAAGAATATAAAAAATTCATGGTCAATAAATTTTTATGTTTTTATCACAGCAATACAGAATATAGAGAAGCAAATAATCAAATGTTAGCTAAATCGCAAAAAGAATATTGGGATAAAAAAGAAAATAGAGAAAAGCAGGCAGAAAGAGTCAGAAATTTTTTTACCAAATATCCGGATAGAAAAAAATGGCTCTCTAAAATTTCAAAAACTGAATGGGCAAATCTGAGATTGCTTGCTTGGCGCGCCAAAACAACCAAAAAGCAATGGACTCAAGAATTTAGGAATAAAAGAAAAATAGCATATAACCAGACCTATCTAAGCAAAGGATTAAAAACATTGTATGAATTGTATTTTAAAGATAAAAAAATAAATATAATAGATGCATATAACAAACTAAGAAAAGAAAAAAATGATAAAAGTTTAATAAAATTTGAAACTATTTGTCAGAGATTTTTTGATGGAAGTGAAGAAAAATTAAGAGAAGCAATTATAAATTATAATCATCGGATAAAATCAATATTGCCTTTAAAAGAGAAGACAGATGTTTATGATATTGAAGTTCCGAAAACGCATAATTTTGCTTTAGATTCAGGAATTTTTGTTCATAACAGCGCAAAGCAAGGAAGAGACAGACGGTTTCAGGCGATTTTGCCCTTGCGCGGTAAAATTTTGAATGTTGAAAAAGCGAGAATAGACAAAATATTGGCTTTTAAGGAAATCCGGGCGCTAGTCATTGCTTTAGGTACGGCCATTGCCGAGGAGTTTAATATTTCAAAATTACGGTATCATCGGGTTGTAATTATGACCGATGCCGATGTTGACGGCGCTCATATCAGAACCCTGCTTTTAACTTTATTTTTTAGGTATTTCCCGGAGCTTATCAATCAAGGCCATATATATATCGCCGAGCCGCCGCTTTATAAAATTTCAAGCGGCAAACGCGCTGAATATGCTTATACTGATGGAGATAAAGAAGAAATTTTGGGCGCTTTCAAAAAAGATAAAATATTAAACCCAAACATTCAACGATACAAAGGTTTGGGGGAAATGAATCCCGAACAGCTTTGGGAAACTACGATGAATCCGGAAAACCGGACCATGAAAAAAGTTACGGTTGAAGACGCCGAAAAAGCCAACAAGGTTTTTGATATTCTAATGGGCGATGAAGTGGCCCCCCGCAAAAGGTTTATCCAGATGCACGCCAAAACGGTAAAAAATCTTGACATATAATCATAATAATTGTTACAATGGGCTTATTATAAAGCCCGCGGGCTTTTTAAAATTGGAAACAAACATATGTTTGAGCAGATAAAACAATATTTTAAAGAAGTCAGGGTGGAAATGGCTAAAGTAAAGTGGCCCACCAAAAGCGACACTATTAATTACACGATAGTGGTTATTGGCGTTTCGCTCGCGGTGGCGGCGTTTTTGGGCGCCTTGGATTTTATTTTTACTACAGGATTTAACTTCTTCTTATTTAAATAAATGGCGAAGCAAATTTCAAAAGGCAGAAATTGGTATGTGCTCCACACTTATTCGGGATATGAAGACGCGGTGGCGCGCAACCTGAAGCAAAGAATTGAATCCTTAGACATGCAGGACAAGATTTTTAATGTTTTGGTTCCCAAGGAAAAAAAGATTAAAATCAAAAACGGCAAACGGCGCACCATTGAAGAAAAAATTTATCCGGGATATGTTTTGGTAGAAATGATCGTTACCGATGATTCCTGGTATGTGGTAAGAAACACGCCGCAGGTAACCGGTTTTATCGGCGCCGGAACGGTGCCCATTCCGGTTTCGCCGGAAGAAATTAAAGAGCTTCAAAAACGAATGACTGGCGCCGGCGAATCAAAATATAAAATAGAATTTTCAGTCGGCGATCCGGTAAAAATTGTTGACGGGCCGTTTAAAGATTTTGACGGCAAGGTAAGTGCCATTGACGAAGAGCGCGGCAAAGTAAAAGTTATGATTTCAATGTTCGGGCGGGAGACGGCGGTGGAACTGGATTCATTGCAAATAAAAAAACTATAAAAATGTGGGCATCCGCCTTCGCTAAAGCTTCGGCGAGATAGCTCATATTTTTAACTAAAAATATTAATTTTTAGAAAAATATGGCAAAGAAAATAAAAACAATAATTAAGTTGCAAATTCCGGCGGGGACGGCGACCCCGGCGCCCCCCGTAGGCCCGGCTTTGGGTTCGCATGGCCTTAACATTGGCGAATTCGTCAGCAAATTCAATACGGCGACCAAAGATATGGCCGGCGATATCGTTCCGGTAGAAATTACCGTTTTTGAAGACCGAACTTATGAAATGAAGTTTAAAACGTCGCCGGCGGCGGCTTTGCTTAAAAAAGCGGCGGGTATTGAAAAGGGAAGCGGTAATCCGAAAAAAGAAAAAGTCGGAAAAGTTACAATGACGCAAGTTCGGGAAATCGCAGAGAAAAAATTCGTTGATTTAAACGCCAACGATTTAGCGGCGGCTGAAAAAATAATAATGGGAACGGCGCGCTCAATGGGGATTGAAATTGAAAAGTAATTAAGTTATAATTTTAAAACTTGTGGTTCGACGATGCTCACCACTATGAGCTTGTCGAATAGTTGCTTAAAAATTTAAAAGTGAAAGGAAGAAGGGAAATGGAAAAACCGCCAAGATTAACGGTTGATGAATATTTTGATTTAATCGCTTTAATTTTTGCTTGTCGCGGCACTTGCGATCGTTTGCGAACCGCAACCGTTATAAGAGATACTGACAATATTTTAATTGCCGGCGGATACAATGGCGCCTTATCCGGATTGTCTCATTGTGATGATATTGGACATCTTATGGTTGATAATCATTGTATAAGAACCAATCATGGCGAAGAGAACGCGCTTTTAAATTGCCTTGACTTGTCCCGGATTAAAAATGGCGTAGCTACTATCATCGGTAATCCATGTTATCCCTGCGCCCGCAAAGTATTAAGTAAAAATATTAAAAGATTACGTTATATCGGCACCTATCATAATCCTTTTGGCGGTGATCATGTAAAAGAACTTTGCGACCAAAAAGGCGTTATTATGGAGTTTATTGATGTTAGCGAGGTTTTAAAAACTTTAGAGAAAGCCATTAACTTTCTTCAGGGACCTGGCGGTGCGTTTAGAAATCTTCCAAAAATTATGATAAAGTTTGAAGAGGGAAAATAATAAAATGAAAATTCCAATCGCAACAATTGGCTTAGTCGGTGAAAAGTGCGGCGGCAAAGAAACAATTTGCAAATTTTTGGAAGAAGAGCTTGGCAATAAATATTTTTTTGCTCATCATCGCTTTTCGGATACTTTAGTCGAGGTTGTTAAGGCCTGCCGCCTGCCGATAACACGCGAAAATCTTCAGAAATGTTCTCCCGCTCTGCGCGGAGCTTATGGTTTTGATGTTCTGGCAAACTCGGTTAAAGCGAGAGTTTTTGAAAGCCAAGCCGACATTATCACGATAGATGGCATTCGCTGGAAAGATGCCGATGTTCCCGTTCTAAGAACCTTGCCGAATAATTTTCTGGTTTACGTTACTGCGCCCGTAGAAGTTCGTTATGAGCGCGCAAAATTGCGCAGTATGCAATCCGGCCGGACAAGTTATAGTGGTGAGGGCGATTCTTTTGAGAAATTTTTGCTGGAAGAAAAAGCAATCACCGAATTGGAAATTCCGGATATTGCTAAATTAGCTGATTTCAAAATTGACAATAGTGGAACATTTGAAGATTTAAGATCGCAAGTCCGAAAATTTATTGTTGAAAAACTAAAAATCAATCCCTAAAAGGAGGAAACCGATGTCGCATAAATATCCGGGGAAGCTGATTCTTTTTGAGGGATGCGAGGGATCCGGTAAATCTACATTGATAAAAGCGCTTGGCGAAATTTTACGGGAAAAAGATTATAATGTGGTTGAAACTAAAGAACCAAATGGTCTCGCTCGCGATATTTTGCTTAACCCCGACCATTTTCTAACTCCCCGGGAAGAACTGGCAATTTTTATTGACGGCCGAGCCGAGCATTTTTCCGAAACAATAATTCCCGCTCTTCTAAAGGGAGATATTATCCTTTGTGACCGCTCGTCGCCCTCCACCATCGCTTATCAGCACTATGGTCGGGGGCTTGACCTTACCGATATTCTTATTAGAGATGCAAAAGCAAGGCAAAACGTCAATTTTGACCTGATAATTCTTCTTGATATTAATCCGGAAATCGATTTAGAGCGCAAGAAACCGGAAACTCGGTTTGAACTCGAAGCGATAAATTTCCATCATTGCGTTCGCAACGGTTATCTTGAGCAAGCGGAAAACGATCCCGATGGTAAATGGATGGTTATTGACGCCTCTAAGGACGCAGGTATTGTTTGCCTAGAGGCGCTTGATGCTATATATAAATTATTGGCCAAAAGGGGGAAAGAAATTGCATAAAGTAGAGCCTAAAGTATTTCTAATTGGCGAAACGCGCATTCAAGAAGATGAATTAGGACTCTATCTTGATCACATTGGTGTTTCAGAATGGACTTCAGATGCTCCTTCTGATATTGAGAAAATCGTTGAGGTGATGGGTCGTCTTTGCTACAAGAGTTTTAAACCAGGTTTAAATCCTAATGTCGTTAAAATTCGCGAACATAATGATGAATATTTGGCCAATGTGATAAACATTAAACATGGTTCGGTAATTGAGCATGGAATGCTTAATTTTATACTGGCCGATGTCAGCCGCGTTTTTACTCATGAATTGGTTCGCCATCGCGTAGGAGTTGCCATTTCACAAGAAAGCTTGCGGTTTGTTCGGCTTACCAATCTTGGCTTTTGGATGCCTTCAGTTTTTAAGAATCACCCGCGATCTGAAGAAATTATGCGATTTGTTATTGAAAAAGTTGAATTTATGGAACGATGGCAGGTTGAGCTTGCCGAAATGCTTGATATTGCTAATGAAAAAGACTTTGAAGTGAAAAAGAAACTTACCTCGGCAATGCGACGCATAGCGCCGATTGGTCTTGCCACTACAATCGGTTGGTCGGTAAACGTTCGAACTTTGCGTCATGTTATTGAAATGCGCACTCATCCGGGAGCCGAAGAAGAAATTCGCTTGGTTTTTGGCAAGATTGCTGAAAAAGTAAAAATGCGATACCCCAATCTTTTCTCCGACTATGAATTGAAAATTGTTGATGATCTGCCTTATTACGAAACTAAGAATTCAAAAGTTTAACCCTGCTATTGCAGGGTATTTTCTTGCCATTTTTTAATTATTATGTTAAAAAGTATAAAATTATTTGTTCGTTTACAATAAGGAGAATGGAAATGAAGTTAGTGTTCACTTCTGGAATTTCCGGCTGTGATCGGAAAAGATACTGCGGGGATTTCGTTGAGTATAGCAATGGCCGTAACAAACAGATAGAAGTTTTTGATGTCGGTCAGATGATGATTCGGCAGGCTGCTGATACCGGATATCCGATAAATCTTAAAAATATTACCCATGCCGATAAGGCCTTTCTTGCGGCATTGCGCTCGGCCATATTTACAAAGATTGCAAATGAAATTAAGACGCACTTATTCAATTATGATGCCGTTATTATTAATATGCACGGCTGGCTGTTTGGAAAAGAAATTTTTTGGCTGACTTACGACAGATTTCTTGATCGTTTTCTTAATGAATTTCCAGTTGATCTGTACATCACTTTTATTGATGATTTCCGGCACATCTATAGTCGCTTGACCCAAAGAGAGCAGTGGGAAGGTGAAAAGCTTACCTTTACGAAAATTCTCTGTTGGCAGAATATTGAGGTTGAGTTTATAAGAGGGATGGCAAATACTAAACATAAACCATTTTTTGCTTTGCCCACCGGCCAGCCTACTTGGACTCTTTATAAACTGATTTTTCATCCGGAAATTGAAACCCTGTATATAAAAATGCCGATTTCTCATTTTAGAGCGCCGGAAAAACGAGCGATTATAGATGATTTCATTAAAGAATTAGACAAGCCGTTTAACGTTTTTAGTCCGCTCTCTGTTGAAGTTGTCGGCGTAACCCCGGTTGATAAGTTTGATGACGAAGAAATACAAACTATTGACAATCATGTTGTAAACCGAGATTTAGATTGGTTTGTGGAACAATGTGATTTTGGCGTTAATATCTGGCCCGCGGTGGTCCCTTCGCCGGGAGTTGACCATGAAACCCATCGCAGTTATATCAGAACAAAGGAAGAGTGGACTATTTATCTTGGCAAAGAAAGAAGCCCTTTTATATCATTCTTCAATACCGGTTTTTTCAAGAGTCAAGAGGAATTTTTTGAATTCGTTTATAAGAAATATCCCGAAAGGAAGAACTTCTTATGGTAAGCTGCTACCGCTCCGGCCCTATTGAACGCGATCCGGCATCGGCTTTCCATGCCAAAAATCAGCTTGATGGTTTTCTTAGAAAAAACGGTTTTACTATAATTGGCGATACTTTTGAGATTTTAAAATCTTGCGGCCGGCCGCAAACTACTTATGGACCGGAAATGAAAAAACTGCGCAATCAAGGCAGATTTTCCGAATATTCTAAAAAGGAATTGCTTTTAGCGCATAGCTTAAACGCTGTTAGAAAAACTGACTTTGTGGTTTCAAGACCGGCGCCCGAGGCCTCCGGCGGCACCACCAGCGAAACTGTTGTTATGTGGCTTAGAACTATTCCCAAATTAGTCATTATCGGTCCTCACTCTGAGGGTTTACTAGATAATAACTCTACCTTCATGATAAAAATGTTGTCCGACAATCCCAGTTTGATTTTTAATACGGAACGGCAGGCCATTGACTTTATATCGGATCATATTGAGGTTTTTAAAAGAGGACGATCGGCAATTCACAATTTAATTGTAAAGCTCAGAAAGCTTAACCCGTATATTAATGATCGCCCCAAACCTTGTTACAGTAAACTGTTTGATGGCAGAACTGTTATTATCCAGGGTCAGCCTGGCGCTGGAAAAGACACCCAAGGGCGAATGCTTCAGGATTTATGCGGTTTCAAGTTTTTCGGCAGCGGTTATGAATTAAGACGGCTGTCATCCAGATTTCCGGTTTTAGCCGAAAGTTTGGGCAAAGGCAATTTGGCGCCGGAAGTGATTATTAAATTTTTATTTACCCAAAGTTTAATTAAATTGGAAAAGTTTGAGCCTATAGTTTTTAGCGGAACGCCTAAAAAATTAGGCGAAGCTCAAGCACTTATGGATATGTTAGAACTTCTTAGTCGGGAACCGTTAATGATTGTTATAGATATTAGCGAGGAATTGGCGAAAGAAAGAATTTTATTGAGGCGGGTCTGCGATGATTGTGAAATTTCTTTCTGCGACGAGAAACTTATTAATCATCCGATTTGTCCGGAATGCGGCGGCTCTCTTAAAATTAGAGCCGAAAATACAACCCAAGAAGCGATTGATAAAATATTTAATTGGTATAAAACCGATGTAGAAGAAGTAATCAGATATTTTGAAAATCTCGGACTTGTTGTTCATATTGACGGCAATCGCGGCAAAGAAGAAATTTTCAACGACATCTTAGAAATCTTGAAAAGATAAGCCCATTTTTGGGCTTTTTTTATTTGAAATTTTGTGTTATTTTGAACGTATGGCTACATATGAACCTGTTATAGGATTAGAAATACACGCGGAGCTAAAAACTAAAACAAAAATGTTTTGCGCTTCCAAAAATAATCCGGATGAAATGCATCCTAATGTTAATATTTGCCCAATTTGCACCGGCCAGCCCGGTACGCTGCCGGTAATCAATAAAGAGGCGGTAAATCATGTCATCAAAGTGGGGCTGGCGCTTGAAAGCAAAATTTCAGAAATTACCAAATGGGATCGGAAAAATTATTTTTATCCCGACCTTCCAAAAGGGTACCAAATTTCCCAATACGATGAACCGATTTGCCTAGGCGGGAAACTGAAAATTCCGGGGTTTGATAAAGAAATAAGGATAACCCGAGTTCACCTTGAAGAAGATACTGGGCGTCTTATTCATTTCGGCCACGTCGGCCATTCATTAATTGATTTTAATCGCGCTGGCGTGCCTTTAATGGAACTTGTAACCGAACCAGATTTGCATTCTGGAGAAGAGGCGTCGGCTTTTGCGCAGGAGCTTCAATTAATATTGCGGTATTTAGGTGTTTCCGACGCCAATATGGAAAAAGGACAAATGAGGGTGGAAGCTAATATTTCTATAAGGCCAGTCGGTTCCGAAAAATTGGGCGTAAAAGTTGAGGTAAAAAATTTGAATTCTTTTAAAGTAGTGCGCGATGCTATTGATTATGAAATTAAGCGGCAATCGGAATTACTTGATGATGGAAAAAAAGTTACACAGGAAACTCGCGGTTGGAGCGAAGATAAAGAGCAGACTTTTTCTCAACGAGTAAAAGAAGAATCACATGATTATCGTTATTTTCCGGAACCGGATTTGCCGCCCCTGCGAATTAACTTTAGTATTATTGAAGGAATTAAAGCGGCAATGCCGGAATTGCCGTCTCAAAAAAGAACAAGATTCAAGAATAAGTATGGATTGCAAGACGACCAAACCAATATTTTGGTTAACAATGAACAGCTGGCAAATTATTTTGAAAATGTCGTAAGCGAATTTATGAATTGGGATAAAGAAGGCCTGGATAAAGACAGTTTATTAGTGCAGGGTTTAGACTCAAAACCGCATTTACTGGAAAAGGAAAAGCAACTTTTGATTAATTTAGCCGCTAATTATATTTTGAGCGATTTACTTGGATTTCTTAATGAAGCGTCGGCTACAGCCGATGATATAAGAATTGACGCTGAAAATTTTGCCGAATGGTGCGGATTGCTTCATCGCAATATCATTACATCGCGTGCCGGCAAAGATGTTTTAAAAGAAATGTGGGCGACCGGCAAAGATCCGTCGCAAGTGATTAGAGAAAAAAATTTGGTTCAAATAGAAGATATTGGCGAAGTTGAAAAAATCGCGGAAAAAATAATAAAAGAAAATCAGGCGGCGGTTTCGGATTATAAAAAAGGAAAAACTGCCTCGCTCCAATTTTTAGTGGGCCAAATGATGAAAGAAACTCGCGGCCGAGCCAATCCGGAAATAGTCGCGGATATTTTAAAAAAACTTCTGAAATAAAAAATTTTTAACTAATTTTTCTGCTTTTTGTTCGTTTTTTATCCAATGAATTCTTTTGTCTTTTCTAAACCAAGTCATTTGGCGTTTGGCGTAATTTCTTGTATTTTTTTTGATTAAATCCACCATTTCGTCAAAAGCATTTTTTGTTAAAGTGTAAGTATTCAACCGATCGGTTTTATACTGACACTTTTTGTTTTTTATATATTCTATAATTTCCCGATAGCCGATGGCGTCAAAACTTTGTTGTTTTGGGCCGTATTTTTGAACTAAATTTTTAACTTCTTCTAAAAGGCCATCTTTTATCATCAAATCAACCCTTTTATTTATTCGTTCATTTAAAATATTTTTTAGCCATTCAATTCCAATTTCAATAAAATCAAAAAGCGGCTTGCCTGTTTTGCGCTGGGCCGAAAACGGCTTTTTGGTTTTTATGGCGATTTCTAGCGCTCTTATAATGCGGCGCGGATTATTCGGGTCAACTATATAAGCGGCTTCAGGATTAAGCTTAATTAATTTTCCGAAAACATATTTCAATCCGTATTTTTCAATTTCTTTTTCCAGTTTCTTTCGCAATTTTATATCGGGCGCGACTTCCGGAATATTTAGATTATCTACCACTGCTTTTATATAAAGCCCAGTGCCGCCAACGAGAATCGGGATTTTTTTATTTTTTATAATTTCATTTATCGCTTTTACAGCGTCACGCTTATATTCTGCAACAGTGTAATTTTCATCAGGATTTTTAATGTCAATAAGATGATGAGGGACAGTCGTCATCTCTTCTTTAGTTGGTTTTGCAGTTCCGATATCCATCCCGCGATAAACTTGCCGCGAATCGGAGGAAACAATTTCTGCTCCTTTGAAACCGAATTTTTTTGCTTGCCCTGAGCGAAGTCGAAGGGCGATTTTTATTGCTAACGCACTTTTCCCCGATGCCGTCGGCCCGACAATAACAATAATTTTTGGTTTTCTATTTTCCATGACACTTATTATGCTTCATCCACTAAGGGAAATATCACGCGGATTTTGTCTTAATCTAAAATAATTTTATTCGGAGTAAAAAACTTTTGAAGTTCTACTGGCGATATATATCTTGACGCTTGATTATAAATAGCTCTAATCGTTCCCCTATCTAATTCCGGGTGGTTCGGGATAGTAAGAGTTTGGCTGATACCGCTAACCATTCTTTTCATTTTAATATGGCTTCCTTTCTGGCCCGCAACAAAAAAATTAAACGATTTGAGAATCGTTATAATATCGCTTCCTGATAACGTTTTGAGTTTAGGCATGGATTTAAGCGGATAATTCCAGATTCATCAATACGGAAGGATGGGGCGATAGATCAAGTGCTGATAAATCCTCATTTTCTAGTTGAAGGCCAACAGCCTCTTTAACATTTTGCGCTAACTCGTCAAGAGTTTTGCCTTGGGTAACGATTGGTAAATCAACGCCCTCGGCAATGTAATACTTTTCTCCTTTATATATGTGGATTTGGATAATATTTTTCATGTTTTTATGTTAACACAATTTGAATAAATATACAATAAGGTAGAAATATCACGCGGATTTTTTTTTGATTTCTGAAAGAATTTTGGATTTAAATTTTTCCAGTTTTTCGGTGCCCAAGTTGCCTTTGCCGCGTTCGCGGACGGCGACAGTACCGGTTTTTTCTTCTTTATCGCCTGCGATTAAAATATACGGTATTTTTTCAAGTTCCGCTTCGCGAATTTTTTTCCCAATAGTTTCATTGGCAGTATTTAATTCTACCCTTAATCCGTCTGCGGTAAGTTTAGCGGTGATGTTTGCGGCATATTTTTCATTGCGGTCGGTAAGATTTAATACTTTAACTTGAACGGGGGAGAGCCATATTGGAAAAGCGCCCTGATAATTTTCAACGAGGATTCCGATAAATCTTTCAAATGAACCAAAAACGGCGCGATGAATAACAACCGGTTTTTCTCTTTTTCCTTCTTGGTTTACGAAACTCAAATTAAACTTTTCCGCCATATTGAAATCAACTTGAATTGTGCCAAGCTGCCAGGCGCGGTCCAAAGAATCTTTAACATGAACTTCAATTTTGGGGCCATAAAAAGCGCCTTCTTTCGGTTGAATTTCATATTTAATCTTATTTTGCTTTAAGGCATTGGCGAGCGCGTCTTCGGCCTTGTTCCAAAGCGATTTTTCGCCCATCGCTTCATCCGGGCGAGTGGCAAGATAATAACTGGTTTTAAATCCGAAAATCTTGTAAAAATTATTTATTAGTTTGATTAGATTATCTATTTCATCAATCATTTGATTTTGCCTTGCGTAAATATGAGCATCGTCCATAGTAATTTGGCGGACGCGGAACAGACCGTTTAAAACACCGGAGAGCTCTTTTCTGTGGAGCCGTCCGATTTCGGAAAAGCGAAGCGGCAAGTCCCGCCAGCTTCTCACTTTTGAGCAGTAAATAATGGTACTTTCAGGGCAGTTCATCGGTTTTATAACAAAAGTTTGGTTGTCATTTTTTACGGTAAACATCAAATCTTTGTAAAATTTAAAATGTCCTGATTTTTCAAATAGATCTTTTCTTACCATTATTGGGGTGGAAATTTCCTGATAATTGGCCCTGTCAAGCGCCTCACGAATGATTTTTTCAAGCTCTCTAAAAATTACCATCCCCTTAGGATGCCAAAAAGGCGCTCCGGGAGCGATTTCATGGAAAGAATACAAATCCAATTGAGTGCCCAATTCTTGATGACTCAATAATTTTTTTAAAATTTTCATATTTATTTTTTAGATTTAAGAACATTGAAAATAAAATTTTAAAATTGTAGGCGGGGTCGTGCCGTTCGCCGAAGGCGAATGGGGCTACGACAATTTTAAAATTTTATTTTCAATGTTCTAGTTCTTTTACGGTGTCGCAAATTATTTTTAAATTGCCGCCGTAATTATCAACTCGTCCTTGAACCATAAGGATGTTGTCTTCAGCCCAAATATCCGGGTTTTTTTCGAGCAGATCGGGGAATACGACTACTTCTATCTTATTAGCCCAATCTTCAAGTTTTGTAAAGAGCATCAACCGGCCATTTTTAGTAACGTGTTTTTGTACTGAAGAAATTAATCCGCCAACGGCGATTTTCTGGCCGATTAAAGAGGGCTTAACTTTTCCAATTAAAAGCGATTTTTTTTCCATTAATTCCTTATATTCGCTGGTCGGATGTTCCGAGGTGTAAAGACCAAGCAATTCTTTTTCCCACGCCAATTTCTCTTTTTTTGCCGCCGGAGCTGCCAAAATTAATTTTAAAGGCGCCAAATTTGAATAAGAATCAAAAAGCCCTATCTGCGATGAGTTATTTTTTTTGCCAAGATCTTTAGAATATCTTAACAGTTCTTCTATATTTATCAAAAGCTTTCGCCTTTCGCTAAAAGCGTCAAACGCTCCGCATTTTATGAGGGCCTCAAGAGATTTTTTATTCAGATCTTTTGCCAATACTCTTTCTATAAAATCGGGAATGTTTAAAAACGCGTCGTTTATTTCTCTTTCTTTAATGATACTTTCTATCGCGTTAGCGCTTAAGTTCTTAATTGCCGAGAGACCAAATCTAATTTTGATACCTTCCCCTTTGATTAGAGTAAAATCTTCTAAACTCTCATTAATATCCGGCGGTAAAATTTCTATTCCCATTCTTTTGGCTTCGTTAATAATAACTGCCACGCGGTCAAGGTCAAAACTTTCGGCATTAAGAAGTGCTGTCATAAATTCAGCCGGATATTTAGTTTTAAGATAGGCAGTTTGGTAAGATATTAAAGCATAACAGGCGGCGTGAGAGCGATTAAAACCATAGCGGGCGAATGGTTCTATGAAATGCCAAATTTTTTCTGCCGTTATATTATTTATCCCATTACTGATTAATCCTTTTATGAATTTTTCCGATTGTTCGTCAAGAAGATGCTTAATTTTTTTGCCCACCGCTTTTCTCAAAATATCGGCTTCTGATAATGTAAAACCGGCCAATTGATTGGCGATGCGCAATACCTGTTCCTGGTAAATCGCTACTCCATGCGTGCTTTTTAAAATCGGTTCGAGTCCCGGATGCAAATAAGTTACTTTTTCTTTTCCATTTTTTCTCGCTATATACGCGGGGATAAATTCCATCGGTCCGGGCCGGAAAGCCGCGATCATCACGATAATATCTTCAAGTTCCGTCGGTTTTAATTCTTTAAGATATCGGCGCATGCCGTTTGATTCAAGCTGAAAAACTCCAGTTGTGTCGGCGCGCCGAAGCAATTCAAAAACTTCTTGATCATCAATCGGGATGCTATAAATATCCAACTTTTCTCCGTAGTTTTTTTCAATAAGATTAAGCGCTTTTTCAATGATGGTTAAATTTCTAAGTCCCAAAATATCCATTTTTAAAAGACCCAGCGCTTCAACCGAGCGCATTTCATATTGAGTAACAAGCGCCTCCTCGCCGCCTTTTGAAGAATGCGCCCACTGAAGCGGCATATAATCAATAATAGGATTTTTAGTAATAACAATGCCGCAAGCATGAGTTGAAGCGTGACGCGCCACTCCCTCAAGTTTTCTTGCCGTTTGTATCAACTGGCGCGCCTGCGGATCGGTATCAATCGCTTGTTTTAATTCGGCGACATTTCCCGTAGCTTTTTCTAAAGTTACTCCCGGCCCGAATGGCACCATTTTGGCTATTTTGTCGCAAAAACCGTATCCAAAACCCAAAGCCCTGCCGGCGTCTCTTATGGCGGCCCGGGCCGCCATCGTGCCAAAAGTTATGATTTGAGCAACGCGGTCTTTACCGTATTTTTGGGAAATATAATCCAACACCTCATTGCGTCTGTGGTCGGCGAAGTCCAAATCAATATCGGGTGGCGCGATTCTATCGGGATTTAAAAATCTTTCAAAAAGCAGGACATATTTTATTGGGTCTATATTAGTAATACCGATTAAATAAGATATTAGAGATCCGGCGGCGCTACCGCGTCCGGGTCCGACAGCAATGCCTTGGCTTTTAGCCCAGTTCACAATATCCCAAACAATTAATATGTAAGATGCAAAGCCAGTTCTTTGGATAACCCCAATCTCAAAATTAAATCGGGAAGAAAGTTCTTGCGGCGCTTCGTTTAAGGATTTGTATCCAAAACGTTTTTGTAATCCCAAAATCGCCAATTTTTCAAGATAATTTTCTGCCGTTTCGTTTTCCGGAAGCTCGAAATGGGGGAATTGGGTTTTGCCCAACTCAAATTCAAAATCAACCGTATTGGCGATTTTAGCGGTATTTTCAATCGCTTCCGGAAAATCTTTAAAAAATTCTGCCATTTCTTCCGCTGATTTCAGCGAAAGATTAACGCCTTTTACCGATAGCCGGTTGGTGTCGGAAATTTTATTGCCGGTGCCGACAGCTAAAAGCACATCATGATAATCTTCATCTTCTTTTGATATATAGTGGACGTCATTTGTCGCCGCCAAAGGAATTTTTAATTTTTTAGCAAAGTCAGCTGTTTTTAAAAAGATGTCGGGGTTTTTATTATCGGAAAAAAAATGCGGTTGAAGCTCAATAAAAAAATTGTCTTTGCCAAAAATATTTAGGTATTCCAGGGCGGCGGTTTCTGCATTTTCCAACTGGTTTATTGCTAAAAAATGAGAAATTTCCGAATTTCGGCAACCAGAAAGACAAATAAGTCCTTCAGCATATTGACTTAGTAAATTTTTATCAACTCGCGGTTTGTAATAAAATCCTTCCAAGTGCGCTTTAGTGATTAATTGCACTAAATTTTTATATCCAACAGCGTTTTTTACAAGCACGGTTAGGTGATAGCGTTTATTGTCGGAAGCGCTGGTTTTATTGTTCATACCGCCGCTTGCCACGTAAATCTCACACCCGATTATCGGTTTTATACTGGCTTTTTTGGCTTTCTGAAAAAATTCAACTGCGCCGTAAATCGCGCCATGATCGGTCAAAGCCAGCGAATCCATGCCCAATTCTTTGGTTTTAGAGATTAAATCATCAATCTTAGCAAGACCGTCGAGCAAACTGTAGTGAGAATGGACGTGTAAGTGGGTAAACGGCATAAAAATTACAAATTAAAAATCAAATCTCAAAATTAATGTTTATATTTTATCATCTAAAAATTTTTCCCGCAAAATTTTTATAAGTTAAACATTTGAAACCTTGATTATTTTAGTTTTGTTACATATTATGTAATATAATGCGATTAAATTAGCTTGTTCGTTAAAAATGCGGAGATCAAAAATGAGTGAAAAATGGAGTATGATTTTTGGTTTCAATTTAGTATATAAAAACTATCATTACCCCAGATTTATAAACTTTGATGCAGAAAATGATCAAGACGCGAAGAAAAAAGTTCTTGATTTTTGTAAAAAAATTGTTGCAAGAATGAAACATGCTAAATGGGAATATTTCATTATACAGGCAATGCCGTACTGTAAACAAAAAAGCGAAATATTAGATGGCAACAGAATGATTCGAATAAAACTAAAATTTAGTAACAGGAAGATTTTAAGAATTAAAAATCCTGATAAGGTATTAGTTCAAGGCTATGGCACCGAAGCATTAAAACAGCTTAGCCGATCGTAATTTTTTGCGCTCCCATGGGCGCTTTTTATTTTGCCAAGAACATTTTGAAGAGTTCATGATTCGAGAAATAAAATAAAAATTAACGCATAATTTGACGGTTGTCCTGAAATGCATTAATAACGTTAATCAAAAATAAAATCACGGCATAAATTGACGATCGTCGCTAAGTGCTGTAATCTTGTTTAAGATTTATATAAAATTTATATGAGAAGTCTTTTTAAAAGAAAAATCTTATTTACGCTAGCAGCCGGCGTTGCTCTTGGTTTGCATCGTTCGCCGCAGCAATATTTTAAAATTATAGGCGACATTCCCAAAGAATGGCGCAAAATGAAGAGGGGCTATCTTAGAGATTGCATTCGCGAGTTTTATAATGACAAGTTAATTGATTTTAAAGAAAATCCCGATGGGATCTGTCAGATTATACTAACAGAAAAAGGAAGGAAAAAAGTTATTGCTTTTGATTTAGACAATATGGCAATCAAGAAACCGGCTTTTTGGGATAAAAAATGGCGAGTAGTTACTTTTGATATTCCGGAATCAAAAAGACCAGCTCGAAATGCCTTGCGCCGGAAACTCAATGATCTTGGTTTTTATTCTTTACAGAAAAGTGTTTTTGTTTATCCATATAATTGCTTAGATGAAATTGAGTTTATTGCGGAAATTTTTCAAGTTAGACCATATGTTAAATTTTTTGAGGCCACCAAGGTTACGAATGAATCAGAACTCAAATTACATTTTGAAAGTATTCCGTGAAATTTTAAAAGTGGGGGAGTAATCTAAAAATCTGTTATTTGATAAAAATCTGATAAAAAAATTAAATCACGGCATAAATTGACGATCGTCTTATAATGCCGTGATTTTATTATTACTAGATTTATAGAGAGGGTGATATTATACTCTGTTATAATATTAGAATTGAAAATACATAAAGTTGATTTTCATTTAATTATTTGATAGAATGTAATTCTATGGGGGGAGTGCAGACACAAAGGCATACGAAGGGGAAAAGAAACCGGAGGCGGTCTCATTTGGCTTTGAAAAAAACTTTTTTAGCGGTTTGCGATAAATGCGATCGTGAGGTCTTGCCGCACCATATTTGCGCTTATTGCGGCTATTATAACAAGCGAGAGGTGATTGATGTTTTAGCAAAACTTGATAAAAAAGAAAAGAAAAAGCGGTTAAAAGAGGAAGCGGCGGCTCAAACGGCTCGTGGCGAGCATAAGGGTGGCGAAAATATGTCGGAATTAAACCCAGAAGAGCTTTCAAAAAAATAAATTTACGGCTAAATATATTTTTTAAGTTTATTATTAAATAGTTTAAAATTATGAATAAAAAATTTAAAAAAATTCTTATAACAACGGTTTTGGGCATTGCGTTTGCTTTTTCGGTTGCGGCCCAAACTAACGTGCCGACTACTGGCGCCGGATTAAAAGAGCGCGCTAAAGATTTACGGCAGAATATTCAAAATATTAAAACCCAAGTAAAAACCGAGCGTGAGGATATAAAAGCGAAGAGAACTGAACTAAACACACAATTAAAAGATGAACGTGAGGCGGCAAAAAAGCGCATTGAGATCGCGCGAGAGGAAGCTAAAAAAGCGGCCGAAACACGCCGTGCGGAATTAAAAGATAAAATAAGCAAATTGCGCGACGAAAAAAAGAAACAAATTGCCACTCGGCTTAATGAACAACTGGCTCACATTAATACTCAATGGACTAACCACTTTAGTAAAGTGTTAGATCGCCTTTCCGAGATTCTTTCTAAAGTTGAATTAAGGGCCGAGAAAGCTCAAACTGCGGGCAAGGATGTTTCTGCAGTAAAAACCGCGATTCAAAATGCCAAAACCGCTATTGAAACTGCCAGAACTGCAGTGGAAACTCAAGCGAAGAAAACTTATACTGCCACTTTCACTTCTGAAGATAAACTCGGCGCGGCGTTTAAAGCGGTAAAAGAGCAGTTTAAAACAGATTTATTTGGGCTTCGCGATGGAGCAATGAAAAGCGCTCGTGAAGCCGTTAAGAACGCGAATCAGGCATTAAAAGGCGTTCCCCGTGTAGACGAAGAACCGAAAGCCACTACAACGCCATCGCAATAAATTATATTCGTAAATAATTAAGAATAAAAAAATATGGAAACATCAAATAAAACTTGGCTTTGGATTCTAATCGCAGTTGTTGTCTTGGCGCTCGCCTGGACCGCTTGGCAATATGGTTTTTTTAATCGAATAATCATCAAAGAAGAAGCGCCGATTTTGGATAATGACACCACCGCTACAATCGATAAGGATTTAAACGCGGTTGATGTCGGCAATCCGGATCAGGATTTAAAGCAATTAGACGCTGACTTAAATCAACTTTAAGGTAATAATTTAAAATTAAAATAAAAAATGAACCAAAAATATTTTTATAATGTTACTTTGGTAATTTTTTCTATGATTGCCATACTTCATGCTTTGCGTTTGGTTTACGGCTGGAGCGCGATTATCGGCGGTTGGGAAGTTCCTATGTGGCTAAGCGGCCTGGCGGTAATTTTGGCCGGCTACTTAGCTTACAGCGCTTTTAAGTTAAAGTAATGTCAGAACGAAAAATTGCTATTTTTCTATTGCGGCTCGGATTAGCTTTCGTGTTTTTTTATGCCGCCATATTCTCATTTTTAAATCCTAACGATTGGATAGGATTTTTCCCCATTTTTATAAGAGACATTTTATCGGTGCAATTTTTGCTGATAACTTTTAGCTTCTATGAGCTTATTTTGGGCTTTTGGCTAATTAGCGGAAAATGGCAATTTTATGCCGGTCTCATTTCAGCGGCAACCCTTTTGGGCATTATAATTTTTAATTTCGGCGCCTTCGACATTGTTTTCCGCGATGTCGGATTATTTTTTGCCTCTTTGGCGTTTGTTTTTCTATCGCGACAGACAAATCTAATCCAAAGCGATTGATTGCAACTTCGTCAAAAATCTGATATAATTTTTTTATGGGAAAGGAAGGAAATAAAACATCTTTAACTCCGGAAGAAGAAACTTTGATTTTAGTGCGCAAACTCTGGCAGGCGGAAAAATGGCGCCGTTTCTGGGGCATTTTAAGATATGTTGTTTATATTGGAGTAATTTTTGGCACATTCTATTTTCTTACCCCTTACATCGAACGCTATTTTAATATAATACAAGGACTGCGAGGTGCCCAAAGTCCGCAGGAACTGCAAAAAGTTCTGCAGCAATTGCAAAAATGATGAATCCCAATTTTTATAAAATTACCAGTAAATATTCTAAATGGTTCGGACCGGCTGTCGTCGGTCTCTTAATTATTATTACGCTTTTGGCTTATGTTAAAGTTTTTCGCGCTGAATTTGTCTACGACGATTACGCTTTTATAGTGAACAACAAAGATATCCAAAACTTTAAGCCATTTTCCAAGTTCTTTTTAAGCCCTAATATTTTTACCGGAAGCAATTATCATACCGAGACTGGCGGGGGAAAAAACTGGAGGCCGATAGCATCTTTAGCGTTTGCGGCGCAATACGCAAGTTTTGGCAAAAACCCATCCGGTTTTCATTTTACCAGTATTCTCCTCCATATTTTTAATTTAATTTTGGTTTATATTTTGGCGATGAAGCTTACTCGGCGGATTGGCATTGCCGCCATAACAACGGCTTTTTGGGCGCTGCATCCGACGGCAACCGAAGCGGTAAGCTGGGTCGCCAATCAAAGCAGTTTGATTTTTTTCGGTTTTTTTATTTTGGCCGTTTTAGCACTTTTTAAATTTACCGACAATTATCAAAAAAAATATTTATTTATTTCCTATTTATTTTTTGGTCTTTCCCTGTTGTCAAAAGAAACGGCGCTTGGGGGAATTTTTATAATTCTTTTTATATTTTTATTTTATTTAAAAAAGCACTGGAAGTTGTTTCTGCCTTTTGTTTTAATGAGTTTATTCTATTTTTACGCCCGTTATAAAATTTTAGGCGCTTTAGGCGATCACGCTTCGCGCGGCGGATTTTTAGAGAATATTCTGCTTGCTCCCACGGTATTTTATAAATACATAAGTTTGGCGGTTTATCCGGTTAACCTGTTGCTAAATTATGCTAACTTTCCTTTGCCATCCGGCATTGGGGACCCAAGAGTGATTGCCGGAATTTTATTATTTTCTGTTTCTTTGCTTCTTTTTTACGTGGGACTTAAAAAATTCAAATTTAATTTCGTTATCGGCATTGTTTGGTTTGTAGCTTTTCTTCTTCCGGTGCTCCAGATTATTCCGTTTCAAGACATTGTTGGCGAGCGATTTCTTTACGCGCCGCTTGCAGGATTTTTTCTGGCCGCAGTATTGGGGTTAGATAATTTTTTATCTTATATAAAATCTAAATTTAATCAGAATTTTTATCCGTTCGGGAAAACCGTTGCCGCGATTGCTTTAATATTATTTTTTATTTTGACTTTTAATCGCAATAACGACTGGCTTAATTCGGAAAACCTTTGGAATAGCGTTTTAATAATTGATCCGGTAAATCAAAAGGCCTTAAGCAACTTAACTGGTTATTACATAAGTCAAGGCAAAACCGCTAAAATTATTGAAACGTCGGAAAAATTATTAAAAATAAATCCCGATGACATTGGCGGGCACATAAATTTAGGCGTGGGGTTAGCTATGGCTGGTAGGTTGGAAGAAGCCGAATCAAAATTTTTATATGCGATTTCCAAAAAACCGGATTATCAACCGGCCTTGATTAATTTAGCGGTCATTTATCAAAATACCGGCCGTTATGATAAGGCCCTAGAAATTATCAAAAATTTAAACAAAAAATATCCGGATGATGAAGATATAAAACAGCGCCTGGCTCAACTTGAAAACATAGTCAAATATAATAAACCCGCCGCGACGGATATAAATTTAGTCGGAGAAGGGGAAAATTATTCTTATATAGAATCGGAACTTCAAGGCCCGGCTATTGAAGGAAATATTGTAAATTCCGGTATCTACGGTAAGGTTATTACTGTTTTCGGCGCTCCTTTTGAGGCATCCATTGATGTTTTTTCCGCAAATGATGCTTCAAAAACTTTTATTTCAATTCGGACTCACAGCGATGGTACCTTTCAGATTCCTTTGCGGCCCGGTTCTTACTTCCTAAAACCGATTGATCCCGACGGTCCCATGGCGCCCGCTCAAGAAAAATATCCGATTAATATAGGAAGCGGCCGCTGGCTTCAGATTAAAATAGAGTATATCATCAACGAATAGCGAATTATGAATGACAATGTCCAGCAAATTAAAGAGAAATTAAACATTTCCGATGTTATATCTGGATATCTTCGGCTGACCAAAGCCGGAGTTAACTATAAGGCGCTGTGCCCTTTTCATAATGAGAAAACACCGTCTTTTATGGTTTCTCCTTCGCGTCAGAGTTGGCATTGTTTCGGCTGCGGAATTGGCGGGGATATTTTTACTTTCGTTGAGAAAATTGAGGGTATTGAATTTATTGATACCTTAAAAATACTGGCGGAAAAAGCCGGCGTAGAATTGGAATATGGCGACCCAAAAGCGCGCTCTGAAAAAGACCATCTTTACGAAATATGCGAATCGGCGGCGCAATTTTTTATAACTTCAATTAGTAACGCAAATCCAATTTTAGATTATCTTCGCAAAAGGGGATTAAACAATGAAACAATTGATGAGTGGCGAATAGGTTATGCTCCGGATTCCTGGGATTCGCTTTTGTCTTTTCTTTTAAAAAAAGGATATCGGGAGAATGAAATCGAAAAAGCCGGTCTTATTATCCAAGCTCCCCGCCTGCGCCAAGGCTTTGGCGGGCAGGCAAGCTCCAAGTTTCAAGTTCCAAAATATCATGATAGGTTTCGCAATCGTTTGATGTTTCCCATTTTTGATACCAGCGGGCGGGTTGTGGCTTTTTCGGGAAGAACGATGAATGAAATTATTTCTTCCAGAACCGAATCATTTGAAACCGGAAAATACATAAATTCTCCCGAAACTATTTTGTACAGTAAAAGCCGCATTTTATATGGTTTTGATCGCGCCAAAACCGATATCAGGAAAAATGATGCGGCGATTTTGGTTGAGGGCCAAATGGATGTTATTTTGCCGTGGCAAGACGGCGTTAGGAATATTATTGCCACCTCCGGCACGGCTTTAACCGAAGAACAGCTTACAATAATAAAACGGCTTACCGGTAATCTTATTATGGCTTTTGACATGGATGATGCTGGTTTTCGGGCAACAAAGCGCGGCATTGATTTGGCAAATGAGCAAGGGTTTAATATTTCGGTCTTAAGATTAGAGTCGGGCAAAGACGCGGCCGACTTTGTTAAAGACAACCCGGGAAAATTTCAAGAAATTATTGGAAAATCCGAACCGATCATGTCCTATTATTTTAAAGAAATTTTTAGGCAATTTTCTCCGGATAAACTTGAGGGCAAAAAAATAATTGCTTTAAATCTTCTTTCCGAAATAAAACGAATGCCTTCCGCCATTGAGCGTTCAAGCTGGATAAGAGAGCTTGGCTTGCGCTTGGGCGTATCCGAATCCGATCTTAAAGAAGAAATGGAGCGTCTTGAAACGCATGAAACAGATATAAATGACATCCCAAGTCGTTCCGTGTCCGGCCCAAATGAGCCCGCTGCCAAGAAAACAAGAAAAGAAATTTTGAGCGAACGGCTTTTAGCGTTATTATTAAAAAAGACGGATTCTATTGCCGAAACGGTTAAGGTTGCCGCTTTTATGCCGACTCGCGATTTTGAATTTTTATCCGCTTTTTTGGAAAATAACGGAAATTTTTCTCAAATCAGATCGGCAATTCCAGCTGATTGGCGCTCCCGTTTGGATTTTTTATATATGCTTGGCGACTTTGAACTTAGTAAAGCCAATTCTGATTTTGACCTTGGCAAAGAAGTTATTTTCATAACCAAAGAAATTGAGCGTGAACATTATAAAGAAAGCTTGCTAAAAATCGGTAATGAAATTAGCAGGTGCGAGGCCAATGGTTCTAACTCGGATAGTATGACAAATGAATTTCAAAACATTTCAAAAAAATTATATCAATTAAATGAAAAAGAAAAAGACAAAAAAATTTAAAACAAAAAAAGCTAAGCACGCGGTTAATCACAAAAAAAGAACGGCTAAAAGAATCGGCGAAAGGTGGATAACCAAGGAAACGGGAAAAGTTAAATTCACCAAAAAAGAGCAGATTTTTGAAGATCGGGTAAAAGCCGTAATTTCTCGCGGTCGCGAGAGGGGCTTTGTAATGGAAACAGAAATCCTTAAATTTTTTCCCAACGTTGAAAAAGATATTTCCGAACTCGAACGGCTTTATGACCGGCTGGAAGAAGCTAATATCAAAGTTGAAGAAAGCCAGGAATTTATAAAAGACGCGACGCCGGAGCCGACCGAAGACGAAATTAACCGGGCTTTAAATATTGAGGCCGACGACACCATTACTTCCGATTCGGTTCAAATGTATTTAAGGGAAATAGGCAGAACGCCGCTTCTAACCGGAAACGAAGAAAAAGAATTGGCTAAAAAAATTGAAAAAGGGGATATCGAATCGCGCAATAAATTGATTCAAGCGAATTTGCGGTTGGTGGTTTCCATTGCCAAGCGCTATGTGGGGCGCAGTCCGAATTTAACTTTGCTTGACTTGATTCAGGAAGGCAATCTGGGTTTAGCGCGGGCGGTTGATAAGTTTGATTATCGGCGGGGCTTTAAATTTTCAACTTACGCCACCTGGTGGATAAGGCAAGCCATTACCCGAGCTTTAGCAGACCAATCGCGGACAATCAGAATTCCGGTTCACATGGTGGAAACAATTTCCAAGTTTACCCAGGTAAAACGCCGCCTGCTTCAAGATTTGGGGCGCGAACCGCTTCCGGAAGAAATTGCTGCCGAAATGGGAGTTGATGTTGAAAAAATTCGGCATATAATTAAAATTTCCCAAGACACAATTTCTTTTGAAGCGCCCATCGGCGATGAAGATGAGGACTCATCGCTTGGCGATTTTATTGAAGACGAAAAAGGAATTACGCCGGCTCAAGCGGCCGCTCTGCGGCTTTTGGGGGACCAAATTAAGGAAATAATAATTGATCTTGCTCCGCGGGAGCAGAAAATTTTAAAAATGCGTTTTGGGCTTGACGATGGCGTTACTCATACGCTTGAGGAAGTGGGCAATGAATTCGGCATTACTCGCGAACGAATCCGCCAAATTGAATTCAAGGCGCTTGAAAAAATCCGCCAGCACCATCACTTGAAAAAATTGGAAGGATATTAAATTAATTTACAATTTACAATTTTAAATTTATGAAAAAATATTTACTAGCAATTATAATAATTGCGCTTATTGTAGGAGCCGCTTATTTTATCTTTAAATTTTACAGCGGCGCAAAACCGGTGCTGGCACCATCAACGGCCATTTCTCCAAAAACATGGACTGTTGAATATAAAGAAAATATATTTATTCCGAAAGAAATAAAAATCAAAAAAGGCGATACCGTAACTTGGATAAATAACAGTTTGGAGTCGCCGGTCTGGCCCGCTTCAGCATTTCATCCGACTCATAATGTTTATCCGGGTTTTGACGCTTTAAAAAGTTTGGGTAATGGAGAAAGCTATTCGTTTAAATTTGATATAGTCGGCTCTTGGAAGTATCACGATCATTTGAATCCGTCAGTTACCGGAGTTGTTGTCGTTGAAGAATAAAAAGAATCATAAAATCCCGCCCCGCGACCGCGGGGCGGGATTTTGATTTGATTTTTTCATAAAATTATGTAAAAATAATTTCGCATTCCGGCATAGCTCAACGGTAGAGCAACTCCCTGTTAAGGAGTGGGTTCCTGGTTCGAATCCAGGTGCCGGAGCATTGATTGAGATCGAGCAAGAGATTGCTCGATTTCTGTTTTATTCACTGGATTTTTTGCGGTTCGAACCCTTGCAATAACTTGGCCAGACACGAGTGAGACGGTTTTAAGAGGCACAAGTGAATTTTCTAAGGAAATACTTAACTTTTTGTCCATAAGTGAGAGGTTCGAACCGAGTGTGGAGAGAATCTCTTTTTTCTTCTCCCACGGGCCGGTTTTAAATTTCAGCATGGCGTGCTCCACGAGTAATGGCACTTACTGTTTTAGTACGCTGGTATATTCAAAAGCGTGAAAGTATAAGAAAAAAGAGGCATTTTCACGATTACAGTTGAC